>NZ_PREV01000026.1:2275000-2581423 GCF_002959965.1 Microbulbifer pacificus
ACTTGCTCCTTAAGCTGAGGCCGGTCGAAGTGACCAGGTGGCTGCGACTGTTTATTAAAAACATAGCACTCTGCAAACACGTAAGTGGACGTATAGGGTGTGACGCCTGCCCGGTGCCGGAAGGTTAATTGATGGGGTTAGCGCAAGCGAAGCTCTTGATCGAAGCCCCGGTAAACGGCGGCCGTAACTATAACGGTCCTAAGGTAGCGAAATTCCTTGTCGGGTAAGTTCCGACCTGCACGAATGGCGTAACGATGGCCACGCTGTCTCCACCAGAGACTCAGTGAAATTGAAATCGCTGTTAAGATGCAGTGTACCCGCGGCTAGACGGAAAGACCCCGTGAACCTTTACTATAGCTTTGCACTGAACTTTGAGCCTACTTGTGTAGGATAGGTGGGAGGCTTTGAAGCAGGAACGCCAGTTCCTGTGGAGCCATTCTTGAAATACCACCCTGGTATGTTTGAGGTTCTAACTCTGGTCCGTAATCCGGATCGAGGACAGTGTATGGTGGGTAGTTTGACTGGGGCGGTCTCCTCCCAAAGAGTAACGGAGGAGTACGAAGGTGCACTCAGCATGGTCGGAAATCATGCAATGAGCATAATGGTATAAGTGCGCTTGACTGCGAGACAGACATGTCGAGCAGGTACGAAAGTAGGTCATAGTGATCCGGTGGTTCTGTATGGAAGGGCCATCGCTCAACGGATAAAAGGTACTCCGGGGATAACAGGCTGATACCGCCCAAGAGTTCACATCGACGGCGGTGTTTGGCACCTCGATGTCGGCTCATCACATCCTGGGGCTGAAGCCGGTCCCAAGGGTATGGCTGTTCGCCATTTAAAGTGGTACGCGAGCTGGGTTTAGAACGTCGTGAGACAGTTCGGTCCCTATCTGCCGTGGGCGTTGGAGATTTGAGAAGAGTTGCTCCTAGTACGAGAGGACCGGAGTGAACGAACCTCTGGTGTTCCGGTTGTCACGCCAGTGGCATTGCCGGGTAGCTATGTTCGGACGGGATAACCGCTGAAAGCATCTAAGCGGGAAGCCTCCTTCAAGATGAGATCTCCCTGGGACCTTGAGTCCCCTAAAGGGCCGTGGAAGACTACCACGTTGATAGGCTGGGTGTGGAAGCGTTGTGAGGCGTTGAGCTAACCAGTACTAATTGCCCGTGCGGCTTGACCATACAACAGAGATGGTTACTAACGAACGGATTGTGTAAGCAATCGAGAGACGTGCAAGCTTCTCGCAAGAGATCGACTTGCGGTGTATTACTACAGAATGTTTCGCCGAAGTATTTGGGGTTATCGCCGGTCTAAACGACCAGGCAAACAGCGATAACAGGTAGCGCAGGGCACAGCCCGTAAGACCAGCACCAACCCAAGCCAGTTTGCCTGACGACAATAGAGTTGTGGAACCACCTGATCCCTTGCCGAACTCAGAAGTGAAACGCAACATCGCCGATGGTAGTGTGGGGTTTCCCCATGTGAGAGTAGGTCATCGTCAGGCTTCTAATCCGAAAGGCCGTACAGGAAACTGTACGGCCTTTCTTCTTTTACGCTTTCGCAAACTTTATATCACACGGCTCAAATATTCAGGTGAACAAGTATTTCCGTTCCGCCATTTGGGGAACTGTTGATCCTGATATCGCCGTGGAATAACTCTACACGATCTCGCATGCTCCGGAGTCCGAAGCTGTTACCATCCGGTGAGTGCGAAGCGCTGACATCAAACCCTATACCGTTATCCGCCACGCTCAGAAATACACGGCCGCTTTCGCTCGAAAGTCGGATATCAATGATGCTCGCCTGGCTGTGTTTTAATGCATTAGTCAGCGCCTCTTGCGTAATACGGAAGAGTAATGTTTCGATATCTGGTGGTAGTCGCTCGTCAAGCCCTGAAATGAGTAATGAAACCTGGCTCGAAGACTGTTCGTCGGTTAATTGGGATATCCATTTGAGCGCCGCGACGAGCCCCAGATCGTCCAAAACCGCCGGGCGTAAGAGCCGTGCTAATTGGCGTGCTTCGCTCAGAGCAATTTCAGTGATTTGTAGCGCTTCCGCTTGGGCCTCGCTCTTGGGCATGGTCATCAGTCGCAGTTTCAAAGCGGTGAGTGTCTGCCCAATACCGTCATGTAATTCGCGAGCAATTCTCTTGCGCTCTTCCTCCTGGACGGACCAAACACTTTTGGCCAATCCACGACAGCGTTGCTCTCCGTCAATCAGCTTTCTTGTTAGTTTATCTTGCTCACTGGCCAACCGTTGTAAACGCTCTGAAATTTCATGCTTATCCACGCTTCATTCTCCACGCTTGGGGAATCCATGGCTGCGCCAGAAATTTTTCCATTTGTTCTTTGTTTACCGCGCGTGTAAACCACACTGGTAAACGGCGACAGCTTTCGATACTGCATTCTTTTGCGCGAAGGCGGATAGCAAACCAGGACTCATCGGGTAGAGATTCCCGGTCGAGTCCCTGTCGCCATCGCCATACTTGGCTGGTTGGGGCGACGCGGTTTATGTCCATCCCCAGTTGGTTGGCCAGGTATTGACGCCAGCTCGCTTCCCAGGCGGGAAGAGCTTCTGTCAACAGTGGTGACACCAAAAGACGACTTTGCTCTAGATCCCCCCGCTCCATTCGCCATTCGGCCTTGATAAGTTGATGGCGTGCACGTTGATCTGGTGTTGCCTGCTCGCCCAGTTGCAGTTCACTTGGATCCCCACCATAGCGCAGTAGCATCTCGGCCCGCAGTAACAGAATTTCCTGATCTGCCCGAGAGTCCTGTAATTCAGTGGCCAGCATGGTGGCCTGATCAAGCTCTTCAACGGCCTTATCATATTGGCCTCTCCATAAGCTCAACTGTGCAAGATGAATCAGTGCGGATAATTGCGCGTGTTGATCATCAATAGCGTCAGCTTCTTCTCTGCTTAGCAGCCAGGTTTGTGTCGCTTCCGGCCAATGTCCCTCACGACTTTCCAGGGTTGCGAGGTACTGACGCACATACAGCATGCCGCGACGGTCACCTAATTTTTCGTGTCCAAGGAGTGACTGTTGAAAGAAAACCCTGGCGCTCTCGCTATCACCCGAAAGCATTGCTATATATCCGACATTGGCCTGACTTTCGGCAACCAGTCCTGGGGCTGCCAATTCCCTGCGCAAGCTGAGAGCCTTCAGATACTCCTGTTTCGCTGCGCCGTACTCACCGGCTTCTTCCAGAAGTAATCCTTTGTCATTGTGAAGGCTCGCCTGCAGTTCAGGCGCGTGCTCAGTTGCTAGGATGGCGAGTGCATCATCCAGTTGCTTGGAGGCACCCGCAGAATCGCCTGCGACTACACTCAGATAAGAAAGGTTTGCCAGTATTCCCGCCTGTCCCACTTTGTCATCGAGTAAATTTCGCTTAACTAATGCCTCCTGATAATAATCTTTGGCGTGATCAAGATTGCCGAGGCGCTCCTGCGCGACGCCTATCGCAGCGAGAACATCGGCTTCAAGCGCTTCCTGATGCTGGCTACGTGCCAGGATAAGGGCGCGCGCGAGTGGGTTTTCAGCGGCCTGTTTGGCATTCCCGATACGTATTTGTTGTCGACCCAATAAATACCACCCTCGAGCATCGGTAGGGCTTGTTTCAAGCCAGGTTTCGAGATATTTGGCACTCGTTTGCAGATCCTTGTGATCGGCCAGCAATTCGGCATTGAGGTGAGCAAGCCTTGCGTCAAAGGGTTGTCGCTGACTCAGCAGTGCCAGGGTTTCCAGAGCCTTGTCGCTCTGGCCATTGAGCCTCTGTTGCTCGAACTGGATACGCAATGCCAGTGTTGTATTGGGATCTTGAATAAGTGATGCCGCGATTTTAATAGCTTTGTCGGCTGACTCTTGCTGATTGAGCCCGTTGTAGGCGCTGAAGCTGAGGTACCAACTTAGCGGACTGGGCCAGACCTGGGTGAGGTTGGAGAGCCGGTCAAGCGCGTCGGTGTACTCTTGGTTGTCCAGGAGTTGTCGTATCTGAGTGACTTCGCCCAGAACTTCACTCGGAACGGTGTCTGATTGGGGGGCTTCTCCATCGAGTTGCGCCAGTAGCAGAGTGCCCAGCTGGGTGAGTGTTGAAATGGTGGATTCGGGTGACGAGACCTGGTCAATCGAGTGCGCATTATTCTGAGAGGGTGGGCCGTAGCTCACCGTGAGATTCCACTTGTCGCCTAAGGGTTGAATCTTTGGTGCAACTATCCATACGGCGCCGAATGCTTGTAATAACTCCTCTTGTTGAGCCCGGCTTAAGGGAAAATCCCAGCGCACCTGTGCGATGTAGTTGAATACTTGATGCTGGTCGACAAGATGCAATCTTGGTGAGGCCGATAGTTGACTGTGCAGTTGCTCCGCGGCCGCCAGGGCGAGCCAATTCGGAATGGGAGGCGATGTATCCGCCGGCAATATCAGCAATGTAGGTAATCTGGTTTGTTCCACCGTAGGGGAGCTGAAGTCAGATTGCCAATAGATCAACGGTGCGACTGCGATAAGAAGTAAAGGTATTAACCATTGCCAGCGTGCAGGTACGCGGGATCTGGATAGTAGAGATTGTGCCAATTCTGCGCTAGCTGGCCGCTGGCCGGGGCGTTTACTAAGTAGGTCGAGAATAAATCTACTGAGAGTGAGTGGTATTTCCCGGTTGAGGTGATGTGGCGGCTGTGGCCGTGTACTCAGTCGTGCCTTCATTCTGGCCTGGCTGGTATTACCACCAAATGGGAGCTGGCCGGTTGCTACTTCGTAGAGAATTACCCCGAGGCTGAAAAGGTCACTGCGACCATCCAGTACTTTTCCCTGAATTTGCTCGGGGGAAAGGTAGTCGGGAGTCCCAGATGGCGCAATGGTATCTTCCCCAAGTGCGCGAGCGACACCAAAGTCTGTAATAAAGGCCTGGCCGTTCTGGCCGAGGAGAATATTGTCCGGCTTGAGATCCAGGTGGATAACACCGTTTTTGTGTGCTTCCTTGAGAGCTCCCAGCAAGGAGGTCGCCAGAGTAAAAATCTGATCTGGTGGAAGTCTCTTGTCCCGGTCTAGCCTGCTCGCCAGGCTTTCTCCCGAGATAAAGTCCATCGTGTAAAAACAGCCGTACTCGGAATCGTAGAGGTCATGGAGTCGTACCACATGAGGATGGCTGATTTTTCGGGCTAACAGGACCTCGTGACGAAGGCTGCTGCCGGTTTCCCGGTGCAATAGCTTTAGCGCGATTTCAATATCGAGCTTTTCATCGAGTGCAAGGTAAACAGAGCCGTAACCTCCACGGCCCAGGAGACGCCGGATAACAAATCGGTTTGCCAGCCGATCTCCAGCCTGTAGTGGGGTAAAAATATTTTCTATAGTACAGGTCGCGTCATTATCGAGATGCACAAGCCGTTCACCTTCTACCAGGCTGAGAGATGAGGAAACATATCAGTGGAACCCTGATTCAACTCGTCTATATCTGCACTTATCATTGTCGCTGCAATTGCTACAGTTGCATTGTCAGTGATGGCTTCGAGTATCTTCAAATCGAGTTCGGTAATCTCTTTCCCAAGTAGCAAACTATCGGTGTAAACCACACCCAGTAGGCTGTTGCTGTCTAAAGCAAGAGGCAGGCAGGCCAACGCGCGAATGGCATTTAGCTGAATGCTGGGTTGATTTGCGAGAAATTGATGATCAAGGCTGTCGCAGGTCACGAGCGGACGGCCTGTCTTCAGCACTTCGGCAACGGCACTGCGCGAACCAGCGAAGTCCACGCGCTGTAATGCCGCGGTAGTGACACCTCGTATGGCACTGACATTGAGTCTGTCAGCGCCGTCTTTAAGCAAGATAAATGCACGGTCTGTTCCCGCTAGCTGTAAAACCCCTTCCAGAATACGGGAGAGCAAGCGCTCAAGGTCGTTTTCGCTATTTAGTTGCTCTTTGAGATATGTGCAGCGTTGCCAGCGTTGGGACGCCTGCATGGCCTGCTGATCCAATTGTTGTTGTCCCAGCAACTGGAACCGGGCCTGCATATCGCCGAAGGATAACCAGCGATCTCCATTCAGCTGGGTTGTCTGTATGGCTTCGCCTTGCGCTTTTGTGCCGTTCTTTGAACCGAGATCCGTTAGAGTCCAGACGCCATTGGCTAGAACAAGGCTCGCGTGTCTGCGAGAAACTGAGAAACTATGTAACTGGATATCACAGTCACTGCCACGCCCCACATGGTATGTAATGCCATCGTCGAGCCGGAACTCTTTCACCGGCTCACGAGGGTAATAAACACTAAGCCGAGCGGGCAATGTATTACCTCTGTGAAAGACTAAACCGGAGTGTCGCGCTCGCACCCAGCAAATCGCCCACGACATTTGTCACGGGGGTTGTGACACCCCAGACCCTATCGACGAGCGATCCGATCAGCCCTTCACCAAGAAGTGGTTTCACCAGGCCGTCAATAACAAGTGGCTCAACCAGGCCATTGAGCAGGCCGGTCACGACATCCAGCAAGGCGATTGCCAGCCGCGTATTTCCCTGTTGCCAGAAAAATTGCGAGAGACTCAACTGGGAAAGCAGGCTGTTGATTACACGCCAATGGAGGCCACTGCTACTAATCGCGTCACTGAGCCGCTGATATTTAAGCGCGATCACTTCATCGGGGTCCCGGTTATCCTTGACCACAATCCATTCGGAAAAATTGCCTGTCCTGAGTCGGGCGCGATAAGAACCGGGTTCGTGTTCCGCCGTCAGGTCGTGAAAGACCTCACCTTCATGGGATTTGAACACACGGTAGTTGGAGTTGAAGTTCAGATCGTGGGTATATACCGAAACCTCGGCTGCGCCACTGAAAATGAGACCACCATCGGCTGGTGGCTCAATAATTATCATGACGGGGAACGCTGAAACTGGTTCGACTCCAACAGGCAGGCGTCCTAAGAGATTGGGATCGGAGGGGGAAAACGTATATGAATCGACGCCAGCACTGTATTCGTTAAGACCTCTGACCGATTCGAATTCCAGTGTGAGCTCAACGGAGTTGGCCCCTTCTGCAATGATGAATTTGGCGCTGTTTTCTGATATTTCGCTGCTGATCACTGTAGCCAGTGATGGCAGACTCAGGGTACATCCGAGCAGGTACGCGAATAGGCGTGGCATGATGTGCTACCTCGGAGTTGTTGTTATCGAGTGTTGCGCATATCTCGTTCACTTTTTACATCTAACTACATACCTGATAAAAAATAAAGTTGAATTGTTTCACGTTTTGTGAACTGCTGATGAAAACCCGCCAATTGGCGCCGTAATGCTCCATTTGTGGGCTGGAAGTTAATCCAGTACCCCGCGTCATGAGTGGTGTGAAACGCTGATTTTTTATACGCCATCCTATCGGGTAATGATTGCGTCGTTTAGCTTATATATCCCGAACTTATCCCCAGCCATATCCATGGAAACTGTGAAAAACTCGGTAACCCACAGTCTGTGGGCTGTGGACTGTTACATGGCAGAAAGAGGGCGTCGAAGGGGATGCGACCAACAATAGAGAAGATAAAAAATAGATCCAAAAGTCATTTTGGGTTCGTTTGGTCTTTATTCCTGGAAAGTTTCGATCAAAAAACCACCGGAAAATCTTTAGGATGCCAATTTAGTGGTGGCAGCCGCTTCTTTTAGGCGCTTTCTTCTTTCATTCATTTTTCCGTGTGGATAAAATTTGTGTCAGGAGTCACAAAAATTAATCCAGATGTGAAGAGGCGCGGAGGCGAATGGACTTTTGGTCGTCTGTGCTCTCTGACCTGGTATTGGGAAAATAAACATGTTTTTACAAAGATGGCTCTTGGGGGGGGCAGTGCTGTTGTTATCGGTGCAGGCACTCGCGGTCGGCACAGAAGCTGGCACCACCATCAGTAATACGGCTTCGGCCACCTATACCGACACCACGGGCAATCCTCAGTCTGTGAGTTCCAATACCACCAGCCTCAGGGTGGATGAATTACTGGATGTCACCGTTGCTACCAATGACTCGGGCTATGTTTCTGTTTCGACGCCGGAGAGTGGGGCGGTGCTGTCCTTTACCGTTACCAATACTGGTAACGGGGATGAGGGCTATGACCTAACGCTGAACTCTGCGCTTAGCGGGGACCAGTTTAATCCTGAGAATGCGCTGATTTACATCGATAGCAACGGCGATGGTCTCTACGATGCGGGAGATACACTGTTTAGCTCCGGCACTCCGCTACAGCTTGCCGCCGACGAGTCGATAGCGGTGTTTGTAGTTGCCGACATTCCCGGTGCCCAGTCCAGCAATGATGTCGGCCTGATTGAGCTGACGGCAGAATCGATCACCGCTCAGATGAGCGCCGGCAGCGATGCGCCGGGCACCGTATTTGCGGGACAGGGCGATGGTGGTGGCAACGCCGTGGTAGGCAGTAGTGGTGGCGCTGCGGCGGCCCAGAACGGCTATCAGGTAAGCATGGTGCAACCTTCCTTCACCAAGAGCCAGAGCGTTGCCGATCCCTTCGGCGGCAGTGCAGCGGTGCAGGGCGCAGTGATTACCTACACCCTCACCTTTTCTGTCAGCGGCAGCGGCGAGATCACAGATGTGATCCTGAGCGATAACATCCCTGATAATACGAGTTATGTGGCCGGCTCTATCACTCTGAACGGGGCGGGCAAAAGCGACGCGGCCGACAGTGATGAGGCGAGATTTGACAGTAGTACTACGCCGCCGCGTATAGAGATCAATATCGGCACGGTCACCGCACCGGCCACCTATACGGCCACTTTCCAGGTGGAAATTGACTGATCGGTAAAGAGGTTTAAATGAAAAGATTCTTCGGCGCTTCGGCTCTTGCGGCTGTATTGATGGTTTCCTCGACACTGGCTTTTGCGGCGGTGGAGCTGGAAACCCGCGCCTTTACGGAGGTGACGACCACCGATGCAAATGGTTCGCAGACTGTAACCCTGGAGCCCGCGGAGCGGGTGATGCCGGGGACTGAGGTGGTGTTTGTTATCACCTACCGCAACGGCGGCAAGGAACTTGCGGAAAACCTGGTGGTAAACAATCAGGTACCGGCGGAGATGGAGTATGTGGCCGACACAGCGGAGGGCGAGAACGCCCGCGTCGAGGTTTCCACAGACGGCAAGCGTTTCGGTGCCCTGGAAACCCTGGAGGTTATCGAGGTCGACGGTTCTGTGCGTGCGGCCAAGGCCTCTGATGTGGTGGCGCTGCGCTGGATCTTGGAGGGCGCGGTTGCGCCAGGAGCTTCCGGAAGTGTGCGCTACCGGGCCGTTTTGAAGTAAAACGCGATACCGCAAAGGTTCGTATTAAATATTAAGAATGGAGTTGGGGTGGAGTGAACATGTTGAACAAAAAAACACTAGGCTTTTTGACAGCCTTCGGATTACTGGTTGTGGGAATGGTACCGCAGGCCTTTGCTGCCGGCACGACCGCGGGTGACACCGTAAGCAACACCGCGACTGTGTCCTATGATGTCGACGGCGTGACTCAGGATACTGTCGACAGTAATGCTGCTGAGTTTACGGTCGACCGCATCATTCGCATGACTCTTGATGAAGACGATAGTCCGGTGTCCACCGCGCCGGCAGCCAGCGCGAAAGTGTCCAGCTACACCCTGACGAATACTTCCAACGCGACACTGGACTTCAAACTCGCTGTTTCCAATGTTTCGACAGCGGTTGACACTAATAATGGTATCGACACTATAGACGGCACCGATTTGCTCGTATATTGGGATGAAAACGGTAATGGGATCGTTGACACCGGTGAATCGGACACAGTTACCAGCCTGGCGGCCGATGGAATCGCCAAGATCCTTGTAGTGCTCACCGTCCCAAGTACTGCGACGGACGGCGCAGTAATCGGGGTGCTGGTAAATGCAACGGCACATGAATCTGGTGGCGGTGCCGCTGTTACCGAAACGACGGGTGCCGATACCATTGATTCGATGGATACAGTGTTTGGTGAGTTGGCCAGCCCAGACAGTATCGAGGGTAACGGACAGATAACGGTCTACGGCGCTTATGTTGTGGAAACCGCGACCCTTGTCGTAAGCAAAACATCCTCGGTAATTAGCGACCCCTTCAATAACACGACGAACCCGAAGTTTATTCCGGGCGCTCTGGTTGAATACTGCATCGTAGTGACGAACTCCAGCGCAACAGATGCTGATAGCGTAGTCCTAACCGATCCAATCCCGAGCGAGACCACGTATGAGGCCGGCAGTGTTATGACGGGAACCGGGGCAGCTTGCGACAGTTCCGCGACAGATACAGGCTTTGGTTCCACCTCGGGCTCTCCCGTAGATACCGTTTCGGCGTCTTTCGGAACCATATCCAGCGGCAATCCAGTGTGGATTAGCTTCCAAGTAAAGTTGAACTAAATCCTTCGCAACGGGTGGCGCCACGCCACCCGCTCCGCTTCCCGGCGGTGCGCGACGCGTAGCGGTTATGGTTCATACTCTCCTGGCCCCGCACTCCCTTGTGCCCGGGGGACGCGAGTCCGCCGGGCTTTGTTGCACCCGACGTTTTCTGTTGGCGTTGGTGGTGATACTGCTGCTAGGGCTGTGTTCGGCTTCACTGCGTGCCGCAGACCTGGAAGTGTTCAATGTCGCTCGTACCAGTTGGGCGTATCCGGGCGATTCGGCCATGCGCTGGCTCGATTCCAACAGCGTTAACTTGCATGTGCTGGAAACCCCGGCGTGTACTCCCTCTCGCGTTGGTTTTTTCCAGCATATTCCCCCTGCGTTCTCTGTCCCCGACAGTGTCAGTCGCACCTTCACTGGCGGTAGCTATTTTGATTCCTCCGGTGCCCGTTTGCCCCTGCCGGTACCTGTCGCACTCGATGGCAGTACCCTGTCGTTGGAGGCGGTGGTATCGCACACTGCAGCGGTATACCACGGCGGTGAGCCGGTACTGATTGCGCTGGAAGACGCTAACCGTAATATCGACCCCGCGGTTCGGGAGTCCCTCGACGTCGAACTTGATGTGGATTATCCGCGTACCGTGTCTGGCACTGCATCGCGCGAGAGGGAACAGCTGTACCTGTACGAAACTGGCCCGGATACCGGTGTATTCGCCGCGGCGCTGCCCAGTGCCGTATTTGGCCCCGATCAGAGGCCGCAGAGTGGCGACGGGAAGCTGGTACTGGGTGAAAACGCGCAGCTCACGCTGAGTTACCGGGACCCGATGTGTTCCGGCGAATCCGCGCGGGCAAGCGCGATCGCCGATCCGCTCAGTGTGGTATTCGATTCTGTCGACGGAACACCCCTTGCCGGCGCTACGGTGACACTGGTGAATGCCGCTGATGGATCGCCGGCGACCGTCTATGACGACGATGGCGTGACCCTTTTCTCCAGCACTCAGGTTACCGGTGGCAGCGATACCCCGAGTTTTCGTTTTCCTTATGTCCCGCCTGGCAATTACCGCCTGGCGGTGACGCCTCCTACGGGCTACACCGCTCCCTCCACCGCGGCCGATAGTGAAATGCCGCCGGCGCCCGACGGTCAGTCTTACCGGGTCGTGACTGGTTCCCGGGGTGAAACCTTTTCAGTTTCAATGAGCCCTGCACTGGTCATGGATGTGCCTGCCGACCCGTCTACAGCGGGGCTGCTGTTGGAGAAAAGCGTATCTCACAGCGCGGCTGAGGTGGGTGACTACCTGCAGTACCGCCTGCAGCTGCAGAACCTGATCTCCGCTCCAGCCAGCGAGGCCCGGATTGTCGACCGCCTGCCCGCAGGCATGCGTTACCGTGCGGGATCCCTGTATCTGGATGGCGAGCCGCAGGCGGATCCCGCGATTGGCGCCGACGGTAGAACTCTTGAGATACCTCTGGGGGAACTGGCCACAGAATCTCAGCTGGAAGTGCGCTATGTAGTTGAAGTCGTCGCTGGCGTGCGGACAGGGGACGCGGTCAATACCGCTACCGCCAGCGCTCTGAGTCCGGGCGGTAGTGTGATGACTTCCAACCTGGCACAGGTGGCGGTGCAGATCACCGAGCCCTTTATCAGCGACCGCTTTACGCTGGTCGGCGGAGTGTATGGTGGCGACTGCGACACCCCGTGGAGTGAACGCAAAGGACTGGCTGATGTGCGACTGTTGCTGGACGACGGCACCTATGTAGTGACCGATGCCGATGGTCGCTATCACCTGGAGGGCCTGCGCCCAGGTACCCACGTGGTACAGCTGGATACGGCCAATCTGCCCGCGGGTTGGGAACCGGTTTCCTGTGTAGACAACACCCGTTTTGCCGGCAGTGCTTATTCACAGTTTGTCGACGCCCGCGGAGGAAGCCTGTGGCGCGCCGATTTCCAGTTGCGTCCGGCCAGTGCCGGGTTGCGCCTGCAGACCCATGAGAAGCAGGTGTCGCCGCTGCTGGAAAAAGTGGCGCCGACCAAATATACCTTCCGCGGTCTTTTCGCATCTGGGGACGATCAGCTACTGCCGGAGTCGGCGGCAGAGCTGCAGGCGCTGGTGGAGACCTTGAAGGGCGGCGAAGTGTTTGGATTGGAGATTGTCGGCCACACCGACAGCCAGCGCCTGTCCCGCCGCGCCAGAGCGAAATTTCGCGATAATCACGGGTTGTCGATGGCCCGTGCCAGTACCGTTGCCAACGTGTTGGGTGACGCCCTGGGTCTTTCCGCCGAACGGGTAACCGTGGGGGGGCTGGGCCCGAGTCTGCCGCTGGTCGACAACATCTCTCCGGAAGGCATGGCCCGCAACCGACGGGTAGAACTTCTCGTATACGGTCGAACAGGTCCGGCAGAAGTGGTGGTGGGAAAGCGCCTGCAGCACATGCACACGGTTGAGTTGGATACGAGTGGTGGTGCTTTTACCAATCTGCGCGTTACCGCCATGCTGCCCGAAGAGTTGCGGTACCTGTCCGGCACGGCGCGTCTGGACGGGGAGCCAGTGGGCGATCCGCGCCAGAGCGGCTCGATTCTGATGTGGCGACTACCGGACGACACTGATGTAGCACAGCGTAACAGTGTGCCCTACAAACGACACTTTACGTTTCAGACGGAAGAGTTGCGCCGTGATCAAGTGGAAACTGACCACTGTGCGGCGGCAGCCAGTATCAAGGTCAATGCTTTGGTGGATACCGAGGTGGGCGACAATTTGCGCCTGCCGGTAGCGGAAAATCGCCTGTACTGTGCCGCAAACGCGGGTGAAAAGGCCAATGTACTCAGCGCCACTGTTGTCGCCGACTCCGGTGAAAAACTCAGTGACAGTGGCCGCCTCACCGTTGACCTGCTGGATCCGTCCACTTACTCAATGCTGGATAAAGATACTGCCCGTGATGCAGAAAAGGTCTCGTCCGCAACCGCGGCGGGCGCGGGAGTGGACTGGCTCGCGCAGGCCGCGGGCCAGAAGGGCTTCCTGTTTCCCGCAGAGAAACATAACCCGAGGGCACCCGCGGTGCGCGCGGTAGTCGCCCATGGTGTCGGCGAGCGAGTAGAGCTTACCGTCAACGGCAAGCCTGCGCCTGCGCTCAGCTATGAAGGTATTGAAACGGCACCACGTGGTGGTGCCGCTGCCAGTCTTTGGCGAGCGCTGCCATTAGAAGAGGGTGACAACCTGTTGTTGGCAAGTGTTTACGATGACCACGGCGAGCTACTCGCCAGTTACCGTCGTCTGGTGCACTTTGCGAATACCCCGGCGCGGGCGGAGCTGTTGCCGGAGCGCTCGGATCTGCGCGCAGACGGCGTGTCACACCCGCGCATCGCGGTGCGGATTCTGGATCGCGATGGCTTTCCTGTGCGCGATGGTATTACCGGGAGCGTGGCCATCAGTGCCCCCTACGAGGCGTGGCAGAGCCAGAACGACAAACAGCAGCGCCAACTGGCGGGGATGGGGGAATTTCAGCCTCAATACCGGGTGCAAGGTGACGAGGGCATTGCCTGGATCGAACTGGCTCCCACAACCCGTTCTGGCGCGTTTACTCTGGACTTTCGCTTTTACACCGGCGTCGATACCCGCCGCGAGCAGCAATTGCACGGCTGGATGTCACCGGCGGCCCGGGACTGGGTTGTGGTGGGCTTTGCCGAGGGCACCCTGGGGTACAACACCCTTAGCGAGCGCATGGAATCCCTGCCGGCGGGTGAGGATGAAGGTGTCTATACCGATGGCCAGTTGAGCTTCTATGCCAAGGGGCGGGTACTCGGCGAGTGGTTGCTCACCATGGCCTACGACAGCGACAAACCGCGGGATCTCGCGCTGATGTCGCCCATCGATCCTTCCCGCTACTACACCCTTTACGGCGACGGTACCACCCAGGTATATGGCGCCGTCAGTCGCGACAAGCTGTATGTAAAGATGGAGCGGGGGCAGTTTTACGCGCTGTTCGGAGACTACGAAACTGGTCTGACGAAAACCCAGCTGTCCCGCTACAGCCGAACCTTGAATGGCTTCAAGGCGGAAGATGGTGGTGGTCTGGTGGTGTACACAGTATTTGCCGCCGACACCGAGCAGAGCTACGCCCGCGATGAAATTCAGGGCGACGGAACCTCCGGCCTCTACCGCCTGAGTTATCCGGGAATTCTGCTCAACAGTGAGCGGGTGCGTATCGAAACCCGCGACAGGATCCACCACGAGCAGGTGTTGAAAACCGAAACCCTGACACCCTATATCGATTACGAGATCGACTACGCCGCCGGCACACTGTTTTTCCGCGAGCCGATCTTCAGCCGTGATCTCGACTTCAACCCGGTGTATATCGTGGCCGAGTACGAGACCGCTGGTGGCGACAAGCGCGCATTCAGCGGTGGTGGTCGCGTGGGACTCAACCTGCAGGACGAATCACTGCAGGTTGGTCTCAGTGGTCTGCGCGACGAGGGCGCCGACGGACGTGCGGAGCTCGCTGGCGCCGACCTGCGCTGGTTCTTTGGAGACGACAGCGAGCTTCGCCTGGAAACCGCGCAGACCCGCGGCGACGATATCGAGCGTGACGGGGAGGCCTGGCTGGCGGAAGTGGAACATCACAGTGGCCGCTACGATGTACTCGCTTACAGTCGCCAGCAGGATGCGGAATTTGGCCTCAACCAGCAAACCCAGGCGCAGGCGGGGCAGCGCAAGTCTGGCGTGCAGGGTCAGGTCCGCCTGGGCGAAGAGTGGTCTCTACAGGGGGAGACCTACCGCCAGCAGAACCTTGTCAACGCGGCCCGGCGCAATGCTGCCGAGGCGCGGTTGCGCTACGAGACCAATGCAACACGACTTAGCCTGGGCGCCCAGCACGCCGAGGATGAACTGCCCGCGAGCAGTGCTGGCGAGGCGCCTGTTGAAGCGGTTTCCAGCCAGGCGCTGTTTTCCGTCAGTCGCCAGTTGCTGAATGGTCGCGCCGACCTTTCGCTGCAGACAGAGACCTCCCTTAACGGCGGCAGCAATCAGAGCGCCGACTATCCGGATCGCTATCTGCTGGGGGCCAGCTATGCGCTCACCGACTATGCCCGAGTGCTGGCGGGGCAGGAATTCAGTGACGGCGACAGCGGGGATACCCGCGCCAGTCGTGTAGGCATCCAGCTCACTCCGTGGGCCGGCGGGCTTGTCACGTCCACCCTGAACGAGAGCCGTGCCAGCGGCTACGGACCCCGGCGCTATTCCCAGCTAGGGGTGAGTCAGGCGGCAAACCTGAGCGAGCAGTGGCGCCTGGATCTGGGGTTGGAGACCAGCCACGCCCTGGAGGAGGACACGTCGGCCCCTGTGGTGAATACGTCTACCGGGAACAGTGCTTTCGGCCAGTCTTCCGTCACCAGCACCAGTGAGGACTTTGTCGCCCTGAGCGTCGGCGCGGCATGGCGTGGGGATGTGTGGGGGTGGCGCGGGCGCCTGGAATCCCGCCGCGCAGACAGCGGCGAGCGCCAGGGGATTAGTAGTGGTTTCCTGCGTCAGGCCCAGGCGGGCATTGCGTTTTCGAGTAGCCTCGAGGCGTTTCACAACGACATGGAACAGGGCGCCAGTGGCGACCTCGCCAGCCTGGATCTGTCCTGGGCGTGGCGGCCGCTGGACAGCCACTGGTCCATTCTCAATCGCCTGGAATTCCGCTACGAGAATGTTGTAAATGCGACCATCAGCGGCGGTCTGTTTGGTTTCGACAGTCTTACCGCAGACAACGCCCGCAGCCGTCGCGTGATCAACAATTTTGCGCTCAACCGGGTTTCCCGCCCCTGGGACGAAGAAGATCGGACCGGCAACCTGTTCCACCACTACCAGCGCAGTCAGTTGTCACTGTATTACGGCGCCAAGTATGCGCAGGACAATTTCGACGGGATCGAATACGACGGGTACACCGACCTGCTGGGTTTCGAGGCGCGATACGATCTCAATGGCTGGATGGATCTGGGGCTGCAAGCCAGCGCTCTCAACTCCTGGGAAGCCGGTACGCACCTGTATTCCTTCGGCCCGCAGCTGGGCTTCTCCCCGCTGCGCGACGGCTGGATAACCTTGGGGTGGAATGTTCAAGGGTTCCGAGATCGGGATTTCGAGGCCGCCCGTTACACGGCCCAGGGCCCTTACCTGCAGCTGCGTTTCAAGTTTGACCAGAACACCCGCTTCGGCTTTGCCAGCGAGACGGGAGAAAACTGATGCTGGTGAGAATCGGGCGTTTTTCTCTTGTCTGGTGCGGGTTTGTCCTGTGGGCGGCCTGTCTGCTGGCGAGCCCGGCGGCGGCGGATAACTGTTATCACGCGACCGCGCAGGGTTCGACCGGGCCCGGCGATTGGCAAACCTATTGCTGGCTTGATCTTACGTCCTATAACGATACCGCTGCGCGTTCGGGGGCCGGGCAGAATTTCTCCTACACCCTTCCCGATGGCACGACCATGGCCTTCAACATGAAGGTCAGCGGAGGTGCCTTGACGTCGGCGACGGCTCCTTCCTGGTCGGGCGCGGCGGTGGGCAACACCGCATTCCTGGGCATTGCCGGAAGGCCGATCCTCTATCAGAGCAGCCACGGTACCACCGTGACGGTGACAATTTCCGGTATCCAACTCACGCCACCGGTAGCCGGTACGATCACGAATTACATGTTTGTCGCCGGTGATGGCGAATCCTCCAACGGCGGAGAGTCGCTGCGCTTTGAAACCAACGGTGGTAATTGGGAACTACTCGATCAGGTGGGGCCGACCTCCGGTTCGACCTACCCGAGTATTTCAGGCGTCGGAACCGACGATGTCCAGATAACGGGGGCCTCAGGTACAGTGGGCGCGTATATCGTAGGTTCGAGTGCGCCGACTACCGTGACAACGACACTCGTCGGCAGCGGATTGCAGGGCGCGATGTTCGCCGTACGCTTCGCCTCAATCCGACTCAATACAGAGATCATTGGAGCCCGCGTTGATGCCGCCGACCAGTTCCGGTTTACCATCAACGCCACCAACAGCGGTGCGGTACTCGCCGAGGGCACGTCGAGTGGCTCGGGGCAGGGACCGTTCACGGCGGCGACGCTGTCGAGTACCGCGGCAATCCCGTTGACACTCAACCAGACGATGGCCAGTGGCAGTAGCAGTGCGATCTCACGGTATCGTTCGGTGCTGACTTGCACAAATGAAACAAGCTCCAGCACACCGCTACCCAACAATGTCGAGACCACTTCGTACAATTTTGGTGTGCTGCAGTTTGGCGATGCGGTGCGATGCACCTTTACCGAAGCCGAAGCCCCCATCGCGGATCTGTCCACCTCGACCAAGAGCGTCTTGGACGTCAACGGCGGCGACGCCAATCCCGGAGATGTACTGCGTTACACCATCACCATCAACGAGTCCGCTGGCGAGCCGGTCAGCGGCGTCAGCGTCACAGACAATATAAGTTCACTGCTGGAAAATTTGTCCGTGGTCAGTTTGCCGGCCGGGGCTACCTACAATTACAACGCCGGTACCGGGCAGCTGGACGTCAGCGGCATCGACCTGTCGGCCAGTGGATCTGCCCAGATCGTTTTTGAGGCGAATATCGTTGCCGGCGCCAGTCACGGCGATCTGATTAGTAACACCGCGGTAGTGACCAACCCGGATGACGCTTCGACCGTGAACGTGACGGCACCGACGGTGACCGTTACTTCTCCCTTCCCCCCGTCGACGGGGATAAAGAAACTATACCCCTACTTTGCCAGTGCACCCGTTTCGGATCGCAATACTTTGCAGCGAATCGTGCCGGTCGTCGATTCAAGTACGACATTGGGGGAGGGTGGTGCGACGACGCTGACGATGACGCCCCAAACTCAGGCACCACTTAAATTAACTGCCGGAAGTATCCAGATTCCCTTGTGTATGCGGCGCAGCACCTTTCTTGACGGTAGCGGTCGCTCTCGCACGGTAAGGGTGCAATTGAATTACGCTGGCGCCTCCAGTGGCAGTATCGGCAGCCAGACGCGATCAGTGGAGTTGAATTATCTCAGTTGGCTACCGATTACATTCAACATCGACCTTCCCAGCGATCTGACCTTGAATCCGGGCACTGCCATTCGGATGACGGTAACCAACAATTCCAGTGGCGACGGGCAGCGAGACGTGTACTTGAGTTCTACAAGTTGCGGTGCTGGCGATTCCTACATGGCCTTTGATACCAGTACGGTAATCAATATTGATAGCCTGGGCGTTTACAGTTCGCCCTTTTCTGCTACCACAACGCAACCCTCCTATAGCGCCGGTTCGGAGGCGTTTATCCGCGCCGTGGTCAGCGACCCGTTCGGCAGTTTTGACATCACCGGCGCCGCTATCGAAATCGCCGATGCAAACGGCGCCACGGTGCAATCCCTGACGGCGATGAACGAAGTCGACGATTCGGGTGTGGCGACCAAAACCTACGAATTTCCATATACCATCCCAGCCTCGCCAGCGAGCGGAACCTGGACCGTTCGCGTAATCGCCTACGAAGGTACCGAGGGCACTGTGACCCACTCGCGTGAGGCCACATTCATGGTCGGCGGTTCGCCCTTGCTTTCCGTGATGAAGATCGGAAGCACCTTGTCGGACCCGATCAATGGCACCGTCAATCCCAAGGCTATTCCGAGGGCGGTAATCCAGTACACCCTGCGCCTGAGTAACAGCGGCGACGGAATGCCGGACGAGAACAGTTTGGTACTGAGTGATGCACTGCCGGAGCAGGTGGAGTTGTACGTGGGGGACTTGGGGGGAACGGGCAGTGGTCCGATCACCTTTACCGACGGCGCTCCCGCGAGCGGGCTCAGCTGGCAGTTTATCGCCCTGAATAGTAGCAGCGACCATGTGGAATTCTCCACGGATGGGATCGACTGGAGTTATGTACCGGTGCCGGATTCAGATGGTTTTGACGCCGCGGTGCGCCATATTCGCCTGAAACCCGCCGGGCGTATGAACGGACAATCCGGCGGGTCAGAGACTTGGGCGGAGTTCAGCTTTCGCGTGCGGGTGCGTTGACCCATTGAGTCGGCTGGTGTTTTTTTATACGCCTGCAGCCGGGCTAACGGTCACGGGGCTCCCGGCAGCTATTCGCAACTTATGCACAGGGCTGTCCCATGTTTTTGTGTGTAATCCCGGCTGTGGACAAGTGTGGAATCGCTATTCAAAACAAACCTTGATGTGGCGCGGGGGTCGCTGAGATGCGAAGGGCGCCGACAGAGTTGCGACAGTCATCCACACGGCTGTGTGACCCGGCCTTTACCCAACTTCTTGCTGCCAAACTCCCTAGAAGTGGACGCTCCAGCCCAGTGACGCCGATTCCACGTCATACTCACCGAAAAGCTCATCACTGCCGATCTCGGGAAACATTTCCCACTCCGCCCGCAGTGTCCAGCGGTCCCCGAAGCTGTAGCTCATCCCGACGCCGTAACCCCAGTGGAAACCGCTGGTGCTCTCTGAAAAAACGCCGTCGATCGGGAAGATGACTGGTTGCAGGGTGCCGTCTTCCAGTTCGAAGACGGCGAGCACATCACCTCTCTGTCTGGAGCGAAGCTGGTTGAGCCAGAAACCGCCGCCGAGCTTGCCGAAAACGCTGAAGCCAGATCCTTCCACGGGAAGATGCCCCACAAAGAACGCGTTGCCCATACGGGTGGTAACGCTGTCCTTAACGTGCAGGTAGGTCAGCTGTGGGTTGCTCACAATAAATTGAGTGCTATGTGTAGCGGCCTGGCGGAGATCCACTTCAACGGCAAAGTTTGGGCTCCAGCGCCACCCGGCGTAGAGTTTTGCCCCTGGGCCACTATCGGAGCAGCCCTTGAATTCGGCGGACTGCTCCTCCCGGTTCAGGCTGTCCACAAGCCCCCTGGAACTGCTGCACAGCGGATCCAGTGCGGTGCTCTGAATACTGAGGCCACCATAGCGATGGGAATAGAAGTCTGCGCAGGCAAGATTGCTGCCCAGCAGGGAAAGGGGTACCACAAGCAGAAGGGAGGGCCTGACCATGGCGATACCTGCTCTGGGGTGAATGTATATTGGCAGAACGATTTCCCGCTGAATCCTGAGGGGAGACCGGCTCAAGAGCTGCTACATCACATCATATTTTGAGTTGCGCACGCAATTCCGCCAACTTCTTGGCGTTTTCGGCTTTTGACAGCGGTTGGGCTGGCTTCTCTTCCAGCAGCGTTTGCTCTGGTGCCGGCAGTTGTTCCCCGGCCATCAGGCGCTCACAGACCTTCTTGTAGTGGGCGGCAAATACCGGGTAGGCGGAGGCTTCCGGGTTGTTGGCGAGGAAAAACCAGTCTGCCGCGCGCCCGGCGTGATACACCGCCGGGTGACTCCACTTGTAGTTGGCCTTGGGGCTGGGCGCGTTACAGGCCTCGCGGTAGGCGGCGCGCACGTCCGGCAGCCCGTCCTCGCCCTCGGCACACAGTTGCAGCATTTTGTGGATAGTCGGCAGGTATTCACACTGCCGGATCGCGCGCTTGGTACCTGCGAGTATCTGCTCGGGCGAAAATCCGGCGAGGGATTCCAGCCACAGCCGCTTGGCGTGGTTCAGGGTCTGTACGTCGGGAAAGGCCGCGTTGAACTGATTGTGGTACCCGAGCTTGAGCAGGCCAAATACTTCGTTCAGGGCGCGTTTGCGCGCTTCCAGTTCTGGATTACCAGTTTGTGTCTGTGACGATGTCCCAGACTGAAGTGTCTCTTGTGCGCTGGTTACCTGAGTGCCCGGTTTGGTGTTGTTGGCCATTATGCTGTCCTATGGCGAATTTGTTGCGCTCGGCCCACTGGTAGCGCGCGTGGCGTACAAAGACGGCATCCCAGCTTTTGCGCGCACCGCCCTGTTCACGCCAGTAGAGGCGGAACTCGGGTACCAGTCCCAGTACAAATTCGCGGTCGATCTCACATTGATTCAGTAGGTGCCCGAGGCAATCGCTTGATGGTTGCCAGTTGCGGGCAATCGGTTTGGCGACGGGATTTTTTTCAATGCCCTGGCAATAGTAAGCCCATTCTACACGAGCGTATTCAATGAACAGTTCACCCCAGCGTGCACTGTGTCCTCCGCGCTCAAGCCATTTGTAGATGAATTCCGGCAGTAACTCTGCGGCAAAATTCGGGTTGATGGCGAGACGGCGCATCTGCTCCCAGGTGTGTTCGCTGGGTTGCCAATCGCGGGTCATGGGTTCAGGTTTGCGTTTTTCAATAAACGGCGCTTCCTGTTTTTCCCAGTCTTCCATTACCCAGTCATTGAACTCCAGATCCCAGGACACCGACTGCTTGCCACTGTTGCGATGGTATTCTACAAAACGTTGCAGGCAGCGCCGTACAAACGTGCTAGGAACCCCCTCATCGGCCAGTTTGTTCAGGGTATCCTGATCGGGATGCCAGCCCTCGCCCAAGGGTTGTTTGCGCCCCTGAGTTGCACGATAAGCTTCCCACTTGTTTTTTACCTGCTTCAGGAACAGAGCGCCAAACGAGTGGCGGCTTTCACCGCGGTCCCGCCAGTAGGTGACAAACTCCGGCAATTGCTCCCGCGCGAAGTGCTCGGGAATGCCGAGTTGCGCGATGCGCGCTTGTGTCTCCGCATCCGGGCGCCAATTCGGACCGATAAGGTTAGCGCCGCGCGCGGCCGGAAGAGAAACCGGGCGCTCGGTCTGCTCAGCGCTGCGCACCGGCAGGGCAAACTTGAGCAGGTCACTACTGCCAAACGGTGCAGCCCCGAGAAGAAGCGCCCCCTGATTGCGCAGGCTTGTGGCGACGCGCTGGATATCCGACGGCTGCCAGAAGGGCAGCAGGGCCTGCAGTTGAGATCCATCTGCGGTATACCAGTCGCGCCCGGGGTGCGTGTCCACCGGCAAAAAGGGCAGCAGATCCCCGAGAGCAGTCAGCAATACCGCCTCCTCCAGGCCGAGACTGGTGGCGAGAGAGGGCGATACGCAGAGGGGTCTTTCGGGAATCTGGGGGTGTGTCATGGCGCGATTCTATCACCCCTGTGGCGGGGGCGCGCGGGCGGCATCCGCCCCTGTCGTGACCGGTGGGCCACAGGGGTTGCGCGGATATTCACTAGACTGGGCACACAGGAGGCCGTGTCAGTGGCATGCATGGGTGCGGACGCACCTGAAGCAGCCGGTGTTTGTCGAATTGGCAGTCGATGACCGTCGTGGCCTGAGGCGTTTGGGGCGCAACCCGGAGGGCCGGCGCGCCCATCGAATTTTGTGTTAACAGGCCCTGGCTGAAGATGCCCCGAAACAGGTTGCCTTCCCCTTGGGGACGGGTCCTACCATGCCGCAACGATTCCTGTTAATGGAGAACAACATGGCTGAAAGCAGCAATAGGGCCGCTCATCCTACCGAGAAAGCAATACAGGTTTTTCGCCTGCAGGGTGCCAATTGTGCCAGCTGCGTAAACAAGATCGAACGCGCGGCAAAAGAGGTATCCGGTGTCGAGGTGGCCACGGTCAACCTCGCGGACAGGACGCTTTCGATTCGGGGTGATGCCGAGGCCGCAGCCGTTACCGCGGCGGTGGAGGCCGCGGGCTATGGTGCAGAAATCGTGCGTGCCAGCGCGCGGGAACTGCGTGAGCGGCAACGGGCCGAGGAGCAGCGGCACTATCACCAACTACTGTGGCGCGCGGCGTTGGCGTTGGGGCTGGGTGTTCCGCTGATGGGCTGGGGAATGATCACTGGCGAGGTGGGTGTTAACACCACTTTCCAGCAAGTGGCCTGGGGGCTTGTGGGGGGGCTGACGCTGGTGGTACTTGTTTTTTGCGGAGGACATTTTTTCAGCGGCGCGTGGCGAGCTTTCCGCCATCACGGTGCGACCATGGACACGCTTGTAGCTCTGGGTACGGGTACTGCCTGGCTGTTTTCCATGTTGGTTGTCGGGGTTCCGCAATTATTGCCAGAGTCCGCCCGCCATGTGTACTTTGAAGCAAGCGCCATGATCATCGGCCTGATCAATCTCGGACAGGCGATGGAGGTGCGCGCGCGCGGCCGTACCAGCGCCGCGGTGGAAAAACTGCTGGAATTGCAGGATGTTACCGCGCGGGTTATGCGCGATGGCGAGGAAGTGGATGTTCCGCTGGAAGAGGTTCAGGTCGGCAACCAATTGCGTGTGCGCCCGGGAGAAAAGATCCCGGTGGACGGCAGAATATTGGACGGTAGCAGCACTGTCGATGAATCCATGCTTACCGGCGAACCGCTACCGGTAAAAAAAAATAAAGGGGACCGCCTCAATGCCGGCACCCTGAACAAAAATGGCAGTCTGCTGTTTGAAGCGGAAAAGGTGGGAGCTGAGACCCGCCTTGCGCAAATCATCGAACTGGTGAAAAACGCCCAGAGCTCGCGGGTACCCATTGCGCGACTCGCTGACACTATCTCATCGATTTTTGTCCCCACTGTTATGGTTCTTGCGATCGTCGCCGCTCTTTTCTGGTTCAATTGGGGACCGGAGCCGCGCGCTGCGCACACCCTGGTGGTATTGACATCCGTGCTGATCATCGCCTGCCCCTGTGCGTTGGGTCTTGCCACACCCATGTCGGTCATGGTCGGTGTGGGCAAGGGTGCCGAGTACGGTGTGCTGGTGCGCAACGGTAAGGCGCTGCAGCAGGCCAGTGAACTCACCACACTGGTAGTGGACAAGACGGGTACCCTCACCGAGGGCGCGCCGAAGCTTACGGATATCGAAACTGACAGCGACGCCGACGAACTGCTGATGCTACTCGCAAGCCTGGAGAGCAAGTCGGAGCATCCACTGGCGGAAGCGATTGTCGATGCGGCTCGTGATAAAAAATTGGCGCTCTACGATGCCGAAAATTTCGAGGCTGTCACTGCGCACGGTGTGCGCGGACGGGTCCATGGTAAGCGTGTTTTGCTCGGCAATCGCAAGTTGATGAAGCGCGAAAATATCGCACTGGAAAAATGGCAGGCTTGTGCCGAAGCACTGTCCGCAAAAGGACGTACCGCCATGTATGCCGCTGTTGACGGCGAACTGGCCGGTGTGATTGCGGTGGCCGACCCGATTCGGAAAGACGCAAAAGAGGCGATCACGCGGTTGAAAAAACTCGGTCTCAGTATCGAAATGCTGACCGGAGATAATCAGGCTACCGCGGCAGCCGTTGCCAGGGAGCTGGGCATAGCCCGAGTCCACGCGGACCTGCTACCGGAGGACAAGGAAAAAATCGTCGGCGAGCTGCAGCAGAAGGGAACCCATGTGGGAATGGTTGGCGACGGTATCAACGATGCGCCAGCTCTGGCTCGGGCCGATGTGGGATTCGCCATCGGCGCTGGTACGGACGTGGCGATTGAAACTGCAGACATTACGCTGATGCGCTCCTCTCTGCACGGCGTAGCCGATGCGATCGAATTGTCGAAGTCCACATTGCGCAATATCAAACAAAATCTGTTTGGCGCCTTCATTTACAACATCCTCGGGATTCCGATTGCCGCCGGTGCACTATACCCGCTCACGGGGATACTGCTCAGCCCGGTAATTGCCGGTGCCGCAATGGCTTTTTCATCGGTTACCGTCGTCAGCAACGCAAACCGATTGCGCTGGTTCAAACCCGCGTCAGTCGCGAGTGATCGAAAGGAGGCCAAATGACAGTGGAAATTCTGGTAAACCTGCTGGGATTGGGGGCGATATCAGGCATCATCTGGTGGTTCTGGGTGGCACCGAAACGGCCTCATGCCGAGGCTGTGGCCGTGGAGGAAAAGCTGCGGATTCACGTGCGTGGCGGAGTGTACGAGCCGGACCGTGTCCGTATAAAAGCGGGGGAATCCGCTACGCTGCATTTCATTCGGGAGGACCCAACACCCTGCGCGGAGTGGGTGCTTTTCCCTGACCTCGAAGTAAGTGCGCAGCTCGCGGTAAATGAGGAGACCACGGTGCGGCTTCCCGCATCGGAAGTGGGCGAGTATTCATTTCACTGTCAGATGCAGATGTACCGCGGAACCCTGGTGGTGGAATAAGAGGGTGGCATAAATATACTCGAACAGCCGGCCCGTAAAACCGCGAAATAAGCGCAACCTATGCCGCGGCCTCTGACCACGGCATAGGTTGCGCTTGTGTTTGCTCCCGGTATCGCTATTTAAAACCAGGCATGCAGCCCGATCACCCACATGGTTTCACTGGTATCCTCCCCTTCCATACGGATGAAGTCCGCGGTGTTGCCGAATTTCTTCTCGTAATTGACACCGATGTAGGGTGCGAACTGTGGAGTAAATTCGTAGCGCAACCGCAAGCCAACCTCGATATCGGAAAGGCCGGAACCGGTGTGGGTGGCGGGATCGTTCTGGCCGTAGAAATTGATTTCGATTTCCGGGCTCAGGATCCACTGTTGGGTGAACAGCAGCTCGTACTCCGCTTCCACACGCAGCGCGCTATCGCCGTCTTCGCCGAGAAACAGCGCGCTATCCACCTCGAAGAAATAGGGCGCGAGGCCGTTGAAGCCAATTGCTGCCCAGTTCTTGCTGTCGCCGCCCTCCAGTCTGAAATCGTGGCGCACACCCATCTGCAGGTCCCAGTATGGCGCGACGGCGCGGCTGTACAGCGCCTGCAGCTCGGAATCAGTGGTTTCACCATTTTCCCGCTCCACCTCGGTTTTCAGCCACAGTTTATTGAAATCACCGCCAAACCACAGACTGCCTTTGAGTGCGGCGCCCTCGTGTTCGCGGGCCTCGAGCTGATCGATGGTGACCATGGTCAGCAGCACTTCGTGGTCCATTACGTGGTCGGGGTGGTTGGGGGCGTTGTGCAGAGTGCCCGATCCGTAGGCAATGCTGTGATCGTGGAAGTCCTGAGGCTGTTCTTGCGTAGCTGGTCTTGCCGTCGACGGATGTTGGCTGTGCTCCATGTCACTCATATCGTGGCCGCTGTGATCCACGGGCTTCATCTGTTTGCCGGCATGCTGTTCGTGATGTTCGCCATGGTGCTTGGTGTGTTCCTGGGCGAGCGCGAGCGGCGCTGTCCACAGGGGCAGCAGCGCGGTGCAAAACATAAATTTGGTCTTCATCGTCACTCCCTTACACCACGCGCACTTCACGGAACATACCGGGCATGTGGTACAGCAGGTGGCAGTGGTAGGCCCAGCGGCCATAGGCATCGGCTGTCACCAGGTAACTGACGGTTGAACCGGGCTGCGCAATGATGGTGTGCTTGCGCGGAATGTATTCCGGGTCGTCGGTTTCCAGCTCGCTCCACATACCGTGCAGGTGAATGGGGTGCGTCATCATGGTGTCGTTGACCAGGGTAATGCGCAGGCGCTCGCCATACTGGAACAGCAGTGGTTCCGCATTGCTGAACTTGATGCCGTCCATGGACCACATATAGCGCTCCATGTTGCCGGTAAGGTGCAACTGGATTTCCCGCTCCGGCTCGCGCCGATCGAAGGTGGGGGTGAGATTGCGGATGTCGGCATAGGTGAGTACGCGGCGACCGTAGCGGGTCTGGTGATCGCGCAGGCCGATGCCCGGATCGTGCAGGCCGTTGGCCGGCATCTGCGCGCGCATGTCGACGCCGGGGCCGTATTCACTGGGGTAATGTTTGACCGGCGCGTTACTGCCAAAACCGGCGCGTCCCAAACCCGAGGTGCGCCCCGGCCTCTGGTGGTCCGCGTGCTGGCTGTGATCCATGCCGCCCATATCGTGACTACTGTGGTCCATGCCACCCATGCTGCCCATGTCGTGGCTGCGATGATCCATACCATTCATATTGTGGCCGGAGTGGTCCATGCCCATATCGCGGTGGGTGAGCACCGGGGCGTAGTCCATTGCCGGCACTTCCGCGCGCAGTTCCGGGTGCGGGGTCAGGGTACCGCGGGCGAAACCGCTGCGGTCGATGGTTTGGGCGAACAGGGTATAGGCGCGGTCGTCCGCTGGTTCCACGATGACGTCGTAGGTTTCTGCCACGCCGATGCGGAATTCATCCACGGTCACCGGCTCGATATTCTGGCCGTCGCTCGCCACCACCGTCATTTTCAGCCCTGGTATGCGGATGTCGAAAATCGACATGGCCGAGCCGTTGATAAAGCGCAGGCGCACTTTCTCGCCACGCTTGAACTGCGCTATCCAGTTGGCGTCCGGCGTCTGGCCATTCATCAGATAGGTGTAGGTGTACCCGGTGACATCGGAAATGTCGCGGTCCGACATGCGCATTTCGTTCCACATCTCGCGGTCGCGCCAGGTCTGAGCCACACCTTTCTGGCGTATCTCCTGCCACAGGTCGCTGACGGTACGACGGCGGCGATTGTAGTAATGGCCCTCCTTCTTGAGCTTGGCGTAAATGTCCTGTGGGGAATCGTCGCTCCAGTCGCTCAGTAACACGACGTAGTCGCGGTCGCAGGCAACCGGGTCAGTGTCGGCGGGGTCTATGACGATGGCGCCGTAGTTGCCCAGCTGTTCCTGAAAATCGGAGTGGCTGTGATACCAGTAGGTGCCGCTCTGCTTCACCGGAAACTGGTAAGTGAAGGTCTCACCGGGACGGATACCGTTGAAACTGAGCCCGGGCACGCCGTCCATGTTGCTTGGCAGGATCAGGCCGTGCCAGTGAATAGACGTGTCGTGGGCCAGGTGGTTGGTGACGTTCAGGGTGACCGTTTCTCCTTCCTTCCAGCGCAACACCGGCCCGGGTACGCTGCCGTTGACGGCTACGGCGGTACGCGGGCGACCGGTAAAATTCACCGGCAGGTAATTGATATGCAGATCGAACTGGTTGCCGCGCAGCACGTGCGGTAATTGGTTCGGGGTTTCCGTTGCGGCGCTTCGGCTTACGGGCAGGCCTGCAACAACCGCGCCCGCGGCCACGCCGGTAACAAAGCGCCGCCGCGAAAGCGGCAGCGTCCGGTGTGAAGGATCGAAAATCGAATTCATGGGCGACTCAGTACTGCTGCTGTGCGTTTTCGATGCGTGCGTAAACACGGTGACTGCCATCGGTTTGCAACAGCAGGATGTCGTACGGAGTGAAGCGGTCGCCTACTTCCATCCCCGGGCTGCCGAGTGGCATCGCCGGCACTGCAAGGCCGCGGGCATCGGCCGGTGGATTCTGCAGGAACTGACGGATGTATTTCGCCGGGACGTGACCCTCGAATACAAAGTCATTCTGCGACACGCTGGTGTGACAGGACTGGTACTCCGGCGCGATCCCGAAGCGCACTTTCACGCCATTCAGGTCGTCCACATCCCTGGCATCCACCGCAAACCCCTGTTTGCCGGCGTGCTCCACCCACAGCTTGCAGCAGCCACAGGTGGCGGATTTGTAGGTGGTGAGCGCTATGGTTTCGCCGCTCTCCGCGGCGATGAGGTTTGCCGCGGTTTTCTGGTCTTTCCCGGTTTCGCTGCAGGCGCTGATGGCAAACAGGCTGAACAGCAGCGCGACCAGCGCGCAGCGGGTTTTATATCTGGGTTGCATGGCTTTGTTCCCGGTTGGAATGTGCAGGGTTCCGGCAGGGCGTGGCGATGCCGGTGCACCGAAAAAACTGGTTGTTCGGATGTTATCTGGGGATGTGAGGCAGTACGCGCCAGCGGCGGGCGTACCTGTCCCGTATCAGGCCGGGATCGGCGGGCGAATGGTGGATTCCGGCGCAGGCGTGGAATCCAGCGGCCGGTAGGCAGTTTGGGAGTGAATAAAAGAAATAAATTCTGCGACGGTCATCGACACGGGAATGACGTTGGCGCAGTGGCCCGGGCAGCAGTTGCAACTGCCGTCGCAATCCTGGTGGGGCGAGGAAGCGGTGTGTGCTCCTTCGCACTGGCCCTGGCGGCAATGCGCGGCTTTTTCCGCTGCGGCCATTGTGCGGTGCGGGTCTGCTTTCGCAACCTGTACCTGCTCGACAATCTGCGTCTCGCTGTGTTGCCCGTGCCCGTCTTCGGAACCACAGTGCATGGCCGCCGCTTCACCGGTGATGGCGAGCAGCGCGAGCAGCAGCAGGGTTTTCAGGGCATTGAGCATGGGTCGTCGTATTTGGTCTGCAGGTAGACGGCCGAATGGTATGAGCTAACTGTAGACCACGCAAGCGCCGGTGGGTTCGCCCTGTGGACTGAGAATCCCATTCCGGCATTTCCACTCAAATGTGAATGCCGCGGTGAATCTGTTCCACACCCATCTCGCCCAGCGCGGGGTCACGTCCCGCCAGTGCCAGGTGCAGATGGTTGCCGTCCGCCAGCGGCTGCATGGTGTAGCTGAACTGCCACGGCGCGCCGGTATCCTCGATGGTGGCATCCAGGGCAATACCTTGCCCCAAGTGGAAGCCCGCCAGGTTGATGCGCCCGAGCCCTTCGGAAATCCCGGTGCCGCGCGCCTTGAAGAACGCTTCCTTCATGGTCCACAGGCGGTAAAAGTGCACGGGCAGCAATTCCAGTGGCGAGCTTTCCAGCAGGGCACACTCCTCGGGGTGGAAGTAGTGACGGGCGATGCGCAGGAAATCCCGGGGTTTGCGCGGCTGTTCGATATCGACGCCGATGTCGGATTCACAGGATACCGCCAGTGCAATCCACTGGCCGCTGTGACTGAGGCTGAAATGCAGCTCGGGTGCGGAGAACAGCGCGGGCTTGCCGCTGTCGCTCACGGAGAATTCCAGGGACTCCGGCGTGTGACCGCTGATTTGTGCGAGCACATTGCGCAGCAATCCTCGGCTCAGCAGAAATCCGTGACGGGCTTCGGCGGAGCGGTAGCGTTGTCGACGTGCGCGTTCATCCGATGACAGCAGCGCGGCCAGTGCGTTGGCGCTGTCGCTCTCCGGTGCAATCTCATTGGTGTGGACAATCCAGACGGCGGGTAGGGTCATAGTGCTGTGGCTTGTGGAAATATCAGAGCGTTTGAACTCTCAAACGGCGGACAGTGAGAACGTGTTTCAATATTGCGCTGCCCCAATGCTAAGTCCTGTGGCCTGTTGTCGCCAGTTTTCGCCTTGCTCTATCTTTTGTAGTTTGCGGCACTGTTTGCTAAGTTTGGCTAACTTGACCGTCAAATGCACAACATGGATGGCAGTGTGAGCCCTGAAGATCAGAGGCTTTTGTCGATTACCAATGTTAAAACTCCGCTCTCTGAAACTGTATGGCCTGGTGCTGAGTCTGCTGCTGGTATTCCAGACGGCGCTCGCCTGCTATGACGGCCACGGAGAGCTGGACACTGCCGTGCAGCACCTGCCAGCCGGGCATCAGGATGCCGCCGATGGCACCCCGCACCTGGATCATCCGCAACACAGCGAGCACTCGCTGCAGGAACAGCAGGGGCTGGCGCTGATCCAGTTGGAGCCCGCCGATCACACTGGGCAGGATATCGCCCAGGACTGCAACCACTGCTGTCACTGTCACAGTTCTATTTCCCTCTGCCTACCCGTCAACGTGTATTCTTCGGCTTCCTGTTCCGGTCATCTCTGGTCCGCGGCCGCGGATTCGGGATTTCCCCACGGATTTATTTCCTCGCTGTATCGCCCTCCCATTACCTGAGTTTCCAACGGCACCACGAAAAATCTACTGCGTATGCGCCTGACGGCGCCCGGCTGCTCATGTATGCCATATACCTTCCGCGGCCACCGTCAGCTGCCCGCCCGCGAGGATTTTTCAACGTGCCTGCCAGCAGCAACGCGGCTATCTGATTGCCGTATGCACGGATTTATCAACTCGGGAAATTTTTATGTATTTATCGGTTGCTCCCAGGTCCGGGAGCAAGACGCCGTTCGCACACGTGTGTCTGATTGGCTGTGTGTTGTTGCTTGGCAGCATGCGCACGCTCGCCGCGGGTCCTCAGGTGCCCGCGCCAGTGCTGACTCTGGACGATGCCGTTGCGCGCACTCTGCAGCGGCACCCATCGCTCGCGGTGTTCGAATTCCGGCACCGGGCCCTGGACGGTCGCGCGACCACAGCCGCGCTGCGCCCGGCACTGAACCTCGATATAGAGCTGGAAAATTTTTTCGGCACCAATGGCATGGACGATGCCGAGCTTACCCTCGGAATTTCCTCCGTGGTGGAGCTCGGTGGCAAGCGTGCCGCGCGCGGTGAGCGGATCAACGCCGAGCGTCTGCTGCTCGATGCGGACCGCCAGGTGCAGGCAATGGATCTGCTCGGCGAGGTGATGCTCCGCTATGTGCGGGTACTGTCGGCCACGGAATCCGCTGCGCTGGCGGAGTCTTCCGTGCGCCTCGCGCTCGACGCGGTGAATGGCGTGGAAGACCGTGTCGCCGCCGGTGCCGCGCCGCAGATGGAATTGCTGCGCGCACAGGCCGCGCTGGCGCGGGCGCAGCTGACGTTGCAACGGAACGGTCAGCAACTCAAGGCCGAGCGTGTGGCGCTGGCGGCCATGTGGGGCGAGACCACGGCGGACTTTTCCGTCGCCGGCGGCAATCTGTACCGACTGGGATCGGCGGGGGACTTTGACGACTACTTCGCGCGTGCGCAGCAGAATCCGCTGCTCAGTCGCTTCGCCAGTGAATCCCGTGTGCAGGCGGCGCAACTGCGCCTCGCGCGCGCCGACGCCCGCGCAGATGTGGCCTGGGCAGTGGGGGTGCGCGGCAGCCGCGAAACCGACAGTACCTCGCTGGTGGCGGGGGTGAGTATGCCCCTGTGGAGCGGCGAGCGCGCCCGCGGCGGGATGGATGCGGCGCAGGCGGAACTCGACGGCATCGCTGTGCGCCAGTTGTCCGCGGAGCTGAACCTGCACACCCAGCTGTACCGCGCCTTTAACAGCCGCGCCCAGAGCATCGCCGCGGTACACCGCCTGCAGGCTGAAATTATCCCCGCACTGAGTGGTGCACTGGAAGAGAGTGAGCGCTATTACCTGGCGGGACGCTACGGATACCAGGAGTGGGTGTCTGCCCGCGAGGAGCTGTTGGACGCGCGCCGCGCGCTGATTGATGAGGCCACCGCCGCGTTGCTGGCCGGTGCGGAACTGGAACAGTTAACAGCTGCACCACTTGCCTACTCGCGCGCATCTGAAAATGCTGCGATGCCGCTGGAAAAATAATCCTGGAAAGACCATGAAAATTGAAACAGTAAACAATTCGAAAGCGCGTCAAACACATTTCGCTCAACGGCTTGTGCTGTTGATCTCGCTGGCGGTCTGCTCTCCCTTGATCGCGAGCGAAAACGATCGTCACAACGAAAATTCTCGCACGCTGGAGCTGTCACCGCGGGCTCTCGATAACGCGGCCCTGACGACCGCGGTAGCGGGTGCCGGCGAAGTGGATCAGCAGTTGACGCTCTACGGAAAACTCCTGCCGGAACCCACCGCGGTGAGTCATATCCGCGCGCGCTATCCCGGTGTCGTGTCCGAGGTTAACGTCCATATCGGCGACGAGGTCAAAAAAGACCAGCTCCTCGCCAGTATCCACTCCAATGAAAGCATGCGTGAATATCAGCTGCGCGCGCCGTTTGCCGGCATGGTCATTGCCAAGCACGCCGGCCCGGGAGAATTTGTCAGCGATCAGGTGTTATTCCAGGTGGCGGACTATTCCCGGCTGTGGGCGGAGCTGCAGGTATTTCCCGCGCGTCTCCAGCGCGTAAAACCGGGGCAGACCGTCACTCTTCAGTCCGGTGAACATTCCACGGTTGGACAGGTACGCAGCCTGGTGCCCGCAGGCGATGAATTCCCGTACGCGCGTGCGCGGGTGATGGTGTCCAATACCGATGGCCGCTGGATGCCGGGAATTTTCGTGCGTGGCCGCGTGCAACTGGAAAAAAAGACCGTTGCGCTTGTCGTCGACAACCGCGCGCTGCAGGAACTCGATGGTGACAGCGTCGTGTTTGTACAGATCAAGCCCGGTCATTTTGAAGCGCAATCGGTGCAGCTGGGCGAGCGGGGCAGCGCCTACAGCGAAGTGCGCACCGGGCTAAGGCCTGGCGAACGCTATGTGGTGGATAACAGCTATCTGCTGAAGGCAGAACTGGAAAAATCCGCCGCCGGCCACGCGCACTGAGGGGACTGCACAATGATTGAATTCCTGTTGCGCTTTTCCATCGAGCGCCGATGTTTAATGCTTGGCTTCGGCCTGTTTATTGTTGCCCTCGGTCTGTGGAGCTATCCGCGCCTGCCCATCGACGCGGTACCGGATATCACCAATGTACAGGTGCAGATCAATACCGAGGCCCCCGGATATTCGCCACTGGAGACGGAGCAGCGGGTGACCTTCCCGGTGGAAACCGCGCTCGCAGGCCTGCCGGATCTGGCATATACCCGCAGTATTTCCCGCTACGGCCTGTCGCAGGTGACGGCGGTATTTACTGAAGGCACGGATCTGCACTTCGCCCGCAACCTGGTGGCCAACCGCCTCTTGTCTTTGAGCAGCGAACTGCCTCCGGGGTTGACGCCGCGGATGGGGCCCATCGCCACCGGGCTCGGTGAGATTTTCATGTACAGCGTGTCCGCCGATGAATCCGCGCGACAGGCGGACGGATCGCCTTATGACATCACCGCGCTGCGTGAAATTCAGGACTGGATCATCAGGCCGCAACTGGCGCTGGTGCCCGGGGTCACCGAGGTCAACACCATCGGCGGCTATCGCAAGCAGTTCCATGTGACGCCGGATCCGCGCAAGCTGTTGAGCTTTGGCGTGACCATGGACGACGTGCGCAGTGCGCTGGCCCGCGACAACCGCAACCGCGGCGCGGGCTTCGTGGAGCGCGGCGGCCGCCAGATACTGGTGCGCTCACCGGGGCAGTTACAGACGCCGGAGGACATTGAACACGTCGTGATAAAAATGCCCGCGGACGCCGACGGGGCCACACCGATTACCATCGGCGATGTGGCGAGTGTCGCTGTTGGGCGTGAATTGCGTACCGGTGCCGCTACCGAAAACGGCGCTGAAACGGTGCTTGGGACCGCGATGATGCTGGTGGGGGAAAATTCCCGTGCAGTGGCACTGGATCTGTCGGCGGCGCTGAACACTGTCCAGATGTCACTGCCGCAGGGGGTGCATGTGAGGCCGGTATACGACCGCACCTCACTGGTCGACAAGGCCATCGCCACGGTGCGGAAAAACCTGCTGGAAGGCGCGCTGCTGGTCATCGCGGTGTTGTTTGTTCTGCTCGGCAATATCCGCGCCGCGCTGATTACCGCCGCGGTCATCCCCCTTGCCATGCTCGCGACCCTGAGTGGCATGCGTGCAAGTGGTGTGTCCGCCAATCTGATGAGCCTGGGGGCGCTGGACTTCGGCCTGATTGTGGATGGCGCGGTCATCATTGTGGAAAATGCGGTGCGCCGGCTGGCCCAGGAAACCCATCGCCACGGGGGGGCACTGCCGCTACAGCAGCGGCTGCATACCGTGTTTACCGCCGCCAATGAGGTCATCCGCCCGAGCCTGTTCGGGGTGGTGATCATCACCCTGGTGTATATCCCGCTGTTCTCTCTTACCGGAGTGGAAGGCAAAATGTTTCACCCCATGGCGGCGACGGTGGTGATGGCGTTGCTCGCGGCCATGCTGTTCTGCTTTACCCTGGTACCCGCGGCGGTGGCCATTTTTCTGCGCGGAGAGATCCGCGAACGTGAGAACCCGGCGATGCGTGCTCTCCGATTGCTCTACCGCCCGCTGCTCTCCACCGCACTGGCAGCGCGCTGGGCGGTGATCGGATTTGCCCTGGTGCTGGTGCTGTTGTGCGGCTGGCTCGCCACCACCCTCGGCTCGGAATTTGTGCCGGAGCTGAACGAAGGCGATGTGGCCATGCACGCGATGCGGGTACCGGGAACCGGCCTGGAGCAGTCGGTAGCCATGCAACAGCAACTGGAAAAAACTCTGTTGCAACAGCCGGAAGTCGCGCGGACTTTTTCAAAAATCGGCACCCCCGAAGTGGCCACCGACCCCATGCCACCGAACGTGGCGGATACCTTCCTGATGTTGAAACCGCGAGCCGAATGGCCCGACCCGGATCTTGCGCAGGACGCGCTGATCGAGCGGTTGCAACAGGCCGCCGAAGAAGTGCCGGGTAACAATTACGAGTTCACCCAGCCCATCCAGATGCGCTTTAACGAACTGATTTCCGGCGTACGCGCGGATCTCGCGATCAAGCTGTTCGGCGACGACCTGGAGCAGTTGCGCCGCTCGGCGCAGCAGGTCCTGGCGGTGGTCAATAAAGTCCCCGGCGCGGCGGATGCGCGGCTGGAGCAGGTGGATAACCTGCCGGTACTGTCGCTGCAACCGAAACGGGTCGCACTGGCGCAGTACGGACTGGATGTACAGACACTGCAGGATCTCGTGGCGACCGCGATCGGCGGTGAACCGGCGGGATTGATCTACGACGGCGATCGCCGCTTTGAACTGGTGGTGCGTCTGCCGGAAACCTTGCGGCGGGATATTGAGGGTTTCGCCGCGCTGCCGGTACCGCTCGCCAAGGGCGGCTTTGTGCCGCTGGAAGAAGTGGCCACCATTGAATGGCTGACCGCCCCCGGTCAGGTGAGCCGGGAAAACGGTAAACGCAGAATTGTGGTGAGCGCCAATGTGCGCGGGCGCGATCTGGGCTCCTTTGTGGAGGAGGTGCGCCAGTCCGTCGCCGAGTCGGTAAAACTGCCGCCCGGTTACTGGTTGGATTACGGGGGGACTTTTGAGCAATTGCAGTCGGCCAGTGCGCGCTTGCAGGTGGTTGTACCGCTGACATTGCTGATGATTTTGTTGCTGCTGTTAATGGCGTTCGGTTCGCTGAAGGACGCGTTGATCATTTTCACCGGTGTACCGCTGGCGCTGACCGGCGGGGTATTGGCGCTGTGGCTGAGGGATATGCCGCTGTCGATTTCCGCCGGTGTGGGGTTTATTGCACTCTCTGGCGTGGCGGTGTTGAACGGTCTGGTGATGCTGTCGTTTATTCGCGAGCGCTGGCGGGAGAGCGGTGAGTTGTATACCTCGATTGTGGATGGGGCGATGTTGCGCTTGCGGCCAGTGTTGATGACAGCGCTGGTGGCGAGTCTCGGGTTTGTGCCTATGGCTCTCAACACGGGTACCGGTGCGGAAGTGCAGCGACCGTTGGCTACGGTGGTGATTGGTGGAATCATCTCTTCCACGCTGCTGACTCTTGTTGTCCTGCCAGTGTTGTATCAGTGGGTGCATGGGGTTGTTCGGGCCCCTCGGTTTTCTTCATCTGTGGTGGAGGGGTAAACTTCTCTGCTTTTCGGGGTAGCTTGCCTGTTGGCTTCGTGGAGCCTAGTCGGAGCGTTCCGGACGCCTTGGCCGGTATCTTCTCCCCGGAACACGGGCTAGGCACCGCCATATCACTCGAATAGAACCTAAAACCACTACACCGGGAACAGAGAGAAAACCTTGTCCAAAAAAACCAAAACCGCCTTTGTCTGCAATGAATGCGGAGCCGACTACAGCAAATGGGCGGGGCAGTGCAGCGCCTGTGGGGTCTGGAATAGTTTGAGTGAAGTGCGCCTCGGTCCGGCGCACACCGATAGTCGCGCGGCGAACTTTACCAGCGCACAGGCGGGCTATGCAGGTGCGGCGGGGCAGGGAAAGGTGCAGAAGCTTTCCGAGATCGATCTCAGTGAACTGCCTCGTATTCCCACCAATGCCAGTGAACTGGATCGGGTACTGGGCGGCGGTCTGGTGCCGGGCTCGGTGGTGCTGATCGGCGGGCATCCCGGTGCGGGCAAGTCCACTGTACTGCTGCAGACACTCTGTCACCTCTCGCAAAAACTTCCGGCGCTCTATGTAACCGGGGAAGAATCCCTGCAGCAAGTCGCCATGCGTGCAAAGCGCCTTGGCCTGCCGGCGGATCACCTGCAGATGCTGTCGGAAACCAACGTCGAGCAGATCTGCCTCACCGCCGGCGAAGTGAAACCAAAAATCATGGTGGTGGATTCCATCCAGGTCATGCACATGGCCGAAGTGCAGTCGGCCCCCGGCTCCGTGGCCCAGGTGCGCGAGAGCGCCGCTTACCTCACCCGCTTCGCCAAACAGACCGGCACCGCCATGATCCTGGTAGGCCACGTCACCAAAGACGGCACCCTCGCCGGTCCCAAAGTGCTCGAACATATCATCGACTGCTCCATCATGTTGGAAGGCACCCACGACTCCCGTTTCCGCACCCTGCGCGCGCACAAGAACCGCTTTGGCGCGGTGAACGAGCTGGGCGTATTTGCCATGACCGAACAGGGGCTGAAAGAAGTCTCCAACCCCTCCGCCATTTTCCTGCAGCGCGCCGACGAAATTGCCGCAGGTTCCGTGGTCACATCTGTGTGGGAAGGCACGCGCCCGCTGCTGGTGGAACTGCAGGCGCTGGTAGACGACAGCAGTCTCGGCAACCCGCGCCGGGTAGCCGTGGGGCTCGATCACAACCGCCTGAACATGCTGCTCGCGGTACTGCACCGCCACGGCGGCGTGCTGGTGGGGGACCAGGATGTGTTTATCAACGTGGTGGGCGGTGTAAAGGTAATGGAAACCAGCGCCGACCTCACCCTGCTGATGGCCGTGGTATCCAGCTTCCGCAACCGTGTACTCGACCGCGACCTGATGATTTTTGGCGAAGTCGGCCTCGCCGGTGAAATCCGCCCGGTGCCGTCCGGGCAGGAGCGCCTCAGAGAGGCGGCCAAGCACGGCTTCCGCAAAGCCATAGTCCCCGCCGCCAACCGCCTCAAAACCGATATCGAAGGCATGCAGGTGATCCCCGTCAAAACCCTCGCCGAGGCGCTGAACGCGCTGGACATGGCTTGATGGAAATGGGAGGCGCGGGAAAAGAATTCGCGGGTTGCCTGTTGGTTGCGGTATTCGCGCTGGCGGCGATCCCGGCTTCCGCCGCCGAGCGCATCGCTTCGCTCAATCTGTGTCTTGACCAGATTCTGCTGCGCTGGGTGCCGCCGCAACAGCTCGTCTCCGTTACCTGGCTTTCCGCCGAAGAACAGTACCGACAGGCGCCGATTCCCGAGCATGTATTACTGAACCGCGCCCAGGCCGAGGAACTGATTCCGCTGAAGCCGGATCTTGTGCTGACGGGGCAATTCGGGGCGCAGCGCGCGGCAACGCGGCTGGAGGACATGGGGCTGCGCGTGGTGCGGATTCCCGATGCCTACAGTCTCGAACAATTACAGGCACAACTGGACGCACTGGAAGACAGCCTGGGGCCATTGCCGCGGTTGCTCACGCAAAAAAAGCAGTTCGCCGATCTGCTCGCCGCGGCCCCAAAACATGAACCGGAAAATTCAGCCAGAAAAAATCCCACCGCACTGATCCTGTCCGCCAACAACATTACCTACGGCAGCGGCATGCTGGAGCATCAGCTGCTGGCTCGCGCGGGGTTTACCAATCTCGCCGCGGAGCAGGGCATTGACCAGTTGGGGCGGGTGAGCCTGGAGCAGGTGATAGCACTGCAGCCGGACCTGCTGGTGTTTTACGGTGGTGCGCAGGATTTTGCCATCGCCCATCTCGCCGAACGCCACCCAGTACTGAAACGTTATATCGACAGCGGCCGCAGCTATCGCCTGCCCGAGGCGTTGGGTTATTGTCCGGCACTGGCGGTGGTGGATGTGCTTACCCAGTTACAGCAAAAGAGAGCAGAACTTGTCCCGCAGCCATAAATTGATTCTCCTGTTGCTCGCGACCGCGGTGCCGCTGGCCCTGTTGCTGGCGCTCGCCAGCGGCCCGGTCAAACTGGACCTGTGGCAGGCGTTTGCCAGCGGCTGGCGCAGCGACGATAGCAACGCGGTGATCCTGTGGCAGCTGCGTATGCCGCGCGCGGTGCTGGCATTACTTATCGGCGCTGCGTTGGGGATGGGCGGTGCGGCCATGCAGGGCATGCTGCGCAATCCACTGGCGGAACCGGCACTGCTGGGGGTGAGCAGCGGCGCGGCGCTGGCGGCGATTCTGCTGCTGTACTACGGCGCTGTCTCTAGCGGACTGGCGCTGCCGCTGCTCGCCATTCTCGGTGCGCTGCTGGCGGTCGGCAGTGTGTGGTTGCTGGCGGGGCGCGGTGCCAGTGCCAGCCGGCTGGTGCTGGCGGGCGTGGCAATAAACGCGTTCCTGTCGGCGCTGATGGCGCTCGCCCTCAACTATGCGCCCAGTATGTTCGCGATGCAGGAAATCGTGTTCTGGCTGCTGGGGTCCCTCGCCAACCGCGGCTGGGATCAGGTGTTGCTGGCACTGCCGTTTATTGTTGCCGGTGCGTTGATGTTGTGGTTCTCCCGTAATTTTCTGCGCGCGTTGTCTCTCGGTGAGAGCAGCGCCGCATCGCTCGGCTTTGCCAGTCGCCGCTATCCACTGCTGGTGTTGTTTGGTATTGCGAGCGCGGTGGGCGCATCGGTGGCGGTGGCCGGTACCATCGGTTTTATCGGCCTTGTTGTCCCGCACCTGATGCGGCCGCTGGTGGGGCAGGACCCCGCGCGGCTGTTGTGGGCGAGCGGGCTCGCCGGTGCGCTGTTGTTGCTGCTCGCGGATATTCTGGTGCTCAACACCGTCGGCACTCAGGAACTGCGCATCGGTGCGGTCACCGCCTTTATCGGGGCGCCGTTCTTTTTCTGGTTGATCGTCAGCGGGCGGCGGGAGATGAACCTGTGAGTACGGTTTCATGTACTGTTCAGCCGTTGGCACTGCGCGGCGAAAATCTTTCGCTGACGCGCAACCGGCGTCCGGTGCTGCACGGCATCCGCTGCCAATTTCATCCCGGCGAACTCACCGCGGTGATCGGTCCCAATGGCGCCGGCAAGAGCAGCCTGCTCGGTTGTCTCGCGGGTATCCTGCCGTTCACTGAGGGCAGCCTTGCGCTCGGAGATCGTGATATCGCCGGAATCTCTGCCGCGGAGCGCGCGCGCCTTCTCGCGTACTTGCCGCAACAGGAAACCCCGGCATGGAGCATGGCCGCACAGGATCTGGTGGCGCTGGGCCTGCTGCCCTGGGGGCGGACTTTCGACAAATCCCAGCGGCAGGCGCGGGTCGCCGCGGCGCTGAATCAGGTGGATGCGTTCCAGTTTGCCCACCGTCCGGTGACCCAGCTCTCCGGTGGTGAACTGCGCCGGGTGCAGCTCGCCCGCCTGCTGGTCGGTGAGGCCCCGGTGCTGATTGCCGATGAACCCGGCGCGGCGCTGGATATCCGCCACCAGCTGCAGCTGATGCAGACCTTCCGCCAGCAGGCAGACAGCGGCAAGACCGTTATTCTCGCCCTGCACGACCTGCCGCTCGCGGCGCGCTACTGTGATAGCATCCTGTTGCTGCAGGATGGCAAGCTCTGCGCCGATGGCACACCGGAAGCGGTATTGACCCGGGATCAGGTTGGTGCCGTGTACGGTATCGACAGTGCATTCCGATGGCGCGACGGGAAGCCGGAGTTTATCGCCGGCGATCTGATATAATCCCCCGCACTCTTGGTGCCCAACAGGTCAAACCGCCACAAGCGGCGGCCTTGGTTGGGGTAAACGGGAAGTCGGTGTCCGCCTGTGTAAAACAGAAGGCCCAATCCGACGCTGCCCCCGCAACGGTGATTCGTTTTTCAAAAGCTTGAAAATACGATAAGCCCGATACCGGCCTCGAGTGAATCTTAAACGATAAAGCGGAGGGCTTTGTCTGGGCTTGCTTGCGGCGCGGTACTCGAAGCGGGGTGCGCGCCGGTCTTATTCCTGCCCTTGTATTCCCCTCCCTCAATCGACCACATTTCTGATTGGGGAACTCCATGAAAAAAACTCTGCTTGCCAGCGCCCTTTTGCTGGCTGCTCATCCTGCCTTTGCGGATACCGTTAATAGTGAACGGAATCTGGAACAGATCACCGTCACCGCCAGCCGGGTGGAAGTGCCAAAGGCGCACACCGCGGTCTCCGTATCCGTGCTCACCGCTGCGGATATTGAAAAGCTCGGCTACAGCACGCTGCTGGACGTGATGAAAACCCTGCCGGGTATCTCTGCCGTCAACAGCGGCGGTCTCGGCAAGGTGAGTAACCTGTATGTGCGCGGCGAAGCCGGCTCCCGGACCCTAGTGCTGGTGGATGGCGTCAATGTCGCCGATCCCACCAACACCCAGGTCACTTCGCAGTTCCAGCATCTGCTGGCCAGTGATGTGGAGCGCATTGAAGTACTGCGCGGCCCACAGGGAATGATGTACGGTGCCGGTGCCGGCGGTGTGATCAACATCATCACCAAGCGTGCGGAGCAGCCAGTGGAACTGCAGTTGAGCGGAGAAGCCGGCCGCTATGGCACCGATCGTGCGCAGGCGGCACTGCGCGGTGTGCAGGGCGGCTGGAACTACGGGCTCGACCTGAGCCAGCTTGAAAGCGACGGTTTCAACGCCCGGCAGAGTGACACCAGCGGCGAGCGCGACGGTTACGATAACCAGACCGCCAGCGCCAAGCTGGGCTATCGATTCAGCGACGCCTTCTCACTGGAAGGCCAGCTGCGTCAGGTCGACGCCGAGACCGAGTATGACAACTGCTTCGGTGTCGTCGATCCGCACGCGTGCCTCGATTTGTACACGCAGACCATATACCAGCTTGCAGGCGATCTGCAGCTCGGCAGCGTTGCCAATCGTCTGTCTGTTTCCACCCAGGAACTGGAGCGTGACAGCCTGACCGAAGGTGTGAGCAGTTACGCGGTGGAAGGCCACATTGACGAGCTGAATTATTTCGGCAACCTGAAGCTGGCTGTCGGTGAACTGTCCTGGGGCGCAGATCTGGATCAGCAGGATTACACCTCGTCCTACGGCAGCGGCCAGTCGCTGGAATTGCTCGGTGTCTTCGGCGAGTGGCGTGGCGATGTTGCCGGCAAGGTCTACTACAACCTCGGCTTCCGCCACGACAGTTTCGATGGCGACGATATCCACGGCGAGACCCACAACAGCTGGCGCGCGTCCGTCGCGGTGCCGCAATTGATCGGTGACAACCAGCAGATCAAGTACCGCGCCAGTGCGAGCACTGGCTTCCGCGCGCCGAGTCCCTACGAAGTTTCCACTAACGTGGTGAGCGATGTTGCGCCCGTGGGCCCGGAAACCAGCCGCGGCTATGAAGTGGCGGTGGAGTACGGCTACGCGGATTTGCTGCAGCTTGAACTCGTCGCCTTTCAGCAGACGGTGACCGACGCCATCGTCTATGTGAATGGTCTCGGTAGCGGCTACGGTGCCTATGCCCAAGACGACGGCGAGAGCGAGTCTGATGGTTTCGAGCTGTCACTTTCTGGCAGCTTAACGGACGCAGGTCGCTGGTACGCCAACGGTACCTGGCTCGACAGCCGCGATGCAGAGGGCGAGCAGCGTCTGAATGTGGCGGAGACGGTATATAACCTCGGTGCCAGCTATACACTGCTGGGTGATCGCCTGACGTTGGCGGCGAACCTGCGTCGCGCGGATGATCGCCTGAGTCCGAATCCTGCCTGGGGCGGTGAGCCGCTGGCGCAGGACGCGTACAACCGCCTTGATCTGAACGCGGCGTACCAGTTCAGCGAGCGTCTGATGTTGACCCTACGTGGGGAAAACCTGCTGGATGAGGATTATCGAGAAGTGGCCGGTTTCAATACTGCCGGTGCTGCTGTGTATGCAGGACTCCAGTTCAAGCTGAATTGACAGAGTGTGGAGCTTCAGCTCCACCAGCGGGCCGCAATGGCCCGCTGCCTCTTTTCCTGCCGATGCTTTTCTCACTCCCGGGCGCGCGCTGGCGGCCCGATACTCCACAACCTGTCGGCAATCGTTCCGTATCGGGCCGCCAGCGTGCTTTTGCTCGGCGAGGTATGCGCTCCGTAAGCTGTTATGCTTCCTTCAAATTTTCCTGGTGGGTCGATATGTCTGAGTCTGAAAACAAAAAACAGCAACGCCACAAAGAGCGCATGCAGGCGCGCAAGGAGATTGTGGATGCCGGCGTGGCAAAGGCTCTGGAAGAGCGCGGTATCGTCATCGTCTATACCGGCGACGGTAAGGGCAAAACCACCGCGGCGGTGGGCACCGTTACGCGTGCGCTGGGTTATGGCTACAAGGTGGTGGTGGGACAATTTATCAAGGGCGTGTGGGAGTGCGGTGAGAAGAACCTGCTTTCGCAGCTGGACCCGGAAAAATACCCGCTGCAATGGCACGAGATGGGCACAGACTTTACCTGGGAAACCCAGGACTTTGAGGCGGACAAGGCGGCGGCGTTGGCTCTGTGGAAAAAACTGAAAGCTGCGCTCGCGGATGAGAGTGTGTATCTGGTGGTGATGGACGAGCTGACCTACGCGCTCAATTACAAGTGGCTGGATAAGGCGGAGGTGCTGGGCGCAATCGCAAGCCGTCCAGCGGAGCAGAGCGTGATCATGACCGGGCGTGGTGCCAAGCAGTATCTAATAGATATTGCGGATACGGTGACAGAGATGGAATCACTCAAGCATGCTTTTGAATCTGGGTTATCGGCGAGAAAGGGTATTGAGTGGTAATCCAATACTTACTTTTGATTTCACGTTTTATCGCTCATCACAGAGTCGCAGCTGTAATCAGTTCAATATCCTTATGAGGTCGACTTTTTAAGTTCTGACTAACGTGACTATTTTCACGGCGGCGAGTGCTTATAGCTGGATATTTCGTAAGTTTAAAAAAAACCAGCTTCTTCGGTGGATAATTTCGACTGAACCTATAAAGTAGTCTGCGAACAAATTTTCGTACGATGTGGGCTGAAAAACTAATAATGGGGTTGAAATGAATCTGCGCTTTTGGGGAGCTTTTTGTTGTGCTGCGGGATTGATGTTTTCCGCAAGCCTGTACGCTGCGGAGTCCGATATATTTAGTGATCTTCCGTTGGTGAGTAATGTGTCAATTTCTCCAGATGGGGAGCAATTATTATCTGTGGTTAACTCTGGCGGTAAGACGCTGGTGGCCACGGCACCCTTCGGTAGCAAAAAGATCAATTATATCGTTGGACTGGAGGAGGGTAAGTATCGAATCGAGTCTGTAGATTGGCTCAATAACGAGCGGGTACTGGTTACCGTAACCCAGCCGGAGAGAGTAGACGTTTACGGGCATAAAACTAGGGTTCGATTGACTTCTCTCTATTCTGTATCTATCGATGGAAAATCCACAATTGAATTGAATAAAAGGGATCTGGCAAGAGATGGTCTAGACCTTTTGCGCCTGAATCCGTCGGTATTGACTATTCTGCCGAATGATGAAGATCACATCCTCGTGGAGCTTGCTGATCCACGGGATGATTACTACTCATCGGTATTTAAAGTTAACGTAAATACCGGTAAATATACCAAGTACCTGCAGAACGATTTGCAGATTACCAATTGGGGTATAGATCGTACCGGACAGGTGCGTTTTGCTTTGGGAGCCGACACTAAACGAGAGTCGACCGTGAGGCATGTTTACTTTCGTGAAAGTAATTCGGAAAGCTGGAAAAAAGTTGCGAGTTTTGATGTCTATAAAGAAGCTAGTTTTTATCCATTTCTGTATGAGGCGGAAACTCATTCGTTGCTTGTGGAGAGCAATCGGCAGCTCGGCAAAGATGCCATCTGGCGTTATGACCTGAAAAAGGGTGGATTTACGGATCTAGTAGGAGAGGCTCCGGATAATCTTGATATACAAGGCCCGATTTTCTGGCGGACGCAGGGTCGGCAGGAGTTTATTGGTTTTAGCTATGTGGATAATTTTGTTGAGCATAAATATCTCAACCTTGAAAGGGCCAATATTTCTCAGCAATTGATGTTGCTGTTTCAGAAAAAGGGCCTGAAATCCCATGTTGTGGCGCAAGATGAGTCTGGAAATCGAATGGTTGTTTATGCGGTTTCGGACAATTCTCCGGGAAAGTATTACCTATTTGACCGTAAGGCCAAGAGCTTGAGTTTTTGGTTTAGCCAGTACCCAAAACTTGAGGCAAAAAAATTGGCAAAGGTTGAGCCTTTCAGTTTTGAAGCTTCGGATGGTATGAAACTGAATGGATATCTTACCCGCCCGGAAGGTATTTCTGACGCTCCGTTGGTCGTATTTCCCCATGGAGGTCCTCACGCTCGGGATACTCAATACTTTGATCCATGGGTGCAGATGTTTGCGAACAGTGGATATGCTGTACTTCAGGTTAACTTTAGAGGATCGTCTGGTTTTGGTGATGAATACCTGGCTGCTGGGTACAAGCAGTGGGGTAAAGCGATGCAGCAGGATGTTATCGATGCGGTCAATTGGGTAGAACAGAACAAGCTGGCAGATACTAAGAGATCCTGCATTGTCGGTGGTAGTTACGGTGGTTATGTTGCGTTGACTGCGGGCTTCAAGACACCGGATAAGTTCGATTGTGTGGTTAGCCTCGCTGGGGTAAGTGATATCCCCACGATGATGAGTTTTGATTCAGTACGTGGCTATAACAGGTACTTTAAGCAACAACTTGCCGATATCCACTCATCGGAAGATATGAAAGACGTGGAGGAGAACTCTCCTCTCAACTTCGCGAATCGATTTTCTTCACCGGTCCTACTTATTCATGGGTTGTTTGATACCCGAGTGGATGTCGGACAATCGAAAATGATGGCCAGGGCACTGGAACGAGAACACAAAAAAGTGGAACTTTTTATTCTGGAGAATGGCACGCACCATTTCAATGAGTCCGGAAATCGCAAGGTTGCTATGGGAGAGGTGCTTAGCTTCTTGGATGATAATCTCAAGTAGCTTTGGCCTGAGCTATAGGCGGCTAGGTCAGGTCATTGGACCTCTCGAAACTCCTAATCAGCCCCATTAAAAAGCCGCGTGCCGTGACGCGGCTTTTTAATACTTTTTCGGTATGATAAGCCCGACAAGCCCCTTTATACAGTTGCCGTTCTCGGAAAAATCAGTTCTTCCAGCCTATCTTGTAAGCCTTAACATCAACTTCATCATCTTGTCCGCCAGCTTGCCATACGGCGGCATCAGCAGTTTCAGCGGGTCCAGCGGACCCTGGTAGAACACCGGGCGCAGCTTGGAGAAGGTGAGGAAGCCCTCATAGCCGTGGTAGTGACCCATGCCGCTCTCGCCAACACCGCCGAAGGGAATATCGTGTTGGCCCACATGCAGTACCGCGTTGTTCACACTGACGCCGCCGGACATGACGTTATCGATATAAAAATCCCGCAGGGATTTGTCGTTGGTGAAGGGATAGATCGCCAGCGGGCGGTCGCCATTGTTTATATAGGCCGCCACTTCTTCGCGGTTCCTGTAGGTTTTGATCGGCAGCAGCGGGCCGAAAATTTCCCGTTTCATTACATCCATTTCTTCGCTGACATTGATCAGCAGGTGCGCAGGGAATTTCTTCAGCGGATCGTCACGCTGTCCCTGGCCATCGGTGAGGTCAATCGCCGTTGCCCCTTTCTGTACCGCGTCGTCCAGGGTTTGCCAGATACGTTGGAACGAGCGCTCGTCGATCACCGAGGTGTAATCCGGATGCTGGATATCCGGGTAGCGTTTGCGGAATACCTCTTTGGCTTTCTCCACAAAGGCATTCACTTTGTCTTCCGGTAACAGCAGATAGTCGACAGTGGTGCAGATCTGACCGGCGTTGAACAGTTTCCAGAACAGCACGCGCTCGACCGCTTTGTCGATATCAAAATCCGGGCCGACGATGGCCGGGGATTTACCGCCCAGTTCCAGCGTTACCGGGGTGAGGTTGGCGGCCGCCGCGGCCATGACTTTGCGGCCGGTAGCGCCGGAACCGGTAAAAATCAGGTGATCGAATTTGAGCGTGGAAAACTCGATGCCTACGCCGCCGGTCTCTTCGATAAACACCAGTTTGTCTTCCGGGAAATAATCGCCGCTGATGCGTTTCAGCAATGCGGTGAGATGGCGCGAGTTCTCCGACATTTTCACCATGGCACGGTTACCGGCGGCGAAAATGTTGATCAGGGGACCGAAGGACAGGTTGATCGGGAAATTCCACGGCACGATGACACCCACCACACCCACCGGCTGTGGAATCACTTTCACGGAGGAGGTGGGGAAGGCGGTGATGTCGATGTGGCGGCGCTGGGGCTTCATCCATTTCTTCAGCCGCCTGATGGTGTCCTTGATTCCGTCGAGCGCTGGGTAAATCTCCGCGAACAGCGTTTCGTGGTGGGAGCGGTTGCCGTAGTCGCGGCTCACCGCTTGCACCAGCTCGTCCTGGTGTTCACGGATCATTCGTGCCAGCGCCTTGAGGTCGCTGACCCGCTGTTCACGATCTGGTGAGGGAGTGGCGAGATAGGCCTCGCGCTGCTTGTCCAGCAGTGGCTTCAGGGCTTGGGACTGTTGGGTCTCTACGGGAGCGGCGATCTCGGTCATGCTTTATGCTCGACAGGATGTTTGATGATTAGGCACCCGTTCGCAACGACGTTCAGAGGCGCCTGTTTTGGTTTCGGTTATGGTTCGTATATGGCGGTCGATTGTACTGGAGTATACGGCGCTACTCAGGACTTTTACGGACGGATTTCGAAATACGGCACGGTTCCTGGGCGCTAGTCCACCGCGACAGCATACGGCATCTGTCGCGGTGAGAATTGACCGATCGGGCCGGGCTATTGACAAATCGTGTCTCCCGGGCCCTGCTGTCAGTCCTCTGTTCCCTGGTGTTGCCTCCGCTCGGGCTCCTCGGCACTGAGCGCCGCCAGTGCGGCGAGAAGCGGTGAGACGTGGGCTTCACTCAACTCAAGGGCTATCTCATCCAGTTGCTGTTGCAGCTGGCTGCGTTCCATCGGCAGACTGATTGGCTCCCCGGACTGGAGTGGCGAGGATTGCAGGGGCGCAGGGAGGGGTTCTGGCACTGGCCCCGAGTCGGTTGCTCCAGCAGGCAGATTCGGACTGGCCGCGGGTCGCTCGAAATCGCCGAACAGGGAATTGGCGCGGTAGCGGCCAATGTTCTCGTCCAGCGCCAGCGGGCTGGATTTTTCACCCTGGCCGCTCGGGCTGACATCGATGCTCAGGTCATTGCGGAACACGGTTGACCAGTCGTTGGGATAGCGGTTGCCATCCACCGGTCCGAACGCGGGGTCGAAGTAGGCACCGTTGCGCCCGCCCTGGAGGTTGGCGGTGACGTTTTCGGTTTCCTTGGCGATCAGGCGGCCGTGCAGTTGTGGTGCCTGGCGCTCCCACTCCCGGGGTGGATATATGTATTCCGGGTACAGCTGTGACAGGGTGATGTTGTCGACCGCGATATCGTTTTCGATATCGGTTTCGTCGGTGTCGGTGTTGTCTTTCGGATTTTTATCCGGGCCGTGTGTGCCATCGTCGGTAATGCTGGCGGTATTATTCGTCTGCTGAACACTCGCGGAGATCGGGTAGTTCACGGTAACGGCAAAGGTGATACTGCCGGATTCCCCGGGGGCCAGTGAGCCTACATCGTAGGTGAACACATCGCCGTTCTGCACCCAGACTGGGCTTGAGTTCGCGGCATCGAAGCTGGTATTGGGCGGCAGGGTTTCCGTGATCAGCACACCGGTAGACGTTGCATTGCCGCGGTTTCCATATTCCAGGGTGTAGACGATGGACTCTGTCGGGCGCGGTTCCACGCCGCTGTCGTCCTTGTCGATATACAGATCGACGAATTCGATGGTAAAGGTTTCCGTGTCGGTATTGTTGTCTGGTGTTGGATCTGGTCCGTTGTTGCCATCGTCATGCACGGTAACGGAATTCGTTTGTGGTGCGACCTCGACGGGTACATTGTCCACGATCGTAGCGGAAAGAGTGAGCGCTACTGTTTCACCAGCAGGTAACGAACCGATATCCCAGGTTACCGTTCCCGCCTCGAGATCAATAATTCCACCGTCGCTCGCGCTAAAGCCGGTAAACAGGCTGGTATCCGGAAGTATGTCGACCACAATGACACCGGTGCCGTTCTGGTTACCCTGGTTGCTGACCTTGATGGTCCAGCTGATAGGGGCTCCGGGGTGTGCCGGATCATCAAAGTTCTCGATCTTATCGATGACATAATCCGGCGCGGCGTCGATGGGTGTGTTGTCGTTATCACTGTTGTCGTCCGGATTCTGATCCGGTCCGTTGCCACCATCGTCCTCGATGCTGGTGAGGTTGCTGGTTTCCACCACGCCGGCGGGAATGGAATTGTCGATAGTTATGGCGAACTCGACACTGCCGGTCTCACCGGCGGCGAGGGTGCCGACGGTAAAGCTGAAGGTGCCATCGCCGTTGTCCACCCATCCTGGTGTGGAACTGGCGGCATCAAAACTGGCGTAGTCTGGCAGGCTCTCGGTAATCACCACACCGGTGGCATCCGCGGTGCCGTTGTTGGCGTAGTTCAACGTGTACACCACCGTATCACCGGGTTCGGCGGTGACACCGCCATCGTTCTTGTCGATGGCGAGATCGACATAGGTGATATCGAACTCGGTGTTGTCGGTATTGTTGTCCGGTGTCGGGTCCGGTCCATTGTTGCCGTCATCATTCACCGTGACGGTATTGGTCTGGGTGGGAATGGTCACCGGCACAGCGTCAACCACCACTGCAGACAGCGTCAGGGTAACGGAATCCCCCGCGGCGAGATTGCCGATATCCCAGGTAACCGTACCGGCAGTGAGATCGATGACACCGCCATTGCTCGCGGTGAAATTGGTAAACAGGCTGGTATCGGGCAGCGTATCGGTAACGACAACACCGGTACCGTCCTGATTGCCCTGGTTGCTGATTTCGATGGTCCAGCTGACCGGGTCGCCGGGCTGCACGGGGCTGGTGAACTCATTGGTTTTGACTGCGACATAATCCGGTGCGGCGTCGATGGGTGTGTTGTCGTTATCGCTGTTGTCGTCCGGATTCTGATCCGGTCCGTTGCCACCATCGTCCTCGATGCTGGTGAGGTTGCTGGTTTCCACCACACCGGCGGGCAATGGATCGATGATGGTTACCGCAAACTCGACACTGCCGGTCTCACCGGCGGCGAGGGTGCCGACGGTAAAACTGAAGGTGCCATCGCCGTTGTCCACCCATCCCGGTGTGGAACTGGCGGCATCAAAACTGGCGTAGTCTGGCAGGCTCTCGGTAATCACCACACCGGTGGCATCCGCGGTGCCATTGTTGGCGTAGTTTAACGTGTATACCACCGTATCACCGGGTTCGGCGGTGACATCGCCATCGTTCTTGTCGATGGCGAGATCGACATAGGTGATATCGAACTCGGTGTTGTCGGTATTGTTGTCCGGTGTCGGGTCCGGTCCATTGTTGCCGTCGTCATTCACCGTGACGGTATTGGTCTGGGTGGGAATGGTTACGGGCACAGCGTCAACCACCACTGCAGACAGCGTCAGGGTAACGGAATCCCCCGCGGCGAGATTGCCGATATCCCAGGTAACGGTACCGGCAGTGAGATCGATGACACCGCCATTACTTGCGGTGAAATTGGTAAACAGGCTGGTATCGGGCAGCGTATCGGTAACGACAACACCGGTACCGTCCTGATTGCCCTGGTTGCTGATTTCGATGGTCCAGCTGACCGGGTCGCCGGGCTGCACGGGACTGGTGAACTCATTGGTTTTGACTGCGACATAATCCGGTGCGGCATCGATGGGTGTGTTGTCGTTATCGCTGTTGTCATCGGGGTTTGGGTCGCTACCATCGGTGGTGTCGATGCTGACGGTGTTGGTCGTTTCTTCCACGCCACTGGGTATCGGATTAATAACGGTGACGGTGAGTGTGACACTGCCCGTACCGCCAGCAGCTACCGTGCCGACGTTGTACGTTAACGTATCGCCATTCAGTGTCCAGCCCGGATTGAGTGCAGGGTCGAAGGTCACATAGTCCGGCAGGGATTCGGTTATGACCACATTGGTAGCATCAATTGTGCCATTGTTGCCGTACTCGATGGTGTAAGTAATGGTGTCACCAGGGGCGACAGTAATGCCGCCATCATCTTTTACAACGAAAAGATCAAAGGCCGCAATGGACGCGGTTTCATCATCACTACCTGTATACTCGCGCTCAATGTCGCTGTCGTCACCGCCGTCGGGTGTGTCAAGGCTGGTATATTCAATATCGACGGTATTGGTTGTGTCCTGCCCTATGGCGGCAGGGTCGCTGGTAACGCGTGTATCAAAGGTGATGGTCACCACGGTGCTGGAATCTATGGCACTGATGTCGATAGAAAGGAAATTGGCAGCGGTGTTATTGTCTATCGTCGGAGCACCACCCTGCACATCGATCTGAATGTTTTCATAATCCCCCAAATACGTTGGAAGCAGATCCTCGATGGTAACGTTGTAGGCGTCTGCGCCGCTGGATGGATCCAGTTGTACTGTAATCTGGTATGTAGCGATTCCACCCAGTGTCAGTGGCGAGGGAGATAAAAGCGTTTTCTCGATATCCAGTACGGGTTCGACAATACTCACTTGCGCATTGTCTTCGATGCTTGTGTCCGGAATTAGATCGCCGTCGGTATCGTAAAACAGGGTGGCATCGTTGTTCAGTACAGTGCCCTGCGTGTTTGATGAAACATCAGTGACGCGTAGGCGATAGACGAAGGTAACGGATTCTTCGACGTTATCGGTGCTGGTATTAACCAGAGTGCCGAAGTCGAGACCAATTGTGTAATTAGCCGGGTCGTCGATTACCGTGACCTGGTCAAAGTCGATTTGCAGAGCATCCGGATCACTGGTGGTAACACTGATCAGATCAACAAACTCAAATCCTTCCCCGTACACGTCGAAAATCTGACCGGTAATGGTTGCTTCCGGCAGCATAACGGTTACTGAAAAAGTGACAATCTCACCGATGGTTGCCTCACTGTCGTCATTGAAATCGTCATTCTGTGACGTGGATACCAGCTGCTTTGTTATCGTCGGGGAGTTAACTGTAATCTCCGCATCATCGTTTGCGGCGTAATCATTCAGCGCCCCCCCTTCACCATCGGCTCCGGTGCGTTCATCGGGGTTCGCTCCGTCGAGACTGGTCCAGTTGACACTGGCGGTGTTGGTGATGGTGCTGCCGACGATGGTGTTGACGAGGGTGCCGGTAACGGTGATGGTCACAACGGCACCCGGTTCGAGATCCAGTTCCGCCTGAGGACTTAGCACGATCTCCCCGTTGACTATCGCGAAATCTCCGGATATATCCGAAGGGCCGGAACCGTAGTCGACACTTGCGCTTATGGTAATGTTCGTCAGTTCAGCGGGCAGCGGATCGTTGAAGCTTATGTCATAGGCAATGGTACTGCTGCCGTTGTTCGGATTGGTGACGGTAATGGTATAGCTGATCTGATCACCATTATCGCCGGTTGTGACATCTGCCACTTTATCAATAACCAGCTCCGGCTCGAGAATCGTGATGTCGGCCTGTTGGGAGACTTCCGCATCACCCGCGTCATTCATACCGTTGCCGTTGGAGTCCCAGGAAAAGGTGGCGGTGTTCGTTAATACGGTATTGGCCTGGTTGCTGGCGATGTTCTGTACTTTTACGGTGTAAATGAGCGCAACTGTGTTGTCCTCGGGTAAAGTGCTGCCGGGACCATTCGTGATGTTTCCGAGTGTAAAGGTGATTTCTCCGGTAGTGCCGCTCGGAGGGGGATTGAGATTGGCGGGATTGCTTAGATCTATGGTGGAGCTGATGTTGCTTCCAACAATAACCTCGTCGAGGCTGACGAATTCCAGACCTGGGGGCAGGGTGTCGGTGATGATCGCTAGAGGCACAGAACCTTCAGGAATAATAAAGTAGCTGGCGTAAGTTACCGTCTCGCCAATGACCGCTTGTGTCAATCCGTTGTAACTGTTCTCTTCTGAGCTGCTGACCACCTGCTTTCCCTGGCCCAGGATTGATGTTGTGGTCAGGGTTTCACTCCCGCTAGTGCGGTAATCGTTCAACCCGCCAGGTCCGTCAACGCCGGTGCGCTCGTTGGGATCATCTCCATCGATACTGGTCCATTCCGCTGTTGCAGTATTGGTAATCGTTGAACCCGGAACGATAAATTCATCGACAATTCCGGAAATTTGTAACACCAGCGTTTCGCCCATAACCAGATCGAATGTTTGACCCGGAACGGTCTGAATCGTATCGCCGACAACCTGAAACTTGGTGGCGATATTCGGGTCGGAGGGGTGGGTGACACTGATGATCGTTGCGCTATTCAGCTCCGGAGGAAGGGTATCTGTAAAGGTAATGTCAAAGGCATCGGTATCGGAAAATGCGGAGTGGGATATTTCGATCACATAGGTGACCACATCATTTGCGTCCACCGATGTGCCCGGATTTAACAGCGATTTTTCTATCTGTAGGTCCGGCTCGATAACCTCAATGTTTTCCGCAGACGCAGAATCCTGAGCCGTAGGGTTGACGATGTTATCGTCGGTACTGTCCCAGAAAAATTGCGCGTTGTTATTCAGCTGGTCGCCGCTCTGGTTGGAGAGCGTGTTCTGTACCAGTACCTCGTAGGTGATGGTAATCGTCTCGGTAACAGAGTTGTCCCGGTTGGCATTGGTAAGGCTGCCCAGATCAAAAGTCACCCGTTGTCCTTCTACGGATTGGAACAGATCTGCTTGCGTCCATGGATTTCCCGCAGCATTTTGGATGTCGGTGGAGGACGCTACCGCAGATATGATATTGATATACTGGAGCCCGGTATCCAACGTATCGAGAATGGATGCGCTCGGGGTGACACCCTCAGCAATATCAAGAGTCAGCGTATAGATGGCGGTTTCGCCAATGACGGCCTGAGTATTACTATTGTTCGCCGTGTTGATGCTGGTGCTGGTTAACTCCTTGCTAATACTGTTTGACTGTATGTCGACCTGTGCATCGTCCTGCCAGTAGGGGCTGGAATTACCCTCTGTGTAGTCATTGCCGCCATCGACGCCACCGTAGGCTTCCAGGGTGGCTGTATTGATGATTTCCTGATTTGGCTGTACGTCATCGGTCGCCACCAAGTCATAGGTAATGATGATGATGTTACTACCGTCGGTGGTGGCGCCGGTATCCGGGTCGCGCCCTTCGTTGAGTGCGCCTTCGTCGGCGGAGGGGTCGTCGAGGGTGATACCTCCGGCGAAAAGATCGCCGGTGTAACTGATGGCCGTGCCGTTGCCAGTATACACCTGCAGGTTGAGACCGCCGGGGGGGATGACGAAGCCATTCGGCAGTGTATCGCCGATGGCCACATTAAATGCATCGGACCCGCCACTGTTCTCCACCACGATGGCAAAGCGCACGGTATCTCCCGCATCGATCCCACTCAGGTTGGAATCAATCGGGGTGGTATCCAGGTCTGCACTGGTAATGTCCCCGCCACTCCAGGGGGCGCTGCCTGTGGGCGGGGTGCCCGCGGAGTCAAAGGTCACTGGCGCAGAAGGATCTGGCTCAAACACTCCGTTGCTATTGTCGGTGGACACTACGCCTTTGGTGACCTGAATGTTCGGGGATAACACCTGTATCTGAGTGCCATCCGGAGGCAGTACTGTCGAGGATGATGTCCCATCCACCTCTACGGTGGCGACATTGGTTAGCTGAAGACCATCGGTAAAGGGCTTGTCCTGAACCAGTACGGTAAACAGCAGTTGTACACGACCACCTTCGGAATCCACCTGACTTACTGGTACGAAACTCCAGGTGATGGAGTTATTGTCCGGGTCCGATGTGACAGATACGCTGATGTTTGTCAGGTATTCGGGGGGCCAATTGTCAAAATCCGTATCGGGCCCGAAGCCCCATTGATTGATACCGGGTATATTCATTCCCTGATTGGTGGGAACGTAAGATGGTGTTGAGGCCTCAAATACCGGAAGTGGCAGGTAATCGGTAATCACCAGTCCCTGACTATCCAATGTGCCCAGATCGATGTCGATGGCGAAGGTAACACGATCTCCCACACGGATTTCATCCAGCCCTTCGGGATCTGTACTGTCATTTACCGCAAAGACATTTTTGCTGAAGTCGGCACCTTCTATGGTAATGCTTTCACTACTGCTATTGTCCACGGACTCTCCGTTTGCCGATGACAAGATAGCGTTTATGGTTGCTTCATTGCTAATTACGTCGAGGGCATCCACCGATTCATTGGGTGTGCCGGCATAGGGCGCGCCGATATAGTTTTCTCGAATTGTGGCTTCGTAGGTGACAATAATTGTGGTCGTTCCGTCCACACTGCCATCTGCGAACAAGTCGCCGTTCAAACTGCCGTCGGCACTGATACCGAGATCAATCAGCTCCTGGGAAATATTGACGCTGACATCCGTGTGCCCGTCTCCTGGCGAGGGGTTTTCGGTAACCGTAATATTGCTGGCCGCTAGTGAGCCGGGGCCGTATGTGGTTCCGTTATAAATAATCTCGATATTGAAGGAGGCGGGGTCTACCTCGATCCCATCTCCCACGAGGTCCGTGAGCATCAGGTCCTGAAGTTGTATATAGTCGGAAATCTGCAGTGTCAGGGTGTACTGCAACCGGTCGCCGGGTGTGGTGCCGGCTGCTCCATTATCCTGTATTACGACCACATCTTTTTGCAATGCGGTGGCACTGGCGACGATGGTGTCATCGTCACTGTCGCTTACGCTGTTGCCCTGATACGTTCCTGTGGCGGTTGCAGTATTAATGACCGCGTCATTGGCACCGTCATTGATTACAATCGGATTGCCATTGGCATCGACATCCGGCACATAACCCGTATAGCTAATAACAACATCGTTGTCCGCAAGAGTGCCTGTCACCGGGTTGTCGAGTTGGATAATCAACTGGGCGTTGTTATTAGCACCCTCCGGTGGTTCGGTGACGCTAAAAGACAGCGGATTGCCGTTGCTGTCGGTGACCGTTACATTGCCCGGCACATAGTAAAAATTGTTGGGAACCTCTTCGGTGATCACGAGGTCTTCGATAGTCGACATATTGGCGATGTCGACGGTGACCCGCCAGGTTACCGGTTCGCTGGGGCCGGTGACGGTTTCACCGTCGTCGCCGATGGAGGCATTATCTCCGTCGCCATCCAGTGCTTCCTTGTCCACCAGCATCACCGTGGGAGTGATACTGGTTTCAATCGGGTTGGCGACAATGGGTGGGTCGATACCCGGATTATTGAGCGGGTCGTTACCGTAGGCAAAGCCCGGGCGTACATAAATGGGAATGGGTACACCGACCATTGCGCCGGACGCCTCGTCGATCAGTACGGTGGCGGTAAACTCGTAGGCCGGCTGATCCGGTGTGAATGATCCAAACGGCAATTGCACTGCATACCAGGTCGACCCTTCAACGCCGGCGGGTGGCAGGGGAATGGCGCCGGTTTGGCTGAAATCATAGGGGTGATACAGCACGGGATTGCCATTGCTGTCCACCCATTGGCCATTTTCCACGGTGTATGTTTCCACTGAGGCACCGAGTGAACCCGAAGTACTCTGTACCTCGAGCCCGGGGCCGACGACGATGTCCATAAACGGGCCGTAGCCTGTGGTGTCACCATCGTTCTCGAAAGTGAACGTCATGTCCGTGGTTTCGTTGATGAAATCCTGGCCGGGAATGTCGGTGGTGACGTTGGGTGTGGCCACCATCAGTCCTTCCCAGGTGCCCTGCAGCAACTGGGAAAACACGATATCCGTTTCCACTTCGCCTTGTGAAATTTCCAGTTCCCAGTCACCACCGCGCAACGCACTGCCGGTGGCGTCATCGGAGGCGGCCACATCGGCACCGGTAAGGCCGGCAATCTGGTTGATAAATTTCTCACCGGTGAGGCTGTAACCGGTGTTGCAGCCATACAGCAGAATATCGGCATTGCCGCTGAGGAGACTGGCCCACAGTCGAAGTTGCGTGGTGTGGCTGTCGTCACCGCCTTCCGACAGCGATGTGAGGGAAAGTTCCTCGCCTCCTAGGGTGATGCCACCAGCGTCACCGTGGGAAATCAGGTGTACGGCATCGAAGGTCTGTGCGCTCTGTTGGATAAATCCGGTGACGGTATTGAGGCCATCGTCGATATCCAGCGCCAGCAGGGTGATGCTGCGCTCACCGATGGTGAGATGCAGGCTGTCTTCCCTTTGTTCAACATGTGAGGCCTGTTGCAGCAGATCGTCTACCAGTTGCTGGGCGTGGTTCAATTGCAGGTCGATGACCACCAGTTCCTGACGTTGCGCGAGTTCCGGCGCGATTGCCTCGGTGATATTCTTCTCGCTGTGGTCGGAAGCGTGTTTTTCACTGTCCTGATGAGCCGGCGCGGTTGCGGTATCGTCCGCCGTATCGATGACTGACTGACTGACATCCGCGGCGACCGAAGCATCCAACAGTACGCGTTTTTCCAGTGTGCGGTGCAGGCTGCCAATCTGACGGCCGCGCGGGTTGATAGCCTGGGCCAGGGACGATCTGGAAAACTCGTTGAGTTCCATGGGATACCTCTTTCCTTGCGGTTTCAGTTGGCGGCCTTCCCGGGCTGCCGGAAAAAATCAAATGCGGACAGACGGTTGTTTTGCGAATCACACACCGCTTTCGCGGATAAACACACCGGCGATACGCCGCGTCAGCAGTTGGACGAGACTCACGGGTTCGCCGTACAAAACCAGGTAGCCGGTACGTTGGGCCGCGCTGAGCGCACTCTGCTGCGGGTCAAAATTAAATGTAATCACGTGTAACGCGTCGGCGGTGCGCTCGCGATCATCTGGCTGTGTCTGCAGTGGTCCGCCGAAGTCCGTGGTGAGCGCCGGATCCTGCAGAGTACGTGAAGCGATTTTTTCGATGGATTGCACTCTCACTGCAATTGGTGTCCAGCGTCCCAGCACAAAAAACTGACCGTGCATGTTTGCATCAGCGTTCAGATGTAGCCTCGCCACCTGCCGGGCTTCACCGTAGGCGCGCCCGGCGAGGCTGCCGCGGGCGGCAATGCTGATAAACGGCTGGTTGAGGTCGAGATACTGCCCCGGGTGTAATCCCGGCATGGTCCAGTCCACCGTGCCGGAAACTTTTGCGGTCACCTGCAGTTGTTTCAGCTCCGTTTCCAGACGGCGCAGCAGCTGCTGTTTGCTGAGCAGATCCTGTAGATAGACGCCGTCGAGAGCATCCAGGCTTTCGGCAAAGCCATCACTGTTCTGGCGGCGATTGAGCAATGCCAGTTCCGCGCGGGTGCGCTGTATGCGGTGTACAAGGTCGTCGTTATAGAGCTCTGCAATCAATTCGCCGGCGTTGACCTTATCTCCGCGTTTAAGCGCCATTTGCTTAAGTACAGCACCGGTCGGCGCCATCACCTTTTGCTGCGCGGAAAAATAGGTGCTGGCTGGAATCTGCATTGGCCAGGGCAGGGGAGTGAATAGCAGTGCGAGAAGCAAAGCCGCTGCGCACAATGCGGTTGGGCGAAACCGTTGCAGAGTGTTGGTGCCGGCAGACTCCGGTTGGACGTTATCCATATCACTATTTTCATTCTCGGTGTGTTTGGTCGGGCTGCCAGCAGGGAGGCCTGGCTTTACCATGTTCTGTTCCCGCAGGTATGACCGGAGAGCCTGGATTTCCCGCATTGCAGGGATGATCAACAGCAGACTGATGCAGATCACAAACAGCAAAATTCCCGCGGCCTTGAACAGCAGCTGGTAGGCGGCGTAACTGATGCCGGCGAACACCAACAGCCGGTAAATCAGGCTGGTTAGCCCGAACAGTCCCAGTAATTGTTGCCTGCGAGTTCGGGGCGCGGGATGATCGCGCAGTAACAGTGACCAGCTCCACTGGCGCAAAATAGTGGTTGCGCTCTGTTGCAGGTTCTTTTCCCGAGTGATGTCGCTCAACAGGTAGTAGCCATCAAATTTCATCAGCGGGTTGGCGTTGATCATGAGTGTCGTAATGAGCGATGCAGTGAACAGGTAAAACATCAACGCGCGCAGAGGGCCGTCGTCCACCAGGCACCAGATCAGTGCCGCCATCACACCCAGAATCAGTTCAAACATCACGCCCGCAGCAGAGATATGCAGCCGCGCTTTGCGTGGAAGGCGCCAGGCGTCCGTAATTTCGCTGTACATGATTGGCATCAGCGCGATCAAACCCGCGCCGATGCTATTGGCACGGACGCCGTAAAGGCGCGCTACACTGGCGTGACCCAATTCGTGAACCAGGCTGAGCAGCAGATAACAGCAAAAGAAAATGGCCGCACCCGCGGCATTCCAGCTGGCACTGAAGTAGGCGAGAAATTCCGGCCAGTGCTGTCCAATGGAGATCGCGCTGAAGCCGATGGCCGCCATCAGCACGATGTAAAACCAGTACTGTGCGGTGCAGCGAGCCAACGGCAGCAGCAGGCGGCTGCTCCGGTCGGGTGTAAACAGCGGGCGACGGATGAAAATGGTTTGTTGCAGGCGGGTGAGTCTCCGCTGCTGTGGTGTAATGCTGGCCTGCTTTTGTGCGAGTTTTTCACTGCTGGTCTGCAACAGCTCATTGTCGACGGCGAAGCGGAATATGCCTTCGATCTGCCGCACCTCCACCGTGCAACCCCGCTGCTGTGTGATGGCGCTGGCGATGGCGCTCGCGCTGCCCAGGCGCCAGTGCTGCAACGTCAGCAGTTCCAGCTCTCCCAGCTCCAGGTACTGACCGCGCAGAGGGTCGTACAGCAGCCAGCTTTCCTGCAGGGCGTCCTCGCGCACGCGATGAAACTGCAGGTCGGTACGCAGCGGCGGCCAGAGGTTGGGGGCTGCCTGCGAATTCTGCGCAAAGTTGGGAGGCGCTGAACACTGCGACTGCACTTGAGCGTTTACCTCTCGTCCGTCTTACACGCCGAGCCAGCGGCGGGCCGACGCCAGTGGTTTGCGCAACAGGTAATAGATCAATGGAACCCGTGCGCCGTAGATACGTGCGTGGCCGCGAGTATTGATCAGTATCTGCGGGTGGTCCTGCTCGATTCTGGCCAGAAGCCGGTAACTGGCTGGGAGGTTTTCCCCTTCACTGGTGAGCAGGCTGTGGTAGTGCAGTTGCCCCTCAATGGGGGAGAGAGGGTCGGATTCCGCGTAAAACACGGTGCGTGCGTGCTCCGGCAGCGCAATGGCGTCTACGGTGGGCAGGTCGATCTGGATCTGGCGCGCATCCGGTTGCACGATTTCCATGACCTTCTCACCGGCGCGAATACGCCGTCCTATCCATTCCGCCGGGTCGGTGTACGTCGCGATACCGGACGCCGGCGCCTTTACCCGTGTCTTTTCTAACTGGGCCTGCTGAAAATCCAGTTCCAGATGGCGAATAGCCAGATCGGTTTCCGCTTCTGCCAGCTTGTGGCCTGCGGACGTCTGCTGGAAATTGTATTGGCGGGTCATGCGCAGACGCTCACTGTAGAGTGCGATCTCCTGCTGCACACGGTCGATTTCCGCGGAGACTTCGGCGTCTTCCAGAGTAAACAGCAGCTGGCCGTCCTCGACCCGCGCGTTGGGTGGAATATTGATTTCCCGGATAACACCGTCGGTGCGCGCAGAGACGATGCGCGGGTCGATCGCGGCGAGGCTTGCCGGGGCGAGTACGCTCTGACGCACCGGTAACAGGCACACGCCCAGGAGAAGACCGGCGGCGATCAGCGGGCGGCGGCGAAACCAGTGGCGTAGAGAGAAACGCTTTGCGCCGCGCAGCGCGAGCATTGCTTGGCGCACGGCCGCGGCCAGCTCCCGCAATATTTCCTGCTCCTGCTCGGAAAGCGCCTTGGCTCGGAGTAGCGCGAGACACCCAAGATCTGCGTTCCGCGCGCTGCCCAGTGGCATCAACACCAGTGTTTTATGCAGAATTTCCGTCTTATTGTTTGTGCCCGCACCGACAGCGGCTGTCGAGAACGGAATCGACAATTGCAGCGGTGGTTGCGTGTTGGCGCGATGGATGTTTTCACGCGCCAGTTGTTGCCAGTGGTGAGCTTCGCTTGCGGTGGCGTCTACCGCAACGACGTTGGATGCTGCGGTGAGCGTAAGCGCCGGACCAGACAGGAACAGGCAGGTGTCAAATGCCAGCAGCAATTGGCTGTCGGTACAGGCAATGCGCGCGATCTGGGATTCATCGCTGGCACTGCGCAACCGTTTTTCCAGGGCGAGAAATGTGTTGAGTTTTTCCAGCAGCCGCGTGTCCACTTCAGTTGGCTCCATTCGCGGGCTGGCCGGCGACAAGTTCGTCGCGCCGCGTGTCATCGAGTTCAAACTGCGCTTCGCCACTCATGCCGGAAATCAACAGTGCCGGGGTGGATGCCGCGGTTTCGATCTGGTCGATTTTTCCGATCACGCGCACGGTGCGGGTTACCGGGTCTACCAGCGGCACAATGCGCTGCAGGCTCGCGCGGTAGACACGCCCGGTTTCGTTGATGGTGACCTGAAAGTGGTCACCGATGGAGAGTTGCTCCAGCCAACCGGAGGGAATGATCGCTTCTACTTCCAGGCCGCGGTTGTCAATCAGTTCGAACAGCGGCATGCCGACCTCCGCGCGCTGGTGCGGCTCCACACTGCGACCGATCACAAAGCCGTCAAAAGGCGCGCGCACTTCACAGTAGCTGTTGCGATGCCGGAGTATCCGGGCGTTGGCGGTAGCCTCGGCCAACTGGGCTTCGCTCTGAACCATTTCCAGTTCGCTGATATTACCGCCCAGCTGCTTCAGGGAAATGTTGGCATCCAGCTGACGGCGCGCGAGTGCGCGCTGAGATTCCGCGCCTTCCAGTTCGGCCTTGAGTTCCGTGCAGTCGAAACGTGCCAGTACGTCGCCTTTTTCAAAGCGATCGCCGGCACGCAGGCGCACTTCGGTGATGCGCGCTGCCAGTTCGCTGGAGAGTTGCACACGGCTGAGGGCGTTGAGCTTGGCGGGAGCGGTGTGAGGCCGGACTGGCGCGCCTGTGGCAGTGCTGTGGAAAACACAGGATGCAAGCAGGGCTCCTGCGCAGGCAGTGGAGAGCACCGCGCGGAATAACTGTCGGGCGCGAAAAATAAATACCACGGTTACCACCTTTACCACTGTTACTGCATTTTTATCCACGGCTGCTGTTTCAGATTTGCTCTTTGCGCAATGCCGTTACCAGTGCGCTGCAGCCTGTCCCTGTTCACGGATTTCCGCCTCGCGTTTTTCCACCCCTTCCGGGTTGTAACCGCCGACGGGCAGCAGCTCCATGCCGGCGCTCTGGGTACGCATATCCGCTACCTGCTGTTCGATCACATCCAGCGGCTGGCGGTAGTCGATGTAAAACTCGGGTTGGAAGCCCACCGCGTTGCTGAGGCGTCCATTGGCGCTGCGCCAGTCGGCGTAACTCACGTCCCGTTGCACACTGGAGACCAGGGCCTGGGTGGCGGCGTGAATACTTTCGAGCTCAGTGCCCTGGCTCGACTGCCAGCGGGCGCGGGACTGGCTTGCCATCTCGGTGTCCAGTGAAGCCATTTCTTCGGCGTAACCGTGATTCAGCTGGGCGCGTCGCAGGTGGCTGTACGCCAGGTCTACCTGGGTGAGCACCGCGACGGTGAGCGCGGCGCGGCGCACGTCGCCGAGGCGCTCGGTATCGCGGGCGTAACCCACCAGGTCGCGTCCACCGACCACCGTCCCGAGCAGGTCCCAGGTGAGACGCAGGCTGCTTTCCGCCCAGTCGTTGTAGAGAAGGTAGCTGTTGTCGTCGTAGAAGTAACCGGTGCGCAGTTCCAGTCCGGGCAACAGTTGCAGGCAGGCCTTGCGGATTTCCGCAGCGGCAATGCGTTCGCGGTAGTCTTCCTCGAGCAGCTCGGGGCGGTTGCGCAGGCTGTATTGTTCAAGTTCGTGAATGCTCATTTCCGAGAAGGGACTGCGCAGTATGTCGCTGGCGCTGGCACTTACAGTAAACGGTGTGCCGGGTGGAAGCCCCATCAGTGAGGCGAGCTCCATTTTTGCGTTGTGCATGTCGCCTTCCAGCGCCAGCAGCTGCTGCATCAGGTCCAGCAGGTCGCGGCGGTAGGCGAGGCTGGCCTCGGTCTGGCGCAGGCCGCGCTCGGCGCTTTCGCGGGATTTCTCCAGGGCGCGGCGAGTCTGCTCAATGAGTGCGGGAAGCTGGCTCTGGGCGCGCTGGGCGGCGGCGGCCATCCAGAAGGCGTATTCCACATCCATGATGACGTTGTGCATCAGCTTGCGCTGACGCTCGATGGCAATCATGACGCCGTCGGCCGCCTGCTTGGCGGAAAGATAGTTGATGCCAAAATCGAGTACGTTCCATGAGAGTTCCAGGCCGGCGGTGCTGTAGGTTTTGTCCAGAGATGTGGATTGGGCGAGGGACTGATTGCCGTTCACGTCCTCGCTGCTGGCGAAGTGCTGTTTGTTGCGGTGATTGTAACCGGCGCTGGCGGCGATTTCCGGCAGCATGTCCCAGCGTGACAGGCGCAGGTTGCGGTTGGCCACCACGGCTTCCATCAGCTTCAGACGGTTGTCCATGTTGTAGGCGATGGCGCGGGCAATGGCTTCGTTGAGATCAATGGGGCCGGTTACCGGCTGCTGGTTGCCGAATGCGGTCTGCCAGTCGCTGTTGGCCCGCAAGTCTATGCTGGCGTCGTCCATGGCGGTGGGCTTAACCGCACAGGCGGACAGGGTCAGACCGAAGGCTGCCAGGGTGGCGAGGGGAGCCAGACGCATATCACTTTGTCCTTAGCATACTTATTGACTACGAAGTGCACGGTACAGCTGCGCCCGGTAAATCTAGTTGAGGTGACAAAAGTTGTTGGTACGAAGGTGCGAATTGGCGTTTGTATCTTTGAGAAATGTGTGTTTTCTCGCCGCTTTGGCGTCGTATTCACTGAATTGGCTGAATGCCGTACGTGGAGATTGGTTTCCCTCTCACTCCAGGGGGGAGGAGGATGGTGGAAAAATCTGGCAGTATCCGTACGGGGAATGTCTGTGATCCCCCGGAAAGCAATAATAAAAACAACGGAAACCGACGATGAGAGAGAGCCTCGCCCTTGGCCAGTATTCAGTTTAACGGTGTCAGCAAGCGCTACGACGACGGTCCCGCCATTGTGCCGGGGCTGGATTTGACGATTCGCGATGGCGAATTCATGGTGCTTGTCGGGCCCTCTGGCTGTGGTAAGTCCACCACTCTGCGCATGATCGCGGGGCTGGAATCCATTACCGCCGGCGACCTGATAATCGGTGGCCACCGGGTCAACGACCTGCCCCCCAAGGACCGGGACATCGCCATGGTGTTCCAGAATTACGCCCTCTACCCGCACATGAGCGTGTTCGAGAACATGGCGTTCGGCCTGCGGGTGCGGAATTTTCCCAAGCTGGGTATTGAGCGGCGGGTGCGGGATGCGGCGGACACTCTTGGTCTTTCCGATCTTCTCGGGCGCAAACCCGGCCAGCTCTCCGGGGGCCAGTGTCAGCGGGTGGCACTGGGCCGCGCCATGGTGCGCGATCCGCAGGTATTTCTGTTCGACGAGCCGCTCTCTAACCTCGATGCCGAGCTGCGGGTGCAGATGCGCGGGGTGATCCACCGTCTGCACCGCCAGCTGGGCACTACCTCCGTATATGTCACCCACGACCAGGTAGAGGCTATGACCCTCGGCTCGCGTATCGCCATTCTCGATCGCGGTGAGCTGATGCAGGTGGGTACGCCGCTGGAGTTGTACAACGATCCGGACAATACCTTCGTCGCCGGTTTCATGGGCTCGCCGCCGATGAACCTGGTGTCGGTGGTGCACGACGGCACCCAGCTCACCTGTGAATTGATCAATCTGCCGCACCCGAAGCTACAGGGCTTGAAGCCGAATCTGCTGCTGGGGTTGCGTCCGGAAAAGCTGGTGTATGCCGCCAGCGCTCCCGCCCACTGGCCGCGGCTCCGGGGTGAGATTGAACTGGTGGAGAGCCTGGGTGCGGAGATGCTGGTGCATCTGCGCGCGGGGGCGGATCAGGTCATTGCTCGTCTGCCAGGTTTGCGGGTGTTCACTCTCGGCGATGTGCTGGAACTCGCCTTCGACCCGGCGGCGGTGTATCTGTTTGACGCGCAGAGCCAGCAGCGTATTCGCAGCGATGGCGCCAGGGCCGGGGCAGGTGTGTGTTGAAACGATCGGGTGCTGCGTATTGGCTGCTCGTTTTTCTGGTGCTGGCCATCGAGGTACACGCCGCGGAAACCCTGAACCTCTGGCACGGTTATCGCGGCGCCGAGCGCGTCGCCTTTGAACAGCTGATCGACGACTACAACCACAGTCAGAGCGATGTTCAGGTCAAGGCGCTGGCCGTGCCCTTCGGCAGTTACGCCGACAAACTCTCCGCCGCACTGCCGCGAGGCCAGGGGCCGGATCTTTTTGTATTCGCACACGACCGCCTCGGGGGCTGGGCGAGTGCCGGGCATACCGTGGCGCCCATCGACCACTACGTCGGAGAAGACATACTGCGCCGCTTTCCCCCGAACCTGATCGATGCCATGACCTTCGGCGGTGAGCTCTACGGCCTGCCGCTTGCCTTCAAGAGCCCGGCGCTGATTCTCAATACCGATCTGGTGCAGACCGCGCCTGCCACCACCGATGCCATGGTGGCCGAGGCCCGCCGTCACACCGATCGTAAGGCCGGGCACTTTGGCCTCGCCTACAGCTACACCGAACCCTTCTTTCACGGGGCTCTGATGAACAGCTTTGGCCGCGGTCCTTTTGATCGCGGTGGCAATCTGGATCTCGCCAGCCGCGCCAATATCGATTCCGTGGATATGTTGGTGCGCTGGGTGCGGCTGGACCGTATTTTGCCGGAGGAACCCAGCAGCACTCTGGTTACCAGCCTGTTCAATCAAGGGCGTGCCGCCATGGTCATCAGCGGTCCGTGGATGTTGGGGGAAATTGCCCCGGGGGTGAATTACCGGGTCGTACCTCTGCCGGTCAACAGCGACAGCGGCTTGCCACTGGCGCCCTGGGTGGCGGTGGAGGGGCTGTTTCTGTCGCCCTGGTCGAAAAATCCCGCCGCGGCGGTCGCATTGATGGACTATCTGACCCGTCGCTCCTCCGCGGAGAAAATGGGGATAGATGGTGGGCAGCTGCCGGCCAATATCCGCGCCTTTGAACATCCGCGTATCGCCACCGACGATACCGCCATGGCGTTTCGCCGCCAATTGGAAGTGGCGGTACCCATTCCCAATCTGCCGGCCATGACCCTGCTGTGGGTGCCGCTGGAAAATGTGCTGAAAAAAGTGGTGAAGGGCGCGGCACAACCGGAAGCGGAGATGCGCCAGCTGCAGCGCAGCCTGAGTGCGGATCTGGCGCGACTGGAGCGTTCCCGCGTCCGCGACCACAGTCCGGTTCAGATGCCGCAATGGATGTGGCTGTTACCGTTGGCGTTGTTACTGGTGGCGCTGCTGCTGTGGCGCCGCTACAGGGGGCAGATGGCTGCGGGTTGGTGGGCCTACCGCACCGCGTACCTTTATATTCTGCCGGCCATGCTGGGCATGTTGGTGCTCGTATTTTTTCCGCTGGCTTACGGTCTGCTGCTGTCGTTTACCGACACCACCGTGTTCAATGAGCACACGCCGCTGTGGTCGCGCTTTGCGGGGGTCGACAACTATGCCGCAATACTTGGAGATTTTCATTTATGGCGGGGCCAGGGCAGCGAGCGCAGTCTCGATTTTGACAATTTCTATTGGACTCTGCTGATCACGATTTTGTGGACCGCGAGCAATGTGATGCTCGCGGTGGGGCTGGCGTTGGTGCTGGCATTGGCACTGGACAAACCCATCTTTGGTCGCGCCTGGTTCCGCCTGATTCTGATTCTCCCCTGGGCCATACCCAACTACATTACCGCCCTGGTGTGGAAGGGGATGTTTCACCCTCAGTTCGGGGTCGTCAATCAGGGGTTGCAGGTCATGGGCATGACGCCGGTGGCCTGGTTCGACTCCATCGGCGCCAGCTTTTTTACCGGGCTTGTGACCAATGTGTGGCTGAGTATCCCGTTTATGATGGTGGTCATTCTGGGCGGCCTGCAGTCAATCCCGCGGGAACTCTATGAAGTGGCGAAGGTGGAAGGTGCCGGGCGCTGGTTCCAGTTTCGCGCCATCACTCTGCCGCTGCTGAAACCGGTGTTGATTCCGGCGGTGATCCTGTCGGTGGTGTGGACCTTCAACATGTTCAATGTCATCTATCTGGTGAGCGACGGTGCGCCGGCGGGAGCCAACGATATCCTGATCACCAAGGCGTTCCGTATTGGTTTTGAAAAATACCAGTACGCGTACGCGGCGGCCTACTCCATGGTGATTCTGGTACTGCTTTTCTGTTACGCCATGTGGCAAATGCGGGTGAGCCGGACGCTGGAGGTGGTGCGGTGAATACGGCCGTCGGGCGACGAAAACAGGTTCTTCCCTCGCGGCTGGTAACAGTTCTGCGGGATATCTTCAGCTGGCGTTTTGCCCTGCTGGTGTTTTCCACTCTAATTGTGATCTACCCATTGTTATGGGTGGTGAGCCTTGCCTTTTCCGGTCAGCAGTCCCTGACCCTGGTGCGGTTACCGGAGGACGCCAGTATCGTTCAGCAGTTGCAGGCCCTGATCCCGTTGCCCGAGCAGTGGACGCTGGGTAACTTCCGCGCAGTGCTTACGGAGCAGCCGTTTCTGCGCTGGCTTGGCAACAGCCTGGTGGTCGCGTTGGCCACCACCGTAGTCGGTCTATCCCTCAGTTGCACCGCGGCCTATGCCTTTTCCCGATTCCGTTTTGCCGGGCGCGAGCGCGGCATGTTGCTGTTTCTGATTTCGCAAATGTTTCCCGCAGTATTGATGCTGATTCCTCTGTACGTGATCGTGGTGCAGTGGTTGGGGCTCGGCAATTCCTGGCTGGGCTTGATTCTGGTCTACTCCATTACCGCACTGCCGTTCTGTGTATGGATGCTGAAAGGGTATTTCGACACTCTGCCTTTTGAAATTGAGGAATCCGCGCTATTGGATGGTGCGAGCCGCTGGACCATTTTCATCCGCATCATCCTGCCGTTGGCGCGCCCAGCCATTGCGGTTACCGGTTTGTTCGCATTCATGACCGCTTGGAATGAATTTATCCTCGCCTCCATCTTTATGGACGATGAATCCCGCTACACGGTCCCCGTGGGCCTGCGTTTTTTTGTAAGCGACTACGCTTCCGAATGGGGTTTCTTTGCCGCCGGTTCCATTCTGGTCTCACTGCCGGTTATGCTGCTGTTTCTCTCTCTACAGCGCTTTCTGGTGTCCGGGCTCTCCGCGGGCGCCGTAAAGGGATAAGTGAATAAATAGCGTAACCACCGATTAAATGATTCCACCTATAAAAACAGGCGTGACGCCATGCACAATAATTTTTACCCACTGCTCTTCCGCGTTAAAGCGCTTGTACTGGCCACCTGCACTTTCGGAGGCGCAATGACCAGTGCCGCTGAAAATTCCGCAGAAAGCAATGTGGTTCACCAGCCGCAATTTCGAGGTGTACAGCTCTACACGCTGCGCAACCAGATGCAGGAAAGTGTGGACCAGACTCTGACCAGAGTGGCTGCGGCCGGCTACCGCCAGGTGGAATTTGCCGGTTTCTACGATCACAGTGCTCGCGAGATACGTACGTTGCTGGATAACCACGGGCTCACCGCGCCGGCCAGTCATTTCCCGCTGGAAGCCATGGAGGCGGACTTTGCTGCGGTGATCGAGCAGGCGAAGACACTCGGCAGCCGTTATATCGTGCTGGCATGGCTGGAGCAGAGCCGGCGCAGCGCGGCGGATTACCGCAGGCTGGTGGAAGGCTTGAACGATTGGGGGCGTCAGGCCCGGGCGGCGGGATTGCGCCTCGCCTATCACAACCACGATTTTGAATTTGAATCCACATCAGACCAGGGCGATGGATTTATTCCCTATCAGCTGTTGCTGGACAATACCGATCCACAGCTGGTGTATTTCGAAATGGATCTGTACTGGATGCACAGGGCCGGGCAGGAACCGGAGCATTATTTCAGCCGTTACCCCGGGCGCTTTCCGCTGTGGCATTTGAAAGACGCGGATACCGAGGGCGGTATGGCGGACGTAGGGCAGGGTGTCATCGATTTTCCCGCGCTGCTCGCGCACGCCAAACAGGCCGGGCTGGAATATGCGTTTGTGGAGCGCGACGATGCGGCCGCGCCCTACGACAGTATTCAGCGCAGCCTGCGCACGATTAAACGCTGGGATTGAATGTATTCCATCAGCCCGCCGGCGCGGGCCCGGTACTTTTTCGGATCATCAGCCGATGCGGCAGTATCTTGTTGCACGCCTGCATTTTTTTGCCATTCAGCTGTGGCAGCAGCAGCTCCATACACTCGATACCGATTTCCGTCATCGGCTGGGCCACAGTGGTGAGTGCGGGGTAGCAGTATTCCGCGTAGGAAATATCGTCAAAACCCATTACCGATACATCCTGCGGAATCCGCAGGCCCATATCGTGCAGAGTGGCCAGGCAGCTCATGGCCATTTCATCGCTGAAGTTGAAGATCGCGGTGGGCCGGTTGGGCTGCGCCATCAGCTTGCGTGTGGCTTGCTCCGCGTCTTTCAGCCCGTAATTTCCCGCTTCGATCAGTGAATCGTCCACCTGGATGCCCGCACCGCGCAGGGCGTAGCGGTAGCCCTTGAGACGATCCTGGGTGCTGGGGGATTTCAGATGCCCGGTAATGGCGGCGATGCGTTTGTGGCCGAGGGTAATCAGGTAGTTCACCGCTTCCTCCGCCGCCGCCACGTTGTCGATATTCACCTTGGGCAGGCCGGGAAGATCAATCGGCTCGCAGGCGTTGACCATCGGCGGCAGCTGATCCGCCAGCGGGATATCCGGGTCGACATCGATGGGAAGGTTGGAGCAGAACAGCAGGATACCGTCGGCCTGTCGGGAACGGGCCATGGCGGCGAAGGAGCGCTCGCGGCTCTCAAGTTCCTGGGTGTCGCCGAGCAGCAGTGAATAACCGTTCTCCAGTGCGATACTTTCGATGGCTCGGATCACCGGATAGTTGAATGCACTGGTGACGTCCGGAATGATGGCCACCAGGTTGTTGGTCTTGGCCTTGCGCAACCCCGCACCCAGATTGCTTGGGGTATAACCGGTGCGATTGATGACTTCGAGCACCTGGTTGCGCTTCTCTTCGCTAACCAGTTCCGGGTTGTGAATCACCCGGGATACCGTGGACGGGGACACGTTCGCCGCTTTGGCGATTTCGATGATGCCAGTCATGGTGCTTTCTCTCGTTTTTTATAATTGTTTTTACCGCCGTTTGAGTACTTCTTATTTCGTGGTACTTCTTATTTCATGGTACGTCTCAAAACTATCGCAGGCCCGATCGATGATAGCGGTTGCGGGGCAGCAGTGCATCGGTTTCCTTGAGTTTGGGATGATCGTTTAATCAACGGAGCATTTGAGGATGAATCATTTTCGAGAAACGTTTTCAGAAGGCCGGTGTGTTTGATTTTGATCCCCGGGATCTGAAAATTTTCAGTATGCCGTGTGCCTGCTCCATGAAAAAGGGGCGCCGTGGCGCCCCGCAAAATACTACTGACGAACGTTACTGAATCAGCAGGTTGAAGCCCGGCTGGATAAAAATCGTATCCGGATGGGCTATATCAGTGGTGCTCCAGTTGTTGATGTTGACCGTGCCGTTACCGGTGTAGGAGAAGAATGCGGCTCCCGGGTGCGGTGAGGAGAAGCGCGAGGTGGTCACGCCGTCGAGGCCGGTGCCGTCAATGACGATATCGTTGAACACAATATTCTGGAAACCGCCGCCGTAGCCCACCTGGATAGCGCTGCGCTGGGTGTCGTAGATGGCCACGCGGGAGATGGTGACGTTGCGGATCGAGTTGGTGGACGCCTCCAGATCGATCGCGCCACGCTCGCCATTGTACAGGTCCTGGCTGGTGCCGCTGCGGATGATGGTGCTATCGGTAAACTCTACCCCGGTATTGTCTTGGAAGTGATAGCCGGGGAATACCGTGTTCATGCGGAAGCCGGAGCCACCCACCGTGTCCACAATCAGGTTGTAGCTGGCCTTGTGACCGCTGCCACCAAAGAACGCCACCGCCGCCGCGCGCCAGTTATTCTCGATGGTGTTGTGAGTGAACAGGTTGTTCACTCCCGGTGGTGCGGCGTTGTAATTACTGGTCCACACCGCCAGTGCATCGTCACCGTTATTGCGCAGGCTGCAGTTGCGCACGGTGCTGTTGCTGGTGCCCTGGGCGAAGTTGACCCCGTCCGCCAGGTTGTTGCGAATGCGGCTGTGTTCGATCAACAGATTCTCCGCATGGATCGCCGGGTTATGCGCATAGTCACCCACCCAGAAGCCCGCTTCGAAATGCTCGACCCACACATTGTGAATGCGCGAGTTGTTGCCGAAGTTGTCCATAAACGCTTTGTAAATTGCATTCTGGCTGTAGCGCGAGCGCAGGTTGGAGTTCATATACACATGGCTGAAATCCAGTTGGCCGAGTATGCGCAGGGAGATACCGCCGCTGGCGGAGTTGGCATTGGTGAACTGGATATTGGTATGCCAGATACCGGCGCCAACAACCGTCAGGTTCTGAATCATGTTATCGGTACTGCCCACCCGCCACATATCGTTCAGGTGGAAGGTGCCCGGCGGAATGTACAGGCTCTGACCGGTGGCTACCGCCTGGTCCACGGCGTCCTCGAACGCGGCGAGATCGTCGATGCCATCATTGGCCACTGCGCCAAAGTCGGTCACCGCCACGGCATTGGCCGGGCGCGCGATTGCCGCGGGCACATGCTCGATCTCGATAAAGTCCACACCGTATTCGATAGCATCGGGACCTTTCTGAATACGGATCACATCGCCCGCCTGCAGCGGCGAATCCAGTTTCCAATGCACCTCGTCGAAACGGAACAGCGGGCGGCCGCCGCCGGGAGCATCATTGGGGTGGTCGCCGGAGAAATACTGCCAGGCGAAGTAGGAGGTCAGGTCGATGGTCTTTGCATACTGGCCATTGACGTACACATCCAGTGACCCGTTGAGCCCCATACCGTCGCCGGAGTCCGGCATGGTAAAGCGCATGGTCACCCCGGCACCACCTTCACCACTGCGCACCGTCCACTGGGTATAACTGCCACTGGCGGGCAGGGCGATATAGCTCTGTGCGCTGGCCTCGGAGGCAAGCTGACTCTGGTCAAAGGTGGGCGCACTGCGTACCACGGCACCGCCGCCGATGGTGGCGATATCCGTATCGTAACGGTAGTAGGGCATGGCCGCGCCGTGGCTGCTGTCCGGTTCCGGATGCGGCGAGCCGGAGCTGCCACCGCTGCCTGATCCTGACCCGGAGCCAGAACTCGAACCGGAGCCGGAGCTGGAGGAGCTTGAACCCGCACCGCTGGAGCTGCTCGAACTGCTGGAGCTGCTGCCAGTGCCTGAACTACCACCGGAACTGCCACCAGAGCTCGAACTTGAACTGGAGCTGGACCCGTTCAACCCGTTGATGGTGATATGGAAATCCGGTGACTCATCTTTGATATTCACCACATTGTTGAACATGGTCAGGTTGTTGAATTCCACACTGCCCACGGCGGGACCCTGGCCGGCTTCCGGCATGGGGTTGGACCAGATACCGAAGCCGGAGCGATTCGGATACTGCGGATCTACCTTGGCACCGGAAATGGTGACGTTGGTAAACACCGTATCCTCGAATACATTTTCGTGCTGACTGCCGGAGTACTTGGTCTGGAACATGATGCCGTGATAGGTGGGGTCGACAATTTCCAGATCCGAAATGCGGATGCCGCGGAAGGTACTGGATGCGGAGAACAGCCACATGGCCGGAAATACCTGATCTCCCCAGAAATGCCCACCGGAACGCAGAATGGTGATGCCCTCGAAATTGGTGGTGGGGGTGTACTGGAAGCCGGTAAATGCATAGCCGAAGTCCAGTGAGCTGATGGTGACGCCGCTGTAGGTCAGGGTATCTTCCACCTGGATATTGCGGAAGGTATTGCCCTGGCCACCGTAACTGGCGAGACCGGCCGCGCGCCAGGGTGTCATGGCGGTGAGGTTTTCATACAGATTGTTCTGCACGATACCGCCGCCGTTATCCGTGGCTGCAAACAGTGCGAAGCTGTCGTCACCGGTGGAGCGTGCTTCGCTATTGAACACATGGTTGCCGCTGGAGCCGTTGGTGAAGTTCACCCCGTCGGCGAACGTATTGCGGATACGTGCATTCCTGATCACGGTGTCGTGTACGCTCGCACCCCAGAACATACACACCTGGTGTTCCACCCACAGGTTGTCCAGGGTCATGTTGCGCACGCCGTTGAAGTCGAACACCTTGCCCGGGCCATCGATACGGCTGACGTAATTGCCAAAGAAACTGAAGTTGGCAAAGGTGGAACCGTTGGCGGCCTGGGATACCGCAAAACCCGCATCCGTATTCGTTTGCGAGGACGGTGTGTAAAAGCGCGTGTACCAGGGACCGGCGCCGACAATTTTCAATGGTGCCTGGGTTACCTGGAACTTGTAATTGGTCTCGTAATTGCCCGGTGGCAGATAGACACCCTCCGCACCGCTGCCGGCGGCGTCGGTAATCGCCTGTTGTACCGCCTGATGGGTAAAACCGTTCGGTACGACAAAGGTCCCCGGGTTCGGGTTGGGAATCGGGGATACATTTTCCAGGCTGATAAAGTCAATGGTGTACTGACTGTCATTGCCCGCGTCCTTCTGCAGGCGTATCACACTGCCCGCGGGAATCACCCGGTCGAACATCAGGTTGGCCTCGTCGTAGATATGCCGCGGCGCTCCGGCGCCGGGATTATCCTGAGGGGAGGCCTCGTTGCCGTACAGCCAGGCGTGCTTTGAGGTTAGCGGCAAGGTTTTTTCAAACTGTCCATTCACATACACGTTCAGGCTTGAGGTAATTCCGCCGCCGCCCGGTGCATCGGGAATGGAAAAGCGTGTGACCAGGGTATTGGTGTCTTCCTCGGTGGTGAATTCTACATAGGCGCCGGTGCTGCTCAGGGTCACCGCGCTGCGGCCGGAAGCCTCACCGGCGAGATCGCCGATGCTGCGATTGGGCGCGAGTACCTGGGCGCCGCCGCCGGTAACGCCATTTTCCGCCTGATAAATGGAGTAAAGCATGTCCGCACCGCGCACCGTGGGGTCCGGGCTGGTGCCTTCCTGCTGGGTAGTGCCGGTGACCCCAATACTGTCATCGGAGGTACCGAACTGGTTGTAGGCGCGCACCGCGTACTGGTAACTGGTGGCAGGGGTGAGTCCGCTGTCCGCGTAGGCGGTCTCTACGGTACTGCCGATTAGCAGGCCATCGCGCAGGATTTCATAACCTTCGGCCAGTGGCGCCGCATCCCAACTCAGGAACAGAGTGGTACTGGTACCGCCGGAAATGAGCAGGTTTTGCGGTACCCCAGGCGGCACCGGATCCGGGTAACCGTGGATTTCCACCTCGGAAAACTGCCCGGCATTCCAGCCGGTATTACCGGTTACCTCGAGTCGGACATAGCGCAGTGCGGTCTCTGCGAAGCTGGCAAAGGTAGTATTGCCTGTGGCGGGATCGAAGCTGTATCCCTGCGCACCGGCCAGCGGGAAAAAGTTCACCCCGTTGTCGCTGCCGGAAATGGCAATGGTCTGGGTGCGCGCCTGCCAGGCGAAATCCGGGGGTAACTTCATGGTTACCTGGTCCACGTAATGCGTGCTGCCCAGGTCAAAGGTCGCGGACTGCGGGAAGCCGCCGCCGCTCTCCCAGTAACTGGATGCATTGCCGTCGGTCATATTGGCGGGTGGCAGATGCCCCACCGCGCTGGTCGCCGTGGCACTGGCATCTATTACCGGATAGCTGCTCGGCGTGCCGCCGCTGCTGCCGCCACTACTGCTGCTGGATGAGCTTCCCCCGGAGCTGCTTGAGCTGCTGCCGCTGTCGTCGCCGTAAATTTCCAGCTCGGATACTTGCCCCGCGGGCCAGCCGTCGTTGCCGGTCACCGTCACGCGGAGATAGCGCGCGTTGGTGCTGTTGAACGGAATATCGACCGTATTGCCGCTACCCTGATTGAAGTGATAGCTGGCGCTGCCGACGATGGTGTTGTAACTGCCACCATCACTGCTGCCGCTCACGCTCAGGGTCTGGTTGCGGGACTCCCAGTTGCCGGGCAATTTCAACGTGATACTGGTGAGGGATTTGACACTGCCGAGATCCGCAGTGAGCGACTGCGGGAAGGCATTGTTGGTGCTCTCCCAGTAGCTCGCCTGGTTGCCATCATTGGCGTTGCCGGCGCCGTACACATCGGTATAAGACGTCGCATTCAGTTGCGCGCCCGACGCGAGATTGGTTTGTGCCTGCGCCGGTAAAAGGTAAAACAGATTCAGCAGCGCGCTGGCCGCGAGCACCGTAGCTTTCGGTTTACTCAGGTGCCCACTGGTACCTCGGTAGTGTCGCCATGAAGCATGGCTCAATCGGAATTTCATCATCGGTTCCTCATTGTTTTTTATCGTAGTACTGCGCTTTGTCCTGTGAACATCGTGCATTTCCCCCGCCGGGGGATTTTCGGGCTGCACGAGATTGCCCCGGTCACAGGTGCCGGACTGCAAACGTACTGCTTGAGAAATGGCCCGGGAGGGCGGAAGACGGTGAAGACGCTGCTTCGGAAAGCATTACACGCGGGCGCGGCGTCAGTGGAATGTGGACCGGCTTGCCCCAGCGGCTTTCCGGTGGGGCGATTGGCGGCTTCCTGTGAGTGTGGATATCAACCAGCGGCCATCAGGGTGTATCCGCCAGCAGGCTGATGGCCATGCCACCGCCGGGTGCCAGTTGTGCTCGCACCTTGTCGCCGGCCTTCACCCTGCGGGTTTCGATCACATAATCCTCGGGATTCTTCTGGTAGTCCGCTTTCTCCCCGTCGCGATAGATGGTGGCGGTATAGCTCAGGTCTTTGTTGAGAAAATCCAGATTCACGGCCACCTCGCGCGCCTTCTCATCGGTAATCGCACCGACAAACCAGTCTTCACGTCCGCGGGCCTGTCGTGCGATGGCAATGTGCTCGCCGATTTCACCGGACAATACTTTTGTGGTTTCCCAGTCGGTGGCCACATCTTTGATAAACTGAAACGCGTCAGGATATTTTGCGTAGTTCTCTGGCAGATCCGAGGCCATTTGCACCGGCGAGTAGATCACCACATACAGCGCGAGCTGCTTGGCCAGGGTGGTGTTCACCTGGTTTTCCGGACGGCTGGGCAGGGTGATATCGAAGGTGCCGGGAGTGAAATCCATCGGGCCGGCAAGCAGTCGGGTAAACGGAATGATGGTGGTGTGATCCGGCGGGTTACCGCCGTCTTTGGACCAGGCATCGTACTCCTGACCGCGCGCTACTTCGCGGGAAATCAGGTTCGGATAGGTGCGGCGCTCACCGGTATCTTTGACGGTTTCATGCGCGACCACCATGACCTTGTGCTCAGCGGCAACCCTGGTCACCTTTTCCGCGTGCTGAACAAATTTCTGGCCGTGGTGGTAGTTGCCGTTGGTCAGCAGCTCACCGCTCTCCACATATCCGGTTTTAACCGCTTTCATGCCGTGTTTTTGCAGGAAATCGTATGCGTCCTCCAGCTGGCGCTCGTAGTTGTCGGTTTCCGATCCTGTTTCGTGGTGGCCGATGATGTACACACCTTTCTCCGCGGCATACTTGCTGAGCAGATCGACATCGTAGTCGGGGTAGGCCTTGGTGAAATTGAATGCGGCGCCCCCGTGGTTGAACCACTCGCCGTCCCAGCCCCAGTTCCAGCCTTCCACCAGTACTCCATCGAAACCGTTGGCGGCCGCGAAATCGATATACTTCCTGGTATTTTCTGTGGTGGCCCCGTGTTTGGGGCCCTGGTTCCAGGTGCTCTTTTCCAGATGCATCTCCCACCAGATTCCCACATATTTTCCGGGTTTGACCCAGGAGACATCACCCAGTTTATTGGGCTCGTTCAGGTTCAGGGTGAGATAGGAGGTGATCAGGTCAGTTTCCCTATCCGCAATCTGTACCGTGCGCCAGGGACTGGCGAAGGGTACCGGGGCTTCCACCTTCACCGGATTGTCCTTGTGAATGGGTACCAGTGCCGCTTTGAGGCGAGTGCCATCGCCCACGAGGTTCATGGTGGCGTAATCCTTCAATACCGCCTCGTGAATGGCAACGACATGGGCGGGGCTGGAGTTCGCTTTCATGGTGAAGGGGGTGTGCACCAGTTTCACCTGATCCAGTGGGGTATTCCGGGTGAGGTACTCATACTTCTCACCGGCCAGTGCGGGTGTCCACCAGCTGGAGTAATTTTCCAGCATGTTGAACTCGGTAGCCTCATCAAGAATCTCCACCTGTTCAAGGCCGGGCTGTGCTGGCACCTGATAGCGGAACGCGATACCGTCGTCATAAGCGCGGAAAATAAGGTTGAGCTTACGCGTCGCCTTCCCCTGGTCTTTCAGCGCGACGACCACTTCGTTGTAGTGGTCGCGAATGAAACGCTCTTCACCCCAGGGTTGTTCCCAGGTGGTATCGGCGCTGCGGGACTGCACGGCCTCGATAGCGAAGTTCTCCAGCATATCGGCGGCCTTGTGGAAATCGAGCCCCAGCAGGGATTCTCCTATAACGGGCTCGCCGGCGTAGCTGGCGCGATAGGCGGGCTGCCCCTTGTCGGTGAGATAGACATCCACGGAGATCGCACCCGAAGGGGACTGCAGCTTCGTCGGGAGCACCGCGTTTGCAAGTGCGTGGCTGGAGCACATTGCTACCGCCAGACTGGCAGCTGCAAATCCCGCTTTTTTTAAAAATAGATTTTTCATCGCTAGGTTCCGCTGTGAAATTTCGTCGCGTGCGTAGACACGTCTTTAATAATTTTCAGAATGACTGGATGGTAAATATTCGCTGTGTCTGCTGTCTATAGATTGAAATCGTTTTCAATATTTTCATTTTCGCCGCTGTAACTGGAAGAAAAAATATTCCCGCGTTCGGACTGCAAACGAAAAAATCCCCGCAGCCATAGGTGCGGGGAAAGGCGAAGATGACTCGAGAGAGTCTGACATGCACAAGGTGAACACAAGATCCGCGCTATGCGGCCATCGGCTTCTCCGACGGGCAGTGTTTTTGGATAAAGGAGTCATGATCCGGCAGTTGCTGGATGAAATCCTCCAGCGCCTTCCGGTAGTTGAACAGGTGGGCTCGGGTAGTCGTATAGTTGAAATTGTTGATCAGCGGCGAATAGGAATCCGGCCGCAGGCCCATGCCTTCGCATACGGAGCGCCAGCTTACGGGTGCAAACAGCGCATCCATGGATTCAGGTAACCCGCCCTGAGCCCGAAAATATTCCAGCGTTTCGTTTAGAGAATCCGGTACCGTCATGTTCCTGCACCAGCGCCAGAAGGACGTGTCTTCGCGCTGGGTAAGGCAGTAGTGCAGTACGATAAAGTCGCGGATTTCCCGGTAATCCATCGCCATGCGGCGATTGAATTCCCGAGCCAGTACCGGGTTGCAATTCCGTTCGGGAAAGTGCCGCATAAAATGTACCATGCCGCGGGCGATCAGATGAATGGCTGTACTTTCCAGCGGCTCGATAAACCCGGAGGCGAGTCCCAGAGCCAGACAGTTGCCTTTCCAGATTTCCCGGCGCATGCCGGTCTGGAACGGAATCACCCGCGGTTGCGTGATCGGTTTACCTTCCAGTTGCTGCATCAGGGTGGCAACCGCCTCGTCATCGCTACAGTATTCGCTGGCGTACACATAACCGTTACCCGTGCGGTGCTGCAGGGGGATTTTCCAGCTCCAGCCTGCGGGCTGAGCCGTGGCGCGGGTATAGGGAGGTGGCGGTGCGCTATTCTCCGTCTGTACGGCAATGGCGCGGTCGCAGGGGAGATAATGGGACCAGTCTTCGTAACCGGCCTGCAGTGTCTGCTCAATCAGCAGCCCGCGAAAGCCGGAGCAGTCGATAAAGAAGTCACCGCCGACATTCCGGCCATCCTGCAGGGTTACCGCGCGGATATCACCGCTGTTTTCCTGCTGAACTTCGACAACCCGGCCTTCGGTGCGGAGCACTCCGCGTTGCTCCGCGTAGTTTCGCAGGTAGCGCGCGACGAGGCTGGCATCCAGGTGCAGTGCGTAGCGGGCTTCGGATACCGGTGTTTTGCTGGCACCCTGGGGCAGAAAAAACTTGTTGTGTTTGGCCATCACGGAACAGGCGGAGAACTCCTGCAATCCGAAATCATCCCCTTCGGCGCAGGACTTAAGCCAGTTCTGATAGAACACATACTCATCCATGTTTGCGCTGATGCTGCCGAAGGGGTGGAAGTATGATTCTCCGCGCAGTTTCCAGTCCGAGAACTGGATGCCGAGCTTGAAGCTCGCCTGGGTTTTCTGGATGAAATCTTTCTCGTCGATATTCAGTGAGTGCAGCAGTTCCAGAAACGGGGGAATGGTGGACTCCCCGACGCCGATGGTACCGATCTCTTCTGATTCCACCAGTTCAATGCTCAGTTCATCGCGGGAAAACTGATTGCACAGCACGGCGGCGGCTATCCAGCCGGCGGTGCCACCGCCGACGATGGTGATCTTCTTCAGGGGGTTCATGATGCCTCCTCCACTGCATGCTCTGCGGCACAATGCTCACGAATAAACCGGATGTGATCCGGCACACCTGCCACTGTGCCACGCAGCGTGGTGCGCATGGTTTCCAGGTGTTGCTGTATCTGCCGTTCGGGAAGTTGATCCACCCGCAGGTCGTACCGGCGGGGTAGTAAGTGAAAGCCGGCAAAAATGGCCAGCCAACTGGGCTGATGAAACATTTCCCAGCGGTAGTTGACGATATGGCCGCTGGCGAGAAACAGGTCCAGTTTGTGCTGAAGGGCGTCCGGCAATGGCATACTGCGGCAGTAGCGCCAGAAATCGCTGTCCTCCCGTGCGCTGGCCTTGTAATGCAGAATCAGAAAGTCCCGCACCCGCTCGTACTCCAGTGCGGTTGTCTGGTTGAATTCTTCGACTATGGCCGGCTGCCGCTCGAAATTGGTGACCAGTGTTTTTATTTTTTCAATTGCGGTCTCGATCAGCGCGATACTGGTGCTCTCCAGGGGCTCGAGAAAGCCGGCGGACAAGCCGATGGCGATGCAGTTTTTTTCCCAGGCCCGGGTGCGGCGCCCGGGGGTAAAGCGGATGCGTCGCGGCGTGCTTGTGAGTTCACCGGCAATATTGCCGCGCAATATTGCCTCTGCGCGCTCGTCATCCATATATTCGCTGGCGTATACATGGCCGTTCCCATCCCGGTGCTGCAACGGAATCCGCCACTGCCAGCCTGCGGACTGTGCGTTTACGCGGGTATAGGGGCGTGGCACCTCCGTGCTTTTGCTCTGCACAGCCAGTGCGGAGTCACACAGCAGCCACTGCTGCCAGGATTCATAGGGTACTCCCAGAGTGTCACCAATCAGCAGCGCACGAAATCCGGTACAGTCGATAAAAAGATCACCTTCGATGATCTTGCCGCATCGGGTACGCAGTGACGCAATCTCGCCATTTTCGTGTTGTGCGACGTGTTCAATGATGCCGTCCACATGGATAACACCTCTGGCAACAGAAAAGGTCTGCATCAACTCTGCAAACAATGTGGCATCAAAATGCAGTGCCCAGTCATAAACCCAAAGGGATGAAGGTGGATTGGGGGAAGGGAAGGTAAACTTGCCCGTTTCCGCCAGTGTGACTCCAAGGGAATATTCTCCGATCGGCGCGGCCTTGCCCTGCTGATACAGTTTCAGCCACAGCTGGTGAAAATCGATACTCTGGCCTTCGGTGCGAAGATCCTGCCCGTAAACACCGAATGGGTGAATAAAGGAGGAGCCGGGGCTGTGCCAGTCATTGAACTGGATACCCAGTTTGCAGGTTCCCTGAGTTGCGCGCAGTACGTCGGTATCGCGCATGCCCAGACTGCGATAAAAATTGCGGATGGTGGGAATTGTCGCTTCCCCCACGCCAATGGTGCCAATGGTGGAGGATTCCACCAGCGTGATATCCACCAGCGATCCGAAATGCTGCGACAATGCGGCCGCGGTCATCCAGCCGGCAGTGCCTCCCCCGGCAATCACGATGCGATTGTTTGGGTTGCCCATTACTGTTGAACTCTCATGGTTTCTTATTTTTTGTGACGCTTTCTATGAAGCGCTTCAGAGACGCGGGCTGGATGCCAGCCCGCGTCGGTACTTCTAGATCATTCCATTAAAACTTGGCGCGAATGCCCAGTGAGTAACGCGCCTCGTTGTCATAGATCAGTGCTTCCAGCTCCACACCGTCGGCAATGCGATAAACCTCACGCACGTCCTCGCTGGTCAGGTTGGAACCCTGCAGATACACCGTCACATTGTCCATGACATCGTAGGAGATGTTGGCATCCAGGTAGGTTTCCTCCGGCGCGTATTTGGCAAAGTTCAGCGGGCCGTAAGACTGGATAAAACGCTCGCTGCGATGGTTGAGTGCCATACGCGCCTGCCATTTGTCCTTCTGGTACCAGGTGATGAAGTTGAAGGTGTTCTCCGAGTTGTTGGCGAACGGATACTTCATGCCAGTCACGTCGGAGTGGTCCCCGGGTACTTCGCTGGGCGAATAGGTATAGTTTGCCTCGATACCAAAGTCGCGAACAATGTCCATTTCGGTCAGGTCGGAGAGTGCGAGCTTCGCACCCAGCTCGATCCCTTTCACTTCCCCACCTTCACCTACAACCGGGCCATTACCCTTAATGCTGTAGGTTTTGCCGTTGTACTCCACATCAATGGTGCTCTCCTGGGTCTCGATAAATGAATCGATCTCCACCAGATAGGCTCCCAGACTCAACATGCTCGCTTCACCGAAATAATATTCCGCGGAAATGTCGAAGTTGTTGGTAAGCCAGGGCTCAAGATTGATGTTGCCGGCGGAGTTCCAACCGCTGGGAATACGCTGTGTCGCATCGTTCGGGTCGGCCGCGGTAAAGATAGTGCGGCTGCTGCCGTAGTTGTCGAGATCCAGATCCTGTTTGTTTTTGGCCGCCGCGAAGCGCAGCATCACATCGTCGGTCACATTCCAGGCGAGGTTCAGTGATGGCAGCACATCGGTGCGGGTTTTGGTCTCGGTAATACGGCCGGTGTAGTAGTTTGAGCCTCCGTTGGTGCGCGTTACGCTGGTGGTCTCGTAAATCACCGCCTGGATTTCCGAGTCGATGACCTTGACCCCGAAGGTGCCGAATACGTTGCCGAATTCGAAATCCGACTTCACATAGCTGGTCAGTTCATTCAGTGTCAGATCGTAGCTGGTGCCGGGATTGACGATGGGTTTGATATCACCGAATACCCTGCGGTTCATGGCTTCAGCATCGTCGAGACTTTTCGGATCCACCGCCCAGAAGCCGGGAATTCCGTTGACGTTGTCACCGAGGTCTTCCACAAAGACGAGACCGAGGCCGTGATAGTCGAGGCCCTGCGGAGGCAGGACATAGTAGGGAACAAAGGAGCTGGCATCGTCCTCTGCGCCCACCAGACGTTCGCCAGCGGAGCACTCGGCACCGGTGCCACCACCGTCAAATTTCTGGTCGATGGAACGCCACTGTGCGTAACATCCCACTTCATTATTTGCCGCGGCCAGTTCCGGACTGGTCAGACGATTGTCGGAACCCACATAAAACTGCGCCCAGTAATCGTAGTTTTCCTTCTCCACCGTGCGGCGGCTCGGGCGCAGACCAAACTCTACGTCGGTCACGAACAGGTTTTCCGGTTTGAAATTCACCCGCAGATTGACCGCGTTCAGGTCAGACGCGATATTGCTGTTCTGCTCGAGCTGCAGGCCTTCCATGATCCAGCTGTCTTTGTTCGCCATATACTGGGCGAGCGTTTTTTCTCCGTTGGCATCGGTGAGACCACCGGCGATGGTCTGGTCGAAGCCGGCCAGAGAAACCTTGTAATCCCGGTAGGCCATGGTCAGGCGTGGGTCTTCGTTGTAACCCAGTGGATTCGGCAATACAAAGCGGCCGCCGTTTACGCCGACTTCATCCAGACGGTCGGGGTCGAGGGTGAGGTTGTAACGCTCGATGACATCGGCCGGATAAAAATGATTGTCGAGAGTCTGTACCGTGTCGCCGCGGAAGCTATTGATGCCACCCTGTGCGGTAGCAAAGACCTGGTCGTTTTTTGCGGAAGCGCTGATGGCGCGGAGGCTACCGCTCCAGGGGCCGCCGTTGTCCCAGTTCAATTCCACGTTGAAGTTGGTGGAGGCGGTATCGATTTTGCGATTTGAGGTGAGGGAGTAAATCCACAGTGGCTCCACATCGAACTCGTCGGCAACCACCCAGTTGCGGCCGTCGTCACCGGTGACCGAGTCGCTGATGGAGGTGGGTGCCGCGATCTGCGCACCGCTCCATCCGTTGGGATCGCTGTAACGCGGGTGCCACAGCGCCTGCTGCTCAGCACTGGTAGCGCCCTGGCCCTGCCAGCGGTTGGACAGGTTCAGACCGACGCGGCGCTGGTACTCAGTAGCTTCGGTGTGGAAACCTTCCACCACCAGGTCGAGGCCGTTACCCAGGTCGGCCTGAAGCGCCAGATTGATGCCATCGCGATTGCGCTCGTTCTCGGCGTTAAAGAATTCGTAACCGTGGTTGGTATTGACGGTCCAGTCTCCGGAAAATTCCGAGCCCGGCCCCATTTCCATTCCCAGTGGATCACCGACGTGCCCCACATAATCGTTGGCCAGATTCTTCTGTCCGGTCACGCCGGAAACCAACAGGCCGATATCGTCATTGCGCCAGTTCACCAGAGCATTGAACGTGCTGTCGGCTTCACCGCTGATTTCCCCGTAGGAAACGTCGTAGCCGCTGGCGGTGCTGAGCCCGTCTTCAAAATCCAGCGGGCGATAGGTACGGATATCAATGGTGCCTGTAATGCCGGATACGGCATTGGTCACATCCAGCGATTTGTAGACATTGGCGCTGCGCAGCAGCTGCGCGGGAACGTCGTTAAAATTCGGCTGTGCGCTGGCCAGATTGCCGGCGGCGAGAAACTGCTCACCATTGAGCATCACCGCGACCTGCTGCATACCGCGCACGCTCAGGCTACCCCCCTCACCGGCGGTGCGTTGAATCTGTACCCCGGTAATACGCTGCAGCGAGTCGGTGATGGTGGTGTCCGGCAGTTTGCCGATATCTTCCGCGGCAATACCGTCAACGATGGATTTGGCATCTCGCTTGGTATTGATGGCGGTTTGCTGGGACTGCTTGACCCCGTAAACCACCACTTCTTCCAATGACGCGTCGCCCAGCTGTTTTTCCTGGACCTGGGCCATGGCGGTTCCCGCGACGCTCATGAGCGCGTAGGAAGCGACCGCGGCGGCAAGGGTCTTCTTGCTAAAACGGTTGGAATTCTTCATGAATCTCCCCTGATCACCAAAATTGGTTACTTGTTATTGATCCCAAACAACGAAAGCCTGCACGTGACTAACCGGGCAAGCGCTTCACCCGTGGGGCGGGCGAATCCAGTGGTGAAAGGAGCGGTCGGCAGATTGGTGCGCGCAGGCCGGGGTGACATACGTTCTCGCTATAATGCCGGTTGTCTCTTTCTCTCATCTTTTTGCGGTGTTCCGATTGCTGGTTTTATTGTTTGCAATGGAATCACTTCATGCTTCGCAGGAGCGGTTTTTTAATTGGATGCTCCGCGTTTTCTTCAAATGTAATGAAGTCAAATTCCGAGCGTCAACGGAAAAACCATGAAAACAGGATGAAAACGTTTTCTCCAGCTGAAAACGTTTTCAGCCGGAAAACGTTTTCAATGGCCGCTGGAAATCGGTGAATTACCGCGGTGGTGCGCGCGAGTTGACAGGGGCAAGCAGGCTGCAAACTGGCGTGGAGAAAGAACGTGTCGTCTGGGATGGAGGGAATGACCGGGGAAAAATCGCGGTGGCAAATGCATCGATCAAATCGTGGCCGTGCGCGCTTGCTCTGCGGGAGCAGCCTCTACCCGCACAAACCAGGTTGCCACTGCGGCAATCGCAAACAGCAGGCCGGAAAGACCCAGAACATAGATTGCCTGACCGGCAAACAAGTGGTGTACCACCAGCGCCAGCAGACTGGATGCGAGGATCTGCGGAATCACGATGAACAGATTGAAAATACCTGCGTAAGTGCCCATTTTGTGCTGTGGCAGGGTGCAGGTGAGAATGGAGTAGGGAATGGCGAGAATCGATGCCCAGGCAAACCCCATCGCCACCATGGACACCAGCAGCCACTGCGGGTCGCGGATCCACAGGAAGGACAGCATGGCGCCGGCGCCGAGCAACAGGTTGGCAATGTGTGCACTGCGGATGCCGATGGCGCGGATCATCCATGGAATGGCGATAGCCGCCAGCGCGGCAAATCCGTTATAGGTCGCAAACAGGATGCCGACCCAGTTTGCGCCCTCGTTGTAATGTGCGGAATTCGTGTCGACGGCACCAAAGTGAAAGCTCGCTACGGCGGGGGTGCCATAGATCCAAAGTGAGAACAGCGCAAACCAGGTAAAAAACTGCACCACCGCGAGCTGGCGCATGGTGGTGGGCATTTCCAGAATGTCGTGCATGATCTGGTAGAGGCCGTTGTGGTATTTGCGACGCTGGTACATATTGGCTGCGAGCAGCTGGAACGCGCCATAGCCCATAACCCCCAATGTCAGAATCAGCAGTTTGCTGTCCAGCCCCAGTGTCAGTACGGCCAGGGTTGCGAGCAGACCGGAGCCGGAAAACAGCATTCCCTGCCGAACAAAGCGCGGTTGATTTTTGGCCGCGTTGTAGGTGTCCTGCCATTTCTCCCCGAGGCTGTGTTGCTCCCGCTGCAACTGCTGCGGGCTGTACTCGCGGCTGCAGACGCAGGTCCACAGTACGGTAAACAGCACAATCGCGGCGCCGATATAGAACGCGTAGGAAACGGAATCGGGAATGGCCTTGCCGGATGTGGTGTTGGTGACATCGAGCCAGTGGTTGAGTGTCCACGGCATGGCCGAGGCCACCACGGCACTCACGCCGATAAAAAAGCTCTGCATGGAGAAGCCACTGGAGCGTTGCTTTTCCGGCAGCATATCTCCTACCAGCGCCACGGATGGGCCGAGCATGACATTCAGCGATGCATCGAGAATCCACAGCATGGCGGCCGCCATCCACAGTTCGCTGGAATTGGGCATGATCAAAAGTGCTGTGGCCGCGGCAAACGCGCCGGCGATCAGAAACGGCCGGCGGCGGCCAAAGCGGTTCCAGGTATTATCACTGAGGTAGCCGACAATAGGCTGAATCAACAAACCGGTAATGGGAGCGGCAACCCAGAGAATGGGAATTTCTTCCACGCTGGCGCCCAGAGACTGGAAAATCCGACTAACGTTGGCGTTCTGTAATGCAAAGCAGAACTGGATGCCGGCAAAACCGAAGCACAGGCTCCAAATCTGCCAGAAATGCAGTTCTGGCAGCTTGGGCATTTCTGGTGCTGTCTGCTCACGAGGATTGTGCAGCATTTTATTGTTGTTCTTTTCCCATGACTCCCGCAGAGAGTATGGGGTGAAAACGTTTTTCGCAACCGGAAAGCATGTGCCCCCGGTCCCATTCCAGCACAAAATGGTTTTCCTTCTCTGTGAAAACGTATTCATGCGGTAAGGCGGTAGTTCTCATTCCAGCTTGCCGCTAGCATTGCTCCGTCGATCGACCACACATAAAACAAAAAACCGGATACCGGCGAGGCAGCGACCGCGCCTGGTGTCCCTGTGGAAGAGAGAAAACCCGAACATGGAATTTCCGCTGATTGGCGGCTCGCTGGTGGATACCGCGGTCGTCGCTGTGTATATCGTTTTTCTGATATCCGTTGCCTGGCTGGTGTCGCGCGAAAAAGGCGGGCGCCAGAAAAATACTCAGGATTATTTCCTCGCCGGCCACGGCTTGCCCTGGTGGGCCGTGGGTGCTTCGCTGATTGCGGCGAACATCTCCGCGGAACAGATTATCGGAATGTCTGGTTCCGGCTATGCCATCGGGCTGGCCATTGCCTCCTACGAATGGATGGCGGCCATCACCCTTATCATCGTGGGTAAGTATTTTCTGCCAGTGTTTATCTCCCGGCGTATTTACACCATGCCCCAGTTTCTGCAGCAGCGCTACGACCATCGGGTGAAGACCATTCTCGCGGTGTTCTGGCTCGGGGTGTATGTATTCGTCAATCTCACCGCCATTTTGTGGCTGGGGGCACTGACCATCCACACCATTGCCGGCGTGGAACTGGTTTACGGCATGGTGTTTCTTGTTGCGCTTGCCCTGGCCTATTCCCTCTACGGCGGACTCAAGGCGGTGGCGCTCACGGATGTCATCCAGGTGGTGCTGCTGATCTTCGGTGGACTGGTGTTGTCCTGGATTGCGCTGGATCTGATTGGTGAAGGTCGCGGGGTAGCCACCGGTTTCAACGTACTGCTGGAGCGGGCGCCGGAGAAGTTCGACATGATCCTGTCCCGCGACAACCCACACTACGCGAGCCTGCCGGGAATCTCCGTACTGGTGGGAGGCATGTGGGTGATGAACCTGTCGTACTGGGGGTTCAATCAGTACATCATCCAGCGCGCGCTGGCGGCGAAGGACTTGCGCGAAGGGCAAAAGGGAATCGTGTTTGCGGCCTACCTGAAACTGCTGATGCCGCTGATCGTGGTGCTGCCGGGAATAGCCGCGGTGGTACTGTTACCGGACCTGGCGCGGGCGGACCAGGCCTATCCGGCACTGATGAACCTGATGCCCGCCGGTCTCAAGGGGCTGATCTTCGCCGCCCTGATCGCCGCCATCGTTTCTTCCCTGGGATCCATGGTCAACAGTATTGCCACCATCTTCACCATGGACCTGTATGCGCATCGCCACCCAAGTCATAGCGAGGCCCACTATGTGACGATAGGGCGTATTGCCGGGCTTGTTGCTTTGCTGCTGGCGGCTGTGTGCGCACGCCCGCTGCTGGGCAATTTCGACCAGGCTTTCCAGTACATTCAGGAGTTCACCGGCTTCTTTACCCCCGGTATTGTGGTGCTCTGCCTTCTGGGTATTTTCTGGCCACTGGCGACGGCTAACGGTGCACTGGTGGCTGCGGTGTCCTCCGCGGCGCTGTCTTTGGTTCTGAAGTTCACCTGGCCCGAGCTGCCATTTATCGACCGGGTGGGATTGGTATTCCTGTGTTGCCTGGCGCTGGCGGTGATCACCTCGCTGTTGCAGTCTTCGGCGAAGGAAAATCCGGCGGCCCACACCCCGGCCCCTATAAAAGGAAGTGATGCCTCCTGGGAGGCAGGCTTCGCCACGGACCAGACGTTCAATCTCGCGGGACTCGGTGTCGTGCTGCTGCTGGTCGCGCTCTACGCCACCTGGTGGTAATACGCATAATTGGAGCTGGCCGGGTCTTTGAGCACTGCACTCGCTAGCCACACCGTCAGGGGGGCAGGCTCCTATTGCCTGCCTCCTTTCTGCCTGCCTCCTTCGTCCTTTCGCTCCCCCTTCCTGGTGCTGTGTTACCCAGCAGCGAATTGCGGAAGCAGGGGAGAACCCGGAGGAACCTCTCAGTCACAACGTGTCTTGCCGGTCATTCCTGTGTGCCCGAGCCATGGACCCACTTTTTTCCGGCGCTGCACCTTTCCGGGTGGCCCTGTGCGCTTTCTCGGTGCAAAATTGCGACATCATCATAACTAATTGATATTTAAGTAATTTTTCGTTCCCGCTTTATGGGGTTCAAGGTGGGATAGTTCATTTTTAGCCGTTTCGGCAAGGTGGGACGACTCATATTGTGGCGCGGCGGGAGTATAGCGTCGCGCCAGATCGGGTTATCCTTGCGTGGTCTCGAGGTCCCCGATCCCGGCGAATCCAATAACGAAAATGACGTGACGATGGGGGAGACAACTCCATGAACAGAATGACCGGATTCAAGAAGAATTCCATCGCGGTGGCCATCGCCACCCTGGCCGGCGTCAGCGGCGCGGCCTATGCACAGAGCGAACAGGATGCAGCACTGGAAGAAGTGGTAGTGCTGGGCATCCGCGGCAGTCTCGAAAGGTCGATGGATATCAAGCGCGACGCCCAGGGCGTAGTTGATGCGATTTCTGCGGAAGATATCGGCAAATTCCCTGATACCAATCTCGCAGAGTCCCTGCAGCGTATTACGGGTGTATCTATCGACCGCCAGAACGGGGAAGGCAGCCGGGTCACCGTGCGGGGCTTTGGTCCCGACTATAACGTGGTTACCCTGAACGGTCGTCAGATGCCTGCGGCCAACCTGGAAAACAGCGGCGCCTCAGCCTCCCGCTCTTTCGACTTCGCCAACCTGGCGGCCGAAAGCGTAAGCGGTGTAGAGGTATTCAAGACCGGTCGTGCCAACCAGCCCACTGGTGGCATCGGCTCCGTGATCAATGTGAAGACTATTCGCCCGCTGGAGCAGGCAGATACTGTTTTCAGTGTGAGTGCTAAGTCCTTGCACGATACCTCAAGTGAAGAGGGCGACAGCCTGACTCCCGAGGTGTCCGGTATATACAGTGGCAAGTTTGCTGACGATACCATCGGTGTAGCTTTTGCCGGCTCTTTCTCCGAGCGTCACTCTGGCCAAGCGGGCTCTGAAACCGGCTCGGGCTGGTACACCATTCCTGGTGGTCAAGGCGATTGGGGGTCCATTGCTCCTGATAACCCCAACTTTGAGAACGCACCGCAGGCCGGAGATATCTACTCCGTACCGCGTGGTATCGGTTTTAACTTTTCCGAGACCCAGCGTGAGCGCACTAACGCTATTCTGACTCTGCAGTGGGCGCCCTCTGACCAGTTTGAAGCCACGCTGGATTACGCCTACGCCGAGCAGGATGTAGAGCACCAATACCATGCGATGGGTGCTTGGTTTAACGGTGTGCCCGTATCCGGCTCCTTTACCAGAGGTTCCGGTAACGGCAGCGTAGTGTCCCCTATTGTTTATACCGATGCTACTGGCGCTGATGTCACCTTCAACGCTGGCGATTGGGGTACCGTTAACAAGAATGACTCCATCGGCCTGAATCTGGTCTGGAACCCCCGTGAAGATCTGACTCTTGCATTCGATTACCACAACTCCAGCGCTGAAAATGGAGCCAAGGATGATCGAGGCACTAACAACAATATCGCCGGGGTACAGTTCAATCGTGCCGCGACGACAGTGAATTACGGCTACGACTTACCCGCTGTGGATTTTACATTCATTGATGGGCAGGGCTTCGATCCGTCGCAGATGCTGGTCTCCGGTAATGTTTTCAACAATAGCTTTATGGAGCACGATATTGAGCAGGCGCGCTTTGACGGCACCTTTGATATCGACGAAAGCTTAGTGAAGAGTATCGATTTCGGTATTGGCCGTAGCGAGTCCACTAACCGCTCCGCATTTGCCAACGTCCAGAACGAGACCTGGGGTGGTTTGGGGACCGCGGCGGACTACGATGACAGCCTGTTTGTGCAGAAGAGCATGGCGGACGCACTGCACGACTTCGATAGCGCTAGCAGCTCGGATATGACTCCGTACTACTATGCCGCTGATTTCGATGGTATGCGCTCGGCTGTTGCCACTTGGATTGAGGCCAATGGCGATACCCTGCCAGTTGCGTGGAACAGCCCGTGTGGCCCCTGGCTGTGCGCGAGCAATGATTTCACTACAGACCGCACCGCTGTTGAGAAACAGCAGTATGCGTACACCCAGGTTAATCTCGCATGGGATGAAGTAGCCATGCCGGTGCGCGTGGCGATGGGTTTGCGCTATGAAGACACCGATGTGGACGCTATGGCAAAAGTGCCACAGTACGACTCCATTATTTGGGCGGCCGACAACGAATTCATTGCACAGTCTAGCGGTGTTGGTTTCAGCAGCCAGCAAGGGAGTTATGCGAACTGGTTGCCGAATATCGATGCCGATATCCAGGTGATGGACGACCTTGTTGTGCGTGGTTCCGTAAGCAAGACCATTACACGCCCAGGTTACGGCGATATCCAGGGTGGCCAGACAATTGACTCACGCCTGCGGCTTCAGGGTGGTACTGCTGCGCGCGGTAACCCGGATCTGGATCCGTTTGAATCGCTCAATTACGATCTCTCCACCGAGTGGTATTACGGCGAAGCCAGCTATGTATCTGCCGGTTACTATCGCAAGAGTGTGAAGAACTTTATTGGTCAGGAATCTTTTGAAGAGACACCGTTTAATCTCGCGCACCCGGGAACTGGTGAGCGTTATGACGAGGCAGTAGCAACGCTGGGTACGGATGACTCCGCGGCTGTTCGTGCGTATATGGAAGCAAAATACGGCGCGCCGGTTGTTGGCGATCCAGACAGCGATGAGGCCGCGGTGTTCAGTGTGTTGACTCCGGTGAATGCACGCAGGGCTGAAATCGATGGCTTCGAGTTCGCGGTACAGCATATGTTCGGCGACTCCGGCTTTGGTGGACAGTTTAACGTGACCACTGTGAACGGCGACATTGCATATGACAACTTCAATACCAATAAAGGTGATGGCGTTGAAAACCAGTTTGCGCTGCTTGGCCTGAGTGACTCCATGAACGTTGTGGGTTTTTACGACATGAATGGAATTCAGGCACGTATCGCTTACAACTGGCGTGATGATTTTCTGGTTAGTACATTCGATGGCGCTGGTGAGCGCAACCCGGTCTATGTCGCTGCCTACGGCCAGTGGGATGCCAGCGCAAGTTATGATGTACGGGATGACCTGACAGTGTTTTTTGAAGGGATCAACCTGACCAATGAAACCAAGCGCTTGTATGGCCGTCATGAAAATATGATGATCGGCGCGTTCCAAACTGGTGCTCGGTATAATCTGGGTGTGCGTTACAGCTTCTAAGGCTGTAGTCAGGAGTGGCAGCGCATTGCCACTCACGTCTCGCAGGATGCAAAGGGCGTGAGCAATCACGCCCTTTGTTATTTTGATAAACCTTGAATTTAGGGGTTCGCAATGCAACAGGCACCGTTATCCATTTTAATTTTGGGCGGCGGGGCTGCGGGGTGGCTTACCGCTGCGGTAATTGCTGCAGAGCACGGTCGCGCTCAGGGCGGGCAGTGTGAAATCGCTCTGGTTGAATCGCCGGATATTCCTACGATTGGCGTTGGAGAGGGCACTTGGCCGTCCATGCGGGAAACATTGCGGCGTATCGGTCTGAGTGAACATCGTCTGTTTAATGAATGCGAGGCCTCGTTCAAACAGGGGTCACTTTTTTCCGCTTGGCGTACTGCGGATCCCAAAGATAGCTATTACCATCCCTTCTCTCTTCCTCATGGCTATTTCGAGCAGGACCTTGCTTACTTTGCCAGCGAAAACTATGCCTATGCGGTGACTCCTCAGGCTGCTATCAGTGACATGTATCTGGCACCTAAACAATTGGCTACACCGGAGTATGCCGGGGTACTTAATTACGGCTACCACTTTGATGCGGTCAAATTTGGGATTTTGTTGCGTGATCATTGCACCCGCACTCTTGGCGTCCACCATATAAGTTCCCGCATAGCTTCCATTGAAGGCAATGGCGGGAGGGTGACGGCGCTAGTGAGTGAGTCGGAAGAGCGTCTGACGGCTGACCTGTTTGTGGATTGCTCTGGGAGCGCGGCGATGATCATCGGCGATTTTCTGAAGGTGCCGTGGATTGATCGTTCGGATGTATTATTTAACGACCGAGCCCTCGCAGTACAAATTCCACATCCGTCTCCCGACGCCCCTATTGCCTCGGTTACGCGATCCACCGCACGTAGCAATGGTTGGATCTGGGATATCGGGTTGCCTTCTCGCCGAGGTATGGGATACGTCTATTCCAGTCAATTTATCAGTGCATCGGAGGTTGAAGCTGACTTCCGTCAGTTCCTTACATCCAGTGGAGCTGTGGATACAAATGTTCAGCTAAATTTCCGTGAACTTCAGTTCGCACCTGGTTATCGCTCTGCTATGTGGCAGGGGAATTGCGTCGCTGTGGGAATGGCGGCGGGATTTATCGAACCACTTGAGGCATCGGCGCTGGCCTTGATTGAGCAGGGGGCGGGGCTGATTCGTGATTTTCTTCCTGCTAACTCAGGACAGATGACGATCGCCGAAAAACGCTTTAACAAACAGATGCTTGCGCACTGGGAAAGCATTATCGATTTTCTCAAGTTGCATTACGTTCTGTCACAGCGTACGGATTCTGAATATTGGTTGGCTCACCGGCGCGAGGAGTCAAGTACGGACTCGTTATTGGAAAATCTGACAATCTGGCGGCACAGGGCACCTGCGAAGCAGGATTTTCCGCAGGCGTTGCCGCTGTTTCCGCCAGCCAGCTATCGCTTCGTACTACATGGCATGGGGTATGCCTGTGATTTAGCGCGGGCACCGCGAAAAGATAGAGACAAAGTCCGCTCGAAAATACTGTTGGATGAAGTGCAAAAGCAACTTGCAAGCTACCGTCTGGGATTGCCGGAAAACAGAGTGCTGTTGCGACAATTGACGTCCCGCAATCGGACTGGAGTTCAAACTTCATGATATATCCGGAGTTTATTCCTCCTGTAGAGAGCTGTGACGGTATTGCGAACGAGGAAATTGCCGATCATATTGCCGGTAGATCCACTCCCTTACTGATTAAAGGTGGAGTTTCCCTCTGGCCAATGGTGGCGGCCGCTAATTCCGGTAATCTTTCTGACTATTTGGCGCAGTATGATCAGGCGCAGCCAGTTATGCTATTTCGCGCTCCGGCGGAGGCGCAGGGGCGTATTTTTTACAATGACACCCTAACGGGATTCAACTTCCAGCGTGCCTCGGGAAATTTACTGGAAACGCTTCGTGAGCTGGAATCTACTGAAGGAAGTACCGCATGCTGCTATGTGGGCTCGACGCCAGTTGATCACCATTTACCGGGTTTGCGTACGAAAAACGATATACCTTTGGGCCAAAACCAGCCGCTGGTTTCCATATGGTTCGGAAACCGTACCCGTGTAGCCGCGCATTTTGACTTACCGGAAAACCTCGCCTGCGTAGTCGCAGGGCGACGTCGTTTTACTTTGTTCCCCCCAGAGCAGGTGGCGAATCTGTATCCCGGGCCTCTGGACTTTAACCCTGCAGGGCAGACCATTAGCATGGTCGACTTCTTCGCGCCGGATTACGACCGTTTTCCGCGCTATCGCGATGCACTGGGTGCAGCGCAGGTTGCGGAAATGGAGCCGGGTGATGTGTTATACGTTCCCAGTATGTGGTGGCATCAGGTCGAGGGTCTGGATGACCTCAATGTGTTGGTGAACTATTGGTGGCGCTCGACTCCGGTCTGGACAGGCCTACCTCAGGATGCGTTGATGCACGCACTGCTTTCGATTGGCAGCCTACCCGAGTCTCAACGCAGGGCCTGGTCCGGGTTGTTTGAGCATTTTGTAGTCAGGCGCGAAGACGCCGTCAGTCATATTCCCGATCATATACGTGGCTTGTTGGGTGACCTGAACCGAGAGTCCTCCGCACGCCTCAAGAAATTTCTCATAGATAAATTACAGCGAACGCCATAAACCTTGAGATGGGCGGCGAATAAAGAGAGAAACGCATGAGCGAAAGCATTAAAAAAGTCGTGATTGCCGGAGGTGGAACTGCGGGCTGGATGGCCGCGGCGGCACTCTCCAAGTTGATGGGTTCACAGCTGGAAATTACTCTGGTGGAGTCCGAATCGATAGGAACTATTGGCGTCGGCGAGGCCACCATTCCGACCCTGGTGTTTTTTCACCGACTGCTGGGTATTGATGAGGCAGAATTCCTGCGCGAGACACAGGGAACCTATAAATTAGGTATCCGGTTCGAAAACTGGCGGGACGTTGGGAAAGACTATACTCACGCATTTGGCGTCACCGGCAAAGACTGCTGGGCATGTGGTTTTCAGCATTTCTGGTTGCGCGGCAGGAAAATGGGAATTGCTGGCGACTTTGGTGAGTACTGCCTGGAACGTCGTGCCGCAGAAGAGCACAAGTTCACCCATTTGCCAAAGATAGGACTCAATTATGCTTTTCATCTGGATGCGAGCCGCTATGCGGCCTATTTACGTAAATTCAGTGAAAAATTTGGCGTTAAGCGGGTGGAGGGCAAGATCGACCTGGTGCAGCTGCATCCGGAGAATGGATTTATCCGCGGGTTGAAACTGGACTCCGGGCAGGTGATCGATGGAGATTTCTTTATCGACTGCACGGGGATGCGGGCAATGTTGATTGAGAAGGCTCTGCACACCGGCTTTGAGTCCTGGTCGCATTGGCTGCCTTGCGATAGTGCGGTAGCAGTACAGACTGAAGCGGTGGAGGAACCCGTTCCGTTTACGCGATCTATTGCCCGGGAAAGCGCATGGCAATGGCGCATTCCGCTGCAGACGCGGGTGGGCAATGGGCTGGTTTATGCCAGCAGCTATCAGAGCGATGAATCAGCTTGCGAACAGTTACTTGAAAATGTCGAAGGCAATACTCTGATAGAGCCAAGGTTAATCAAATTTCAGACTGGCCGTCGCCGTAAGCAGTGGCACAAGAACTGTCTCGCGGTAGGCCTGTCGAGCGGATTCCTTGAGCCGCTGGAGTCTACCAGTATTCACCTGATTCAGCAGAATATAGTGCGTTTTTTACGCTTCTTCCCTCAAAGCGAAATTCATCAGTGTGAGGTAGATGAGTTCAACCGGCAGTGTGAATTTGATATGGATAGAATCCGCGACTTCATTATTCTGCATTACAAAGTGACCGACCGATCCGATACGGAATTCTGGCGGCACTGCAGCCAGATGGAAGTGCCGGATTCCCTTGCGGCGAAAATCGACATGTTCCGTGAGACCGGACATGTTTTTCGCGAAGCCAATGAACTTTTTGTGGATTCATGGCAGCAAGTGATGCTCGGGCAGGGTTTGGAACCCGAGCGTTATCACCCGTTGGTGGACAGTATGTCGGAGCATGAGTTAACGGAGTTTCTTCAGCATATTCGTACCAATGTGGATAACACCGTAGCTAAATTACATGGGCACAATGAGTATCTGAAAGGGTACCTGTCTGGCGCTATCGTTCCGCCACGTTGAACTAAACTGCATCCTCAATCAATAAGGCGCCAATCGTGACGCCGACAGCAACGCAGGTGGCTCACATAGGAAAATATTTCAAAGTGGGACGACGGAGTAAATCCAAAGATATAGCGTCTACCTTGCCATAACCAAAAACGTGGTGACGGCCTGTACATAGAGAACGTGTGCAGGTTCGGTTTTCCACGAAATTCTAATAATCAATAAATTTATAGCGAGGTGTGACTATGCGTGTAGTCCATTCGGGGCGACGCTCCTTTCTGTTGTTTCTGTTTTTTCCTGTCTGCTCGGCTTTAGCTCTGTCAACGGCGCAATCGGTGAGCGCGCAGACAAACAATCTAGCCACCGGAATGCCCGTCACCGCCAGCACCGCCGATCTTCCGGCCAGTAACGCCGTTGATGGCAACAGCGGCACACGCTGGGCATCCGCCGCGCAGACGGATCCTTCCTGGATCACCGTGGATCTCGGCCAGCCCTATGACCTGGATCAGGTGGAGATTTTCTGGGAAGCGGCCAATCCCGACACTTATGAAATCTGGGGGTCCAATAACGGTGTGGATTGGACCACACTCTCCACCCAAACTGGTGGCGTGTTCGGGCACCGCACCGATACCGTAACCGTGGACGGTATTTATCAGCAGGTGCGTATCCAGGGGATCAGCCGCAGCGCCGGTAACCAGTGGGGTTACTCCATCTGGGAACTGGGGGTGTTCGGCACTCCGGCCCATTGCGACAGCGGTTGCCTGGTGGAGCTTGATGCATCCACAGCACAGGCTCGCATGACCGGTGGCGATATCGTGGATGTGCATTATTCGGTGAACGGTGGAGGCCAGTTGAATGTGCGCATGACGCAAAATGGCAACAACTGGACTCACAATATTCCGAACCTGTCTCCCGGTGATGTGGTTACTGTCTATTTCACCAAGATCACCGGTGGGGTTGGCGAAACCACAGATCCCGTCCAGTTCACGTTCAGCGGGCAGGGCGGATCTTCGTCCTCCTCATCCTCTTCCTCATCATCGTCCTCCTCCTCCTCCTCCGGCGGGGGTTCCGGGAGCGGTTCCAGCAGCTCTTCCGGCGGCAGCTCGGGCAGCAGTTCCTCGTCCGGCGGTAATCCGGACCTCGGAAATATTGTGCCGCTCTACAACAGCGGTACGGCGTTGGAGCCCGCCATTACGTTTGAAACACCGACGGCGTTGGTAACCCGCTTTTCCGATCGCGCGCGGGACCGCCATGCCAAGGAAGATCATTTCCAGGCCTACGATCACTATCTGAGTTTTTATTGGGAAGACCGCACGGCTTCTATCGAAATCATCGATGAGGTAGCGAAGGGGGGCGATACGGTGCGGATGAATGTGCGCACCCAGTTCAAGCTGAGCGATACCGAGGCAGAAAACCGCTGGTTCTATCGCGGTGTGGGCACCGTGGCGGAGTATTGCGACAACGGCGTGATGACTGTGGTGGACAACTACAACTATTACAAAGAGCGCAGTTTCAACTGCCGCGAGAACCGTGCAATCCAGGTTGGCGACAAGTTGGAATTTGAAATCAGTCAGTTCCTCGATCCCAGCGTACCCAACGGTCGTGCGAATTACTACGGTACTACCTTCCTGTACATTGTTGGCGAGGGGCTGGTGCCATGGGACGTGGGTGGCAGTACGCCGTTTGGTGGCATAAAGGATTCCTACAAAATTGCGGAGAAGGCCTGGCTGGGCGGTGACACTACCATTCACGCGTCGACTTCCGGGGAGACGGACAATCACTTTCTGCAGATGGCGACGAATATCGGGTACGACAACGCGCAGCCGTTTATGCTCGGACGACGAGTGCTGCACAGCTCCGCCATCGACGGTGTGCACGATGAAAAGCCGCTGGAAAATCCCGCCTTCGCGCCCATGGTAAATCTGGCGGGGCCCCACTACATCAATACCAGTTGCGGCAGTTGCCATGAGCGCAATGGTCGTGCAGCGCCTGCACCGGTAGGCGAACCGCTGGAAAAGTGGACCTTCAAAGTGGCGGATGCCAGTGGTAATCCCGATCCGTATCTTGGTTCTGTGTTGCAGCCGAAAGCACGCAGCGGCGCGGCCAGTGAAGGAAGTGTTTCGATTGCCTACTGGAGCGAGCAGAATGGTTTGCGCTCACCAAATTATGCGTTTACCGGGGTAACGCCTGCACGTTTTTCCGCACGTATCGCGCCCAACCTTGTCGGCATCGGATTGCTGGAAGCAATTCCGGAATCTTCAATTGTCGCGCTAGCAGATGCCGGGGATAGCAATGGCGATGGCATTTCCGGTCGTGTGAATCGTGTGGTCGATCCGGAAACCGGAGAAACCCGTCTCGGCCGCTTTGGTTGGAAGGCGGGCACCGCCAGTGTCCGCCACCAACTGGCTCGTGCATTTAACACGGATATGGGCGTGATGACTTCCGTATTTCCCAACCCGGATTGCGGTGGCAGCCAGTCGGACTGCGGTGCAGCGGGTGCAGAACTTGCGGACAATCATCTGCGGGATCTGACCAAATATATTTCCCTGTTGGGCGTGCGTCCGCAGCGCAACTACGACGATGCGGCTGTGGTGAACGGTGAGCAGGTGTTTGCCAGTATCGGTTGTGCCGGTTGTCATACACCGACCATGCAAACCAGCGCGTACCACCCGCTGGCGGAACTGCGTAACCAGACCATTCACCCTTACACCGACCTGCTGTTACACGATATGGGGGCAGGCCTTGCGGATAATCTTGGAGAAGGCGAAGCCAGTGGTGCGGAGTGGCGTACACCACCGCTGTGGGGACTCGGGCTTTCCGCCTGTGTGACGGGTGGTGTGGAAAATCCGGTCGGTGGTCAGGGCAATGAAGTGTGCACACCTGTACACAGTTACCTGCACGACGGTCGCGCACGCAGCATTGAGGAAGCCATTTTGTGGCACGGCGGCGAAGGGCAGGCGGCGAAAAATGCCTATCAGTCTCTGCCGGCGGCGAGCAAGCAGAATCTGTTGCAGTTCCTCAACTCACTGTAACTGCATATATTCTTTCTATTCGGGGCGATATTTTTATCGCCCCTTTTTTTGCGTGAAAAGCGCCGGCCCACCTTGTCCCATACGGCAATGTGGGGCGACATTTTTCAGCAGGAGACGCTAAAAGAACCGTTCTCATGTGGGCAGCGCTGAATAGCTACTGTGCGGCTATAAGAAGCCGCGCTGCGTTTTTCAGTGGTGTCTTTGAGTGAGAGCGTGAAAACAATAAACAAAAATATGAGGATACAGCGATGTCCAGAATTCTGTTCAGATCTTCCGTTCTGGCAATGGCGGTTGCCGCAGGCGCCTGTGGCGGCGGTGGCAGCAGCAATGATGACGATGGCCAGGTCAATATTCCCAACGACCCACCCGTAAACGAGCGGCCGGAACAGTGCCTGGAAGATGCGCTGAACAGCGGTTACTGCCTGGTGTGGGCAGACGAATTTTCCGGCGATTCGATCGACAGCGAAAAATGGTCCCACGAAGTGAATTGCACCGGCGGTGGCAATAATGAGGCGCAGTGCTACACCGACGCCGCGGAGAACTCCTGGGTCGCCGACGACATGCTGTATATCAAGGCGATCCGCGAGGACGCTACAGGCCCGAATCTGGTGGACGATGATCCGAATTACGATCCGGACGATACCAGCGGCAGTGGTACTTACACCTCCGCGCGCCTGCGTACCAAAGGCATGGGAGACTGGAAATACGGCCGTTTTGAAATGCGCGCGAAACTGCCGCAGGGGCAGGGCAGCTGGCCAGCGTTCTGGATGTTGCCGAGTGAATGGGTGTACGGCGGCTGGCCACTCTCCGGTGAAATCGACATTCTTGAAGCCGTGAATCTGAAAGTGGCTGGCGAAGATCACATTCACGGCACCTTGCACTATGGGGATAACTGGCCCGGCAACAAATACACCGGCGAGGCCTACCAGATTCCCGGCGGCGCGAACCCGGCGGATGACTTCCACACTTACGCGGGGGAGTGGGAAGAGGGTGAAATCCGCTGGTATGTGGACGGTGACCACTACGCCACCCAGACCAAGGACGGCTGGTATACCACCGCCGCGCTGGACAACGCCTATGCGCCCTTTGATCAGAGCTTTCATCTGATTCTCAATCTGGCGGTGGGCGGAAACTGGCCGGCCAACGTCAACGCCGGAGGTATCGACGAAGCAGCCTTTCCGCAGGAATACGTGATCGATTATGTGCGCGTATACCAGTGCACGGAAGATTTCGAAACCGGCAAGGGCTGCGCCAGTACCGATGGGGAATTTGTGCACAATCCGGGCGTCGCGCCGCCCCAGGCACCGGACAGTGAGGGCGATGAACTGGCAGTGTTCGACGGCGAAGTCAAAGACCCCTACCAGTGGTACACCTGGACGGCATTTGGCACGGTGGACTTTCAGGTGGTGGATGCCGGTGGCGACTACGGCGAGGTGGGGCAGGTCACCTGGAATACCGACCAGGGCATCGGCTTCTTCCAGTCCGCCGCCAGCTATGACCTGAGCGATTACACCTACGTGGAATTTGACCTGCGGGTTCTGGAGGAACCGGATGATGCCGGTTCCGCGTCACTCACCTTCCGCGCGGACTGCGGCCATCCCTGTTCCTCCGGTGATTACCCGCTGGATATGCCCGCGGTAGATCAGTGGACCCACTTCCAGATCCCCATGATGGAGCTGGCGGAAATGGGGCTCAACACCGCGAGTGTGAATACGCCATTCGTCATTTCCCCCGCCTGGGACAACCAGAATGGAGCGGTATTGCAGGTGGATAATGTGAAACTCACCAAATAAATCTTGTTCAGACGTGTCCCATTTTGGTGTTTACGCGGGAGTGGCAAGGTGGTTTGCACCATTTTGTGCCCCGGCTTCAAAGTGGGACGACCCTTTTCCGCGCAATCCGTACAACGGAGGCTGGAAAAGCCGGGTGCGCGGTCTCAAAGATTGAGACTCGGCAGCGGCGGAAAGTCACTCGATGATTCGAAAAATAATGCGAACAGGAATGGGAGTTTTGCGGTGATGAGAAAGCGAATTTTGCTGGGGGTCATCTCCGGTCTGATAGCGGGCGCGGGGCTCGCGGGCTGTACGGAACAGAATGGCGCTCAGAAACTGACCGCCGAAACCCCATCCAGCGCGGCCGGCAGTCGCGCCGAAGTGAGCACCCACTGGCCGCAACTGACCAGTGGCATTGCCAAAGATCCCGCAGTGGAAGCCCGTATCGACGCACTCCTGGCCAAAATGTCCACCGAGGAAAAAGTCGGTCAGATGATCCAGGTGGAGATCCGCACCGCCACCCCGGAAGACGTGAGACAGTATCACATCGGCTCTATCCTGAACGGCGGCGGCGCCTTCCCCTACGACAACAAACACGCGAGCGTCGCCGACTGGGTGGCGCTGGCGGATGAATACTACAAAGCCTCCATGGACACCCGCGATGGCGGTGTCGCCATTCCCATGATCTGGGGCACCGACGCCGTGCACGGTCACAACAATGTGATCGGCGCAACTCTGTTCCCGCACAACATCGCCCTCGGCGCCGCGCACAATCCGGAACTGATGCGCAAGATCGGCGCCGCCACCGCCGCGGAAGTCCGCGCAACCGGTATCGACTGGGTGTTTGCGCCGACGCTCGCGGTGGTGCGTGACGATCGCTGGGGTCGCACCTACGAATCCTACTCCGAAGATCCCGATCTGGTTCGCGCTTACGGGGGTGAGATGGTGGAGGGCATGCAGGGCGCAGCGGGCAGTGAAAACCTGTTGCAGGGCAAGCATGTGATCGCCACCGCCAAGCACTTCCTGGCTGATGGCGGCACTCTGAATGGCATTGACCGCGGCGACGCGGTCATCAGCGAAGAAGAGCTGGTGCGTCTGCACGCCCAGGGCTATTTCTCCGCGATCGAATCCGGCGTGCAGACCGTCATGGCCTCCTTCAGCAGCTGGAATGGCGAGAAGATGCACGGCCACAAATACCTGCTGACCGATGTACTGAAAAACCGCCTCGGCTTCGACGGCTTCATCGTCGGCGACTGGGCCGGCCACCAGTTTGTGAATGGCTGCAGCAATGTGAGCTGTCCGCAGTCCGTCAACGCCGGACTCGACATGTTCATGGCGCCGGACCCGAGCTGGAAGGAGTTGTACAAAAACACTCTGGCTCAGGCGAAGAGTGGCGAGATTTCCGCTGAGCGTCTCGACGACGCGGTGCGCCGTATTCTGCGGGTAAAAATTCGTGCGGGCCTGTTTGAAGCGGGCGCGCCTTCCTCGCGCGCGTTTGCCGCCGATGAATCCCTGATTGGCGCACCCGAGCACCGCGCCATCGCCCGCCAGGCGGTGCGTGAATCCCTGGTGCTGCTGAAAAACAACGACCGGCTGCTACCGCTTGCGCGCAACCAGCGCGTGCTTGTGGCCGGTGATGGTGCCGACAATATCGGCAAGCAGGCCGGCGGCTGGAGTATCACCTGGCAGGGTACCGGTAACCAGAACAGCGACTTCCCCGGAGCCACTTCCGTGTATGGTGGCATCGCTGAAGTCGTGCAGGCCGCCGGCGGCACCGCCGAGCTGTCGGTCGATGGCAGCTTCGAGCAGAAGCCGGATGTGGCCATTGTGGTCTTCGGTGAGGATCCCTATGCGGAAATGCAGGGTGATATTTCCAACCTGCAATACAAAGGCGCCGGTGACCTGGCACTGCTGAACAATCTGCGCGAGCAGGGCATCCCTGTTGTGAGCCTGTTTATTACCGGTCGTCCGCTGTGGGTGAATCCGCACATCAATGCCTCCGATGCGTTCGCGGTCATCTGGCAGCCGGGCACCGAGGGTGCCGGTGTGGCGGATGTGATTTTCCGCAACGCCGACGGCGAAGTGAACCACGACTTCAAGGGCAAACTCACTTTCTCATGGCCCAACGATGCACAGCCCACCGTACGCAACCCCGGCGAGAATGAGGCGCTGGCCCAGTTCAACTTCGGTTACGGCCTCAATTACGGAAGCAGTGTTCAGGTGGCCGCGCTCTCCGAACAGAGCGGTCTCAAAGTATCTGATGGCGAACAGGCACTGGCGGTATTCAACGGCCGCGCACTGGATCCCTGGAGCTTCCAGGTGATGGATGCCGCGAACAATCTGTCGGTCATTTCCAGCAGCGTGGCGAAACTTTCCGGCATCAGTGTGCAGTCCGTTGACCGCAAGGTACAGGAAGACAGCCGTCGTCTGCAGTGGAACGGCGAGGGCAATGCCGTGGCCGGCTTCTTTGCCAACAGCCGCACCGACCTCACCAGCTATCTGGGCAAGCAGGGCGCCCTGGTGTTCGATGTGAAAGTGGACGCTGCACCGAGCGACGCGGTAAGCCTTGGCATGAACTGCGGTATGGACTGCGGTGCCGAGCAGTCCATCACCGAACTACTCAAGGACGCGGCGCCGGGCGAGTGGAAAACCGTTGCGGTAGATCTGCAGTGCCTGGCGGATGCTGGTGCGAAACTGGATATGGTGCTGTCACCCTTCTATGTACGTACCGCCGGTGCGTTGGATATGACCGTGCACAATATTCATATCGCGTCCAAGGCCGACGCGGACATTCATTGCGGTTAATGCCCTTTCTGTAAAGAAAAGCTCCGGCTGCCGAATTACCCTCTCTCGCGGCAGTCGGAGTTCGCGAAGCCCCTGAAAGCACCTGTAAGGTGCTGGCCGAAACATAACAACAATAAAAATCGATCCAGCAGTACACGTTTTATTTCGATCGCGCGAGCGATCATCAGCGGTACCCTCTGCCAGCGGTTGCGGCGGAATCCTCGGAAATACCATGCCTCCGAATCATTCGGCGGGCATCGTACGCCCGAAATTTGCCGATCAGGATCGCAGTATCTCCCTGATCCATAACATTCATAAAAGCATGATGGGAAACACAATGAAAACCAAGAGAGCAACGGTTAAACGCCGGCTGCTGTTGACGGCCGCGTGCCTGTTGGCACAGCCCGCACTGCTGGCCACTGCGCAGGCACAGACCGCGCCGATCTGGGCCGATGAATTCGACGGAGACCAGATCAATCGCGATACCTGGACCTTCACCACTGGTGGAGACGGCAATGGCAATGGCGAACTGCAGTACTACACCGCGTCACAGAAAAATGCCTATGTAGAAGACGGCAATCTGGTGATTGAGGCCAGGCGCGAAAATTATGAGGGCAAGGAATTCACCTCTGCGCGCCTGCATACCAACGGTCGCTTCGGATTCAAATACGGCACCCTGGAAGCGCGCATCAAACTGCCGAAACTGGATAACGGACTGTGGCCGGCGTTCTGGATGCTCGGTAATAATTTCGGTGTAGACGGCTGGCCCAAGTCCGGTGAGATTGACATCATGGAGGCCGGCTACAAGGCGGCGATCGATAACGGCACGGTCAACAACGCGGTCTCTGGCGCGCTGCACTGGTGGCACGAATCCGGCGACTGGAGCGACTGGCTGCAGGCGGACCACGCGGAAGAGGTGGTACTGGAAAATAATCTCTACGATCAGTATCACACCTATCGTCTCGACTGGACGCCAGAGGCTCTGACCATTTCCGTGGACGACACTCAGGTGCTCACCATGGATATTACCGATCCCAATCTGTCGGAATTCCGCGACAACCCCAACCACATTCTTCTGAACCTGGCGGTGGGTGGCTGGAACTTTGTAGAGATTACCGATCCCGCGCAAATCACGGCGCAGTTCCCGGCAAAAATGTACGTGGATTATGTCCGCCTCTATGCCAATGAGCATACCGAAGTGGACGTGGCGAGCGAAAATTATTATCGCGGCGACTTCGGCATCATGACCGAAACCCACCCGGTGCTGGACGAGTTCAACTGGGGCGACAACGCCAATCTCTATATCTGGAACAACATGACCGCCGTGGCCACCGCGCCATCCGAAGGCAGTGCCGTGCTTTCCTATTCCGTGGCCGCCGGCGACTGGTGGGGTATGGGGTTGCTGCATAGAGACTACAACATGCGCAACTACAAGCACGGCTACCTGCACTTCGATGCCAAGGTGAATTCCAGTGTGAACATCGAAGTGAACATGGCGAGCACGTCCGGTGGTGAGGCCAAGGTGACGCTGGCGGAAGGTGGCGACCAATACGGTCTGGTGCGCGATGGTGAGTGGCACACGGTGTCCATTCCGCTGTCAAAATTCGGCGGTCTGGATATGGAGACCATAAAAACCTTTTTCAGTGTTTCCGGCCCGGCACCCGCGGAGGCGTTCGAGATCGCTTTCGACAATATCTACCTGAGTGAGAGCGTTGCGCTGGAGGCGCCGGAGTACGGCAGCTACGGTATCTACACCGAAACCGCCGCGCATATGGATGCGGGTAATTTCGGCTTTGGTGTCAACGGTGACCTCTATGTGTGGGATGAAACCCTCACCCTGGGTACTGGCGACAGCCGCGAAGGGAATGCCGCGCTGCATCTGACCTCAACCGGCAAGGGCTGGTTCGGCCTCGGCTTTACCGCGCGTGAAGGCTTCAATCTCACCGCGTTTGATAACGCCAATGCCGCGCTGCATTTCTCCATGAAAACCAGCGACCAGACCGATTTCCGTATCGGCCTGAAAGGGGGCAACGTCGATGGCATCGGCCAGGTATGGATCGACTTCAAACCGGGTGCCGATCCCTATGGGTTTGTTCGCGACGGTCAGTGGCACGATATCGTCATTCCCATGAGCGAACTCGCACCGGACCTGGAGCTGGCGGATATGCGTCAGGTGCTGCAGGTGCTGGGTTTCGGTGAAGTGACGAGCCTGTCCATCGACGACGTGTACATGTCTGGCGGTGAACAGGCACAGGATCCGGGCACCGATGGTGAAGTGGTAAACCGCGCACCGGTGGCGGCGATAAAGCCCTCGGTCATGGGCGGACCAGCGGGAACCAGCGTCGTGTTTGACGGTTCCCGTTCCACCGACGTGAATGGCGATGCGCTTACCTACAGCTGGGATTTCGGTGATGGTGTTACCGGAAGCGGAGTGAGTGTTTCCCACACCTATGCCGACAATGGCAGCTACCGCGTGGTGCTCACCGTCAGTGACGGTCAGGCCAGTCACAGTGCGGTCACGCATATTTTTATTGCCGACAATTACGGCGCGGGGAAAAGTGGCAAGCGCGGCCTGGGATACGGTCATCACTCGCAGGAAGATTTCGAGGTGATGTCGCAAGGCATTTCCTGGTGGTACAACTGGAGCCATGCGCCGGATGTTCAGATCGCAGATATCTACCAGAACTATGGTGTCGAGTTTGTACCCATGGCCTGGAACGGTGCCTTTGACGATCAGGCCATGCGCGACTACATCGCCGCGCATCCGGGAGTGAAATATATCCTCGCGTTTAACGAGCCCAACTTCATCGACCAGGCGGCGATGACCCCGTCCCAGGCCGCCGCCGAGTGGCCGCGCCTGGAGGCCATCGCCGATGAGTTCGACCTGGATATCGTGAGTGTGGCGATGAATTTCTGTGGCAACTGCGTCACCGAAAACGGCACGACCTATTACGATCCCATCGACTATTTTGATGACTTCTTTGCCGTGTGCCCGGACTGTCGTGTGGATGCCATTTCCATACACGCGTATATGCCGGTGGTGGGTGCTATCGAGTGGTATGTGGATCTGTTCAAGAAATACAACCGCCCCATCTGGCTCACGGAATTTTCCGCCTGGGAAGACACCACCACCGAAGCGGAGCAGCAGAAGTTCCTGATCCAGACCGTAGACTACCTGGAAAATGATCCGGACGTGGCCCGCTACGCCTGGTTCACCGGTCGCCGCAACGGCCACCCCTACAATGGTCTGTTTGATTACCGTCAGCCCGGCGTACTCACAGAACTCGGCAATATCTACGTGAATATGCCGGTGCACGGCGCGGCGAGCGTGCACAACCTGCCGAACAAGGTGCAGGCCGAAGCCTACGGCACCATGAGCTCGGTGCGTGTGGATAAAACCACCGATGTCAGCGGCTTTCTGGATATTACCGAAACTGTCACCGACAGCTGGGTGGAATACAACCTGGTGGGCAGTGCCGGCAGCGCGCAACTGCAACTGCGTGTGGCTGCGGACGCTTCCACCAGTATCGAAGTACTGATCGACGGCGTCAGCCAGGGAACCGTGGCAGTGCCCGCGACCGCCGGCGCCTGGGACACGCTTTCCACCCATGTGAATCTGAATGACGGTGCGCAGAAACTGCGCCTGGTGTTCGCCGGCGCAGTGCAATTGAACTGGCTGGATATCGGCGGCGGAAGTGGTGATCCCGACCCCGAGCCCACCGGCAATATTGCACTGAACAAAAACGTCACCGTGTCCTCCATGGAAAACGGTGACCTGAGCGGCGCGGCTGCCGTGGACGGCGATATGGGTACCCGCTGGTCCAGCGCGTGGAGCGATCCGCAGTGGATCTCCGTGGACCTCGGCAGTGTGTCTTCCATCGACAGCGTGGTACTGAAATGGGAGGCCGCTTACGGTCGCGTCTATGACGTGCAAGTATCTGACGACGGTCAGAACTGGAGTACCGTCGCCACAGTAACCGACAGCGACGGTGGCGAGGATATGCTTTCCGGTCTCGGTGCCAGCGGCCAGTTTGTACGTGTCTTTATCCACGAACGTGCCACCGGTTGGGGAGCGTCTCTGTGGGAACTGGAAATTTACGGTAGCGGCGGAACCACGGAACCTCCCTGCTGTGACCCGCAGCCGGGTGGCGACCTGGCCCTGAACAAGCCGGTTAGCGCCTCCTCGGCGGAAGGTAACTACTGGTTTCCCGAATATGCGGTGGACGGCGACGCGGGCACCCGCTGGGCGACGGACTTCAGCGACAACCAGTGGATTCAGGTGGATCTCGGTGCGGTGTACAGTCTCAGTCAGGTTGTGCTGAACTGGGAGGCGGCCTACGGCAAAGTCTATGAGATTCAGGTCTCCGCCGACGGCAGCAACTGGGCCACCGCGACCAGCGTCAGCAATGGTGACGGCGGGGTAGACCAGCTCAGTCTTGCTACCAGCGGCCGGTATGTGCGTATGCAGGGTATCGAGCGCGGTACCGTCTACGGTTATTCCCTGTGGAGTTTTGAAGTGTATTGATCGTCGATTGATACCGGGACGGGCACCGGCTCAGCCGGTGCCCGACTGCCCGTCAAAGGGCAACTGTCGGCTCAGCTGTGAGCCACACCCGCCGCCAGCGCCTGTTTGCGGTATTCCGTTGGTGACATGCCCACCAACCGGCTGAAGAAACGATGGAAGGCGGACTTGCTGTTGAAGCCGGATTCCAGCAACACATCCAATACCGTCATATCCACCTTTTCGGGATCGGACAGCAGCGCCTTGGCAGCTTCGACCCGATAGCTGTTCACATACTCAAAAAAGTTGGTGCCGAAGTGCTTGTTGATCACCGCGGATACTTCTTTCGCGGGCAGGTCGATGCGTTCAGAAAATTGTTCCAGATTCAGGTTTTTCTTCAGGTAGATTTTGTCGCTTTCCATCGCATTGCGTACCTTCTCGATGGCCGGTTCCGACGGTTCCTCTTCCGTGGTGGTCTCGCGGGCCTCCTCTTTCGGCTGGGTAACCAGCAGCTGATGCGCATAGGTCAGGCTGTAGGCAAAGAACGCATTGATCAGGATGAACGCCAGATAGTTATCGGCGATGCCCATGTAGTCGGCGACCACCACGCTGGAGAACTTCGCCACTACGTGCACCACCATGGTCCAGGTCCAGGAAATACACACGCCCCAGGCCAGCGCCGACAGCCAGTGCAGTTCGGTTTCCGAATAGTGGGAATACTCATCTTTCAGTGCATGGCGATAGCGGCGGATTTGCAGCAGTGCCGCAATGGCGTAGATAAATGGCACCAGTGAGGCCAGGTCCCAGATGAATTCGATGGCAGTATCCGGCAGAGACTGGCCCGCATCGGCCACATGGCGCAGGTCGCTGCTGGAAATACCGAAGATCGCGATACACAGCAGAACCGCCAGAGTGGGAAGCAGATGCAATGCCTGACGACGGTTGAATTGAAGCTTCTGCTGGGTGAGCGAGCAGAAATACAGGTAAATTGCCGGCCCCTTCAGCAGCAACGCCGCGAACAACAGGTACGGCAGCAGGGTCTGTTCAAGCCACGGCGCCAGTGTGAACTGGTCGTTCCACAGCAGCAGGGTACAGCCGGAGGCCACCGCGATAATCAGCAGGAACGCCGTCAGCAGGCGGCCGTCGTGACGAGCGCGAGTGGGCAGTATTGACTGGAATACTGCCAGCAACAGGCACTCCGCCGCGGTCATCAGCAGTACCACGTCGTGGATGTTGAATATGTACTGTTTCATCGAATCATCGCCAGATTGGTTTGGGGCCTGTCTGCCACGTTCGCGGCGGCCTCTCTTTGTTATGTTTTATCGCTCTTGTGCGCGGGAGTATAAGAGAATTCCCCCCGCGGGAGGAGCGCAAGCCGCGCCCACGGTGTCCGCAGGCCATCCCGCTTGCGGATTTTCCGAAAGTGACACCGCCCAGTTTGACGATTTCCCCAAAGTGGGGCGACGGAAGCGGAGACGCGCAGCACACTGGTCCTATCGGGTTTCCCGTAGCCTGTGTTGGAGAGGTGTTCCTTTTAGGCTCCTCGGCGAATCCCGCACAGGCACCCGACATCATCTCTCTTCTCCCGCCAAAAGGTCATTTCTCGTCGACCTATGGGACCGGCAGGTTCAGCCTGCCGGCATTTTTTCTCCCCCTCCGGCTTGAAGCGCATAAACTGAAGCGTTGAAACCCCCTGGGTTCTGCAGGCGCCTCATCCCTCCATATTTGTGTCTCCAACAGGCGGGAGGGGTGGAGTTTTCGTCGGCAAATCATTACCTTATAGCGCCATTTTTTTCAGGGGCTGTGCTGTGGCATCGGGGGCCGAGGTATCAGTTCAGACCAGAATCCGGCCTGCATCTAAGGATTATTTAAGGAAATAGCCATGACCAGAATTGTCGCGGACATCGGTGGCACCAACGCCCGCTTCGCCGTAGCCCACTCTTATCAGGGCGGCTACCGGCTGGAAGCCATCCAGGTGGTGAACTGTGCGATGTTTGATGACTTCTACTCCGCAATGGGTCAATGGATTGAGGGGCTGGACGGGGAGCGCCCGACCCAGGCCTGCATTGCGGTGGCCGGACCGGTGGAGAAGACCCCCGAGGGTGGGCGCGTGACCATGACCAACCTGGGTTGGGACATACGCGCTGAAGCACTCTGCCGGCGGTTCTCATTGGAGCGCGCACTGGTAGTGAATGACTTCGCCGCCCTTGCGCTATCGCTGCCGCGGCTGCCGGAAGAAGACAAATGGGCGCTGCGGGATGTGCCTGCACAGGCCAACGGCCCCATGGTCGTGCTTGGCCCCGGCACCGGCCTCGGCGTGGCCGGCCTCGTCAGTGAGAGCGGTCATTACCGCGTGGTACCGGGGGAGGGCGGCCACGCCAACCTCTCCGCCGGCAGCGAGCGCGAACTGGAGCTGCTGCGTATTCTCGCCCGTGACCAGATGCCGGTGTACAACGAGTACGTGCTGAGTGGCGGTGGCCTGGTCAACCTGTACCGTGCCGTGTGTGCACTGCACGGACGCGAGGCGGAAGCGCTGACGCCGCCAGATGTCAGCAGCCGCGGCCTGGATGGCTCCGACCTGCTGTGTCGGGAAACCCTGATCGACTTTCTCAATTTCCTCGGCAGTGCCGCCGGTGATGCGGCGCTTTACTACGTCGCCCGCGGTGGGGTGTTCCTCGGTGGTGGTGTGCTGCCGCGTATCGAATCCCTGTTGCCGGAGAGCCAGTTTGAGCAGCGCTTTACCACCAAGGGCCGCCTGGGCGAGTGGCTGAAGGGGGTGCGGGTGGAGGTCCTCAAAGCCGGCTACCCGGCGCTGATCGGCGCCGCCGCCTGGCTGGAGAACTGACTGGCCCGTTCTCTCCCTCAGAACCGCGCTCTTTCGGGCTGAACAATTTTTGTTCACCGCGTATAATCCCCCTCCATGGTGACCCGGGCCGGCCCCCTCCTCCTCCGCCGGCCCCGGCTTCTCCCCCCTCCTCCCCCCTTGGGGGTGGAGGATATGGACTTCGGGTAGGCCTAGGATGGCATTACTCACCATAACGATAAGTCCAAGGGAGAAGATGATGAGTCTGACAAACAAACGTTTCCGGCCGGCACTGCTGTCTGCAGCTATTGCCGCGTCCGCTGTTTCCGTTGGTGCTTTTGCCCAGGAAGAGGGTAACACCCAGCTGGAAGAAATTACCGTTACCGGTTTCCGTAAGAGTGTTATGGACTCTATCGGCACCAAGCGCGATGCCAAGGCGGTAGTCGAGGCCATCTCTGCCGAAGACATCGGCAAGTTGCCGGATTCCTCCATTGCTGAAGCCATTTCTCGTCTGCCGGGCCTGGCGACCCAGCGCCTGGACGGACGTGCGAGCCGCGTTACCATTCGCGGTTTCGGTGAAAACGAAAGTGCCACTACCTTTAACGGCCGCGAGCAAGTCTCCATCAGCGATAACCGCGGTGTTGAATTCGATCTCTACCCCTCTGAGATCATGAGCGGCGTAACCGTCTACAAAACCCCGACCGCCAGCCTCGATGCCGAAGGTATCGCAGGCGTAATCGACATGCAGACTGTAAAACCGCTGTCTCGTGGCGAGCGTGTAATCCAGTTCAATGGCCAGATGGAGCAAACCAGCTTCGACAAGCTGAACCCGGATGGCGAAGACCAGGGCCATCGCGGCACCTTCTCCTATATCGACCAGTTCGCGGACGACACCATTGGTGTGGCGTTTGCCTACAACACCATGAGCTCCCCAAACCAGGAAGAGCGCTGGAACACTTGGGGTTACCGTACCGATGCCCCCGGTCTGGAAGGCTATTCCGTACTCGGCGGTGCCAAACCGTTCGTGCGTTCGTCCCTGCTGGAGCGCGACAGCGCCATGCTGGTGGTTGAGTTGCAACCCAATGAAAAGCTGCACACCACCCTAGACGCCCTGTATGTAGATTTTTCTGATGAGAAAATCCTCCGCGGTATCGAAATACCGGTCGCATGGGGACAGGGGGCGATCACCGCGAACGATATTGATGAAGAAACTGGCTTTGTAACCAGCGCTACTACCGAGGGGCAGCGCGTGGTCGTGCGCAACGACCTGGAAACCCGTGGAGCTGACCTCAAGTCTTTTGGTTTCAATACCAAGTACGATTTCAGCGACAGTTTCCAGTTGGAATTTGACGCAAGTCACTCTGCGGTCAAGCGTAAGATTTGGAGTTTCGAGAGCTACTCTGGTACCGGCCGAGGTGACAGCGAGGGTATTGCCGACGATCTGACCTATACCTTTGATGGTGGCAACACCGGCGCCAAATTTGAACACGGCCTGGATTACAGCGACTGGAACCTTATCCAGATGGGGGGGCCGCTGACCTGGGGATGGAGCCAGGCGCTGAATGACAAATACGGTCTGGCTGGTTCTGATTACGAGAACGCGGCTCAGGACGGCTTCCTGAATGCGCCGGAAATTGATGACGAGCTGACCTCTCTGCGTCTGGCGGCCACCCAGATGGTGGAAGCGGGTATCGTCAATGAAATCAGCTATGGTGTTTCCTACCGTGATCGCGAGAAGGAAAAACGCTCCAAGGGCTACTACATGACCTTGGCAAACTTCGACGCGGAAAATGGCGGCATGCTGGTGGTTCCAGAAGAATATCGCCTGGGCAGTGTTTCGCTGGACTTTATCGGTATGGGCGACATGATTGCCTATGATGCTGCGGCTATGCTGCGCGACGGTTATTACGATCTGACCGACGAAGCGCTTACCGGTATTCAGCACTTGACCAAGTCCTACAATGTTGGTGAAACGGTAACCTCTGCTTTTGCTCAGGCATCACTGGAAACCGAAATTGCCGGCCTGCCACTGACTGGTTCTGCAGGTGTGCGTTACGTGTACACCGAAGTGGATACCAAGGGTTATACGGGTAAAGTGGAAAATGGTCTGGTGGTTGCGGAAGCCTCCGACGTGAAGCATGACTACGGCCATGTGCTGCCGAGCCTGAACCTGGCACTGGCGATTGACGAACAGCAGACTCTGCGTTTCGGTGCGGCCAAGACCATCTCCCGCGCGCGCATGGACGAGATGAATTCATCTGTGAGCTTCGAGTTCATGTCCACTGCAGATGCTAACGGCAATAACTTCAAGATCAGCGGTGGTAACCCATATCTTGAGCCGAAAGAAGCAATTGGCCTGGATCTCTCCTACGAGAACTACTTCAGTGACGAAGGTTACTACTCTGTAGCGCTGTTCTGGAAAGACCTGGACTCCTGGCATTTCGACGGCAACTACGAAGTTGACATGTCTGAGGTGCTGGACCTGAGCTCTGTGGAGCTTCCGGAAGGCGTCAATACCACTGCGACCCGTTACTCCAAGATCAACGGTGGTGGCGGTACTCTGCAGGGTTATGAGTTGTCTCTGTCATTGCCGTTCAACCTGTTCAGTGAGAGTTTGGACGGCTTTGGCTTGCTGGCGAGCCACACAGGCGTAAGTTCTGATATCACAGACCCGAATGGCAGCGACTATGAGTTGCCGGGTCTGTCTGACAGCATCCAGAATCTGACCTTCTACTACGACAACCACGGCTTCTCCGCCCGTACCAGTGTGCGCAAACGCTCCGACTTCAAGGGCGAAGTATATGGTGTTGGCTTCGACAGCCAGCAGGTGGACGTTGTTGGCGAAACCATTGTCGATGCTCAATTGGGCTATGACTTCGGTGAGTCCGGTATCGGCGGCCTGGAAGGTCTGTCCGTCTATCTGCAGGGTATCAACCTTACCGATGAGCCTTTCACTACACTGAGCGGCGATAACGCGCTGCAGGTGCGTGACTACCAGAGCTACGGCAAGACCTATTTGCTGGGCTTCAGCTACAAGCTGTAATCTCTACTGAGTTGTCTCTATAGCCCCTGTAATTTCGGTTGCAGGGGCTTTTTTGTTTGCTGGGAAGCGTTATGTGATTTCGAAGGATCCCGTTTAAGAAACCCGTAAAGGGATAGCGTTGTGAACCATAAAACGATAAAAAAAATCGTCATTCTCGGCGGTGGTACCGCCGGTTGGATGACTGCGGCTATGATTGCCAGAAGCCTGGCGGGCACTGTGGATATCACTTTGGTGGAGTCCGACCAGATTGGAACCGTTGGCGTGGGTGAAGCTACGATTCCGCCGATTCTGAATTTCAACCGTGCGCTCGGCCTCGACGAGGTGGAATTCCTGCGTGCCACCAACGGCACCATCAAGCTCGGAATTCAGTTTGAAAACTGGTCGCGCCCGGGCGAAAGCTACATGCATGCCTTTGGCGGTATCGGCAAAAATTTTCCCTTTTGTGATTTCCATCATTTTTGGCTGCGCAGCCGCGCATCCGGCTACAGCGACAGTTACTGGGATTTCTCCCTGAACTATCAGGCGGCGAAGCAAAACAGATTTGCGCACCTGGCGAATATTCCCAGTACTAACCTTCCGGGACTTTCCTACGCCTATCATTTTGACGCCGGGCTTTATGCGCAATATCTGCGCCGCTACAGCGAGTCCAAAGGTGTTAAGCGTGTCGAGGGCAAGGTGTGTGATGTGCGCCGTAACCTTGACAGCGGCTATGTGGAAAGTCTGGCTCTGGAAAATGGACAGGTTGTTGAGGGTGATCTTTTCGTCGACTGCTCGGGATTTGTTGGCCTGCTGATTGGTAAGACCGTCGACAGTGAGTATGAAAGCTGGAGCCAGTGGCTGCCCTGTGACCGCGCCATGGCGATTCCCAGCGAGTCTGCTGCGACGATTGTCCCGTATACACGTTCCATTGCCCATGCCTGTGGCTGGCAATGGCAGATCCCGCTTCAACACCGCACAGGCAACGGACTGGTATATTCCAGCCGCCACTGGAGTGACGAGCAGGCCCGCGAGGTCCTGTTGGGCAATTTGCCAGGTAAGCCGCTTGCGGAACCGCGAATTATTCCCTTCAAAACCGGTCACCGGCACGAGCAGTGGAAGAAGAATGTGGTAAGCCTGGGGCTTGCCAGCGGATTCCTGGAACCTCTGGAAAGTACCTCCATCCATCTGGTGCAGTCCGGTGCTACCCGGTTGGTCAAGTGTTTCCCGCATCGCGGCATTCGCGCGGAAGAAGTGGCGGAATTCAATCGCCAGTCACGGGTGGAAATGGAACGTATCCGCGACTTTATAATTCTGCACTACAAGGCCAACCAGCGACGCGACAGCGACTTCTGGCGGCATTGCGAAAGCATGGATGTGCCGGAAAGCCTGCAGCACAAAATCGAGCTGTTCCGCGCGACCGGCAAGGTTTTCCGGGATTACGATGACTTATTCACCGAAGTTGCCTGGCAGCAGGTGTTGATCGGCCAGGGCGTGCTGCCGGAGGATCATCATTTGATTGCGGATGGTCTGAGTGACGCGCAACTGGCTGACCTGCTTCAGAGCCTGAAAACCCTGATCCAAGGTACGGTCAGACAACTGCCAGCGCACGACGAGTTTTTGTCCTCACTGCTGGCAGCTGGTACCAAATAGCCAGTTGATGGCATTGGGAAACTCACGGCGCCAGAAGGTTTCGCTGTGGCTTCCCTCGCCGTCGAGTTTTGCCTGCCACAAGTGCTGCTTTCCGCGACTTTTCAGGATTTTTTCCATTTCCATAAAGCCTTCGATCATCTCGTCCCCCTCGCGCGCGCTGGTCAACAGGTATACCCGTGTATTGTTCAGCTGCGGATTATTCGCAGATGCGGTCAACACACCTGGCGCAATCCAGTAGGAGGGGGAAAAAATACCGGCCATGCCAAAAATATCGGGGTAGCGATTGATGGCGTGGTTGGAAATGAGTCCCCCCATGGAGCTTCCCATGATCGCGGTGTGTTCGCGGTCTGCCAGCGTGCGATATTCCCGGTCGATACGAGGTTTCAATTCCCTCACCAGGAAATCCACATAGGCATTGCCTTCGCCCTTGCCGAAACGCTCGTTGTCGTAGGGGTTGAGTTCAGTCATGCGCAGCCTGTCGCCGTGGTCGATGCCCACCACGATTATTTCCAGGCCGCAGGTCTGTGCCAGCTGATTGAGGCTCTCGTCCACCCCCCATTCACCTACATAGGAGGTCGCATCGTCGAACAGATTCTGGCCATCGTGCATATACAGCACCGGGTAGCGTTTAGCGGAGTGCTGGTAACCCGCGGGCAGATAGATGCGGTAGGTACGCTCGCGTTGCAATGTGTCCATCGCAATCGCCGGCATTACATGTACATTGGCTTGTGCGGTAGATGATGCTGTAGGTGATGTGGCAGCGTGTAGTGCCGATGCGCCGAGTAGCAGGAGCAGCGCCTGCGCGAGTTTTTTGTGCATTGTTGTGACTCTCCGGGCAGAGGTAGGGTGCCAGTATCCAGCGAATCGCGCGGGAGAGCCTCAGCCTTGGCTGGGGAGGATGTGGGAAGGGCCCCGCGTAATACGGGGCCCAGGCAGGCTTATCAGTGTGCCGTGGTGGTAAACGCGTTACACACCATCACATCGATATCCAGAGAGCCGATCACGCGCTCGGCGGTATTGCCGCGCAGCATGGAGCCGGTCTCGCCGTACTGGTTCAGGGTGCCCATCACCACCACATCCGCGTCGATTTCTTTGGCGATTTCCGCAACCACTTCGTTGGTGTAGCCCTGTTTTACATGGATACGGTCGGTGGGTACTCCGGTCTTGTCCGCCAGTTTGGAAAGCTGACCGCGGTCGGGGTAGAGCATGGAGTCGAGGAAGGCATTTACCAGATGCAACTCGGCGCCATAGACGTCGGCTATGTAGCCGGCGCGCTCGGTGATCTGGCGGTTGAGCTGGCGCTGCTGGGTGGTCTGGGCCTGGTAATTGACGGTGGCCAGCACCACTTTGCGGCGGGCCTTCGCGCCGGGGCGAATCAGTACCACCGGGCATTTCGCATGCTTCAATACCTGCCATTTTGACTCCGCGAAGGTGAAGCGGCGGCTGGTGCGGGCGTGCACGGGCAGGTAGATCATTTCCGCGTTGCAGCACTTGGATTCCTGAATGATGGCTGCCTGCCAGTCACTCGACCAGCATACGGTGATCTCGAATTCCACGCCGGCTTCTTCAATGGGATTGCGGATCTGGTCGCGGAACCAGAATTCGTCCCGGAACAGGTGATCGTTGACCGCGCGGGTATCCACCGCCTCGCCATCTACGGCGACGAATACGGCGAGTTTCGGTTGCGGGGTGCGCTCACGGGCCGTAGCCAGGGCGCGTTCGAGGGCTACATGGCGGTCGTCATTGGGGTCGACGACAACGAATACGATGGGTTTATCCTGCATGATTGCTCCTTCAATTCTGATCCCTAAGTTTTCTCTCAGCTGCCCGGTCTATCGCTTCCGCCCTCTGTTATGTGCTTTTGGGGGCGGTCTGTGGGCGGTCACGTGACCGGGAGGTCAAGACTATCACCGGACGCGGCGTATTTCATCCGCACTCCACCCATCTACGCCCCATGTCGGGAGGATGAAACGGTGGCGGAGGCGAGTACATTAGGCTGCTGTGATGACCGTTCGATAACGACGGAGAGAAGATAATGAGAAAAATGTTCGGCCTGAGTGCCGCCGTATCCGTAGCCGCGCTCACCCTGGCCGCCTGCTCCGACCGTGAACCCGAGCAGGTATCTGTACCAGAGACGATCGAGTCCGCATTGACCCAGGTCAATAGCGGTTCTGTGGACCCCTTCTGGAACAATGCGATCATCTATTTCATGCTCCCGGACCGCTTCTACAACGGCAACCCGGATAACGACCTGTCCTACGGCCGCAAGAATGACGCGGCTCATATGCGCGGCTTCCAAGGCGGCGACCTACAAGGCGTTATCGACAAACTGAATGAGGGATATTTCGACGCGCTGGGTGTTGACGCCCTTTGGATGTCCCCGATCTATGAGCAGAATCACGATGCCACTGACGAAGGTACCGGGCGCACCTATGCCTATCACGGTTACTGGCCCAGGGATTGGACCGCCGTTGACCGCAACTTTGGCAATGAGGCGCTATTGGAAAAGCTGATTGAAACAGCGCACGGCCGCGGTATTCGCGTACTACTGGATGTAGTTGTGAACCATACTGGTCCAGTAACAGCAAAGGATCCGCTATGGCCGGCGGAGTGGAGTCGTTCCGACTCTGTGTGCGATTGGTCCGGTTTTTCCGGTACCGTCAGCTGCATGCTTGTTAGCAACCTGCCAGACATCCGCACCGAGAGCGATGTGCCGGTAGACCTTCCTCCCCAGCTCACCGAGAAATGGCAGCGCGAAGGTCGCCTCGGTCAGGAAGTGGCGGAGCTGGATGCGTTCTTCGAGCGCACCGGTTACCCGCGCGCACCGAAGTACTACATCATTAAATGGCTCACCGACTGGGTGCGGGAATACGGTGTCGATGGCTTTCGTGTAGATACGGCCAAGCATGTGGAACCTGAAGTCTGGGCAGTACTTAAAAAGGAATCCAGCCTGGCACTGGCGGAGTGGAAGGCCCGCAATCCGCAGCAGAAGCTCGACGATCGCGACTTCTTTATGGTCGGGGAAGTCTACGGTTACGGCATCACCGGTGGACGCGACTTCGATTTTGGCGATCGCAAGGTGAATTTTTTCGACTACGGCTTCGACAGCCTGATTAATTTTGATATCGCTGCGCGTGCCGATCGTGAAGATATGGAGTCGATCTTTTCTAGTTACTCGCAAATGCTGAATGGCGGGACACTAGATGGTTCGGGTGTGCTCAACTACCTGACTTCTCACGACGACATGAACTCCTTCGACCGTGAGCGTCAGCGTGCCCGCGAAGCGGCATTCAAATTGATGCTGGCGCCCGGCGCCGCACAAATCTACTACGGCGATGAGCTGGCCCGGCCACTGACGGTGCCCGGTACCGAGGGCGATTCCCAGCTGCGTAGCCCGATGAACTGGGGAGATTTGGAAAAAGCCGAAACCCGCGAAATTCTCAGCCACTGGCAGAAGCTGGGGCAATTCCGTCAGTCCCATATGGCGGTAGGTGCCGGCGTGCATCAGCAGCTTAGTGCTGCCCCCTATATTTTCTCGCGCACATTGAATGATGATCGCGTGCTGGTCGCGCTGGACATGCCGATCGGAGAAAAAACCGTGGAGGCCGGGGCGGTATTCGCGGAAGGCTCTCTGGTGAAAGATTACTACTCCGGTGCAGAAGCGCGGGTAGAGCAGGGGATGCTGAACTTTGACACCGGGTTTGACATCCTGTTGCTGGGAAGCCCCAGGACCCAGGATCTGAGTGCAAGATAAACCCTATCTCCGTCATTCCCGCGCGCGGGAATGACTTTGACATCGGTCAATAGGCCTTCGTTGGCTGCGTGTGACCTCAACTTCTCTTTCTCGTCGAAAGGTTTGCCGGCCATAGAGTTTCTATCGCCGGCTTTTTTTGTGCTGGATTTCAATGTCGATGTCAGTCACAGATATGGCGCGGTGAAGGACTACGCCCCCAGGGGAGGAGGAGGTAACACCGCGGAAATGGAGTAACGTGATCCTGCGCATCCATAGTTTGCGTGCGCTGCGCTGAGCGGTTGTCGGCGAATAAAAATTAAAAGGTTACGTGCAAAACGCATGATGACCATCCGGATAACAATAACTCCCGGAGCATAGCGATGATTTTTGCCCCAATAATGGCCGGAGTGTCACACTCCGCAGCCACCGTATGCCTGCGCGCGGCCCTGAGCCTTGTCGTCGCACTGGCACTGTGTCTGCCCCTCAACGTGAGCGCGCAAACCTGGTCTGAAGCCTGGTTCCGCGGTACTCCGAACGATTGGGGAACAACTGCGATGACCTACGATACCGGCGCCGGTGTCTGGGTTACCGAGCAGACCTTTGAAGGTGCCAACGCCCGTTTCAAAATCAGCCATTACCAAAACTGGAACGAAGCCTATCCAGCCAGCGACTACCAGGTAGCGAATGGCCGCTATCGCATCACTTTTGACGATGTGAGCAAAGCGATCAGTGTAGCGGAAATTACCGAGCCGCCAGCTGAGGGAGCACCCACCAGCCTGTGCTTCGACAACCCGCAGAATTACGCGGCGCCGCATATCTACTTCTGGAATCCACAGCCGGCGGGCAGTGTCGGTAATCTCCCCGGTTGGCCCGGTCTCGCCATGACCGCAGCGGGAGACAACTACTGCTACGACTTCTCTGCCCATCTCGACAGCGACGTCATGCCGGACTCCCTCAATGTCATTTTCAACAACAACGGCGCACCGCAGACTGCAGACCTGACTTACAGCGGCAACCCCTGCTATATCGGCGGACAGTGGCAGGGAGCGGAAACCTGCGGCCTGGACACCGACCCTGTTGTCGATCAGCCACCCACCACGCGCCCACTACTGGCGCAGCCGCTGAACTTCCCCATTTCCGGCAATGTCTCTGCCGGTAGCTACCGCTTTGAGGTAGCCTACCCGAATCTCCAGGGCCTGTTCATGTCGCCGGTGATGGTAATTCCGGATGGTATCAGTGACCTTTTGTATGTCGTGGATAAAGCCGGCTCCATTTTCGTGGTCCCCAATCGCGAGGATGTGGCACCGGCGGAAGTGCGCGCCTTGCTGGATATCAGTGGCGTGGTGCGCAATTACCACGAGCAGGGTCTGCTCAGCATGGCGTTTGATCCGGACTACGCCAGTAACGGTTTTATCTACATCTATTACATCCACGGTACCGACGACAACGAGCGCGCACCCGACGGCAGTTACGGTGATGCCATTCTTGAGCGCTGGACGGTCAATGATCCGGCAAATCCCACTCAAATACTTGCCGGTTCCCGCGCGGAAATTTTACGGGTGCCCCAGCGTGGTCCGGACCACAAGGGCGGCATGATGCAGTTCCACCCGGAAGAAAAATATCTTTACCTGAGCATCGGCGACGGCGCCTATGGCCACAGCGCCACCATGAGTTATCCCGAGGATCCGCGCACCAACAACGGCGCACAGGAGACCGATAACCTGCTCGGCACCTTCATCCGCATCAAACCGCTGACACAGCCGGTTAATGGAAAATATTACGAGATCCCCGCGGACAATCCCTTCGTCGGCGTGCCCGGCTTTCGGGGTGAAATCTGGTCCTACGGCCACCGCAATCCCTGGCGCTGGAGTTTCGATACCGAGGCTCCCTACACCCTGTGGGAAACCGAAGTGGGACAGGCGGGATTCGAAGAGGTCAACCTGATTGCAAAAGGAAAAAATTACGGCTGGCCCATCTGCGAAGGCACCAATAATCGCGGTGACCTCGGCGGCGATCCGGGTAAAAACTGCAGTACGGATTTCGAGCCGCCGCGAGATGGCTACGCCCATCCCACCGGCTTTTCCATCATTGGCGGTGTGGTGTACAGGGGCAATGCGCTGCCCGGTTTGAGTGGCCATTTCATTTTCGGGGACTATGTCACCAAGCGTATCTGGTCCATCGTTGACGGCGAGGCCAAAGCCCTGATCAGCGATACCTTCCCGGAAAACATCGCTTCATTTGGAACCGACCTGAGCGGCGAAACATTGCTGGTCTCCACATACGGTGTGGAGTACGGCGGTCAATCCACCATTTACAAGGTGGTGGACGACGATGCCGAGGCGGCGGTCATTCCGGCAAAACTTTCTGAAACCGGCCTGTTTTCCAATCTGCAAAATCTGCAGCCGGTAAGTGGTGTGTTGGAGTACGGCCTGAACACCCAAGGGTGGTTCGATGGCGCCAGTACCCGGCACTTCATCGCGTTGCCAAATGATCGTCAGATTGATTTCGCGGCGACGGAAAAATGGGAGCTTCCCGTTGGCACGGTGCTGGTGAAACATCAGAGTATTGCCACCACGGAAAATCCCGCGCAGCCATTCACCACGTCGGTACTGTTCCGACAGGATACCGGCAAGTGGCAGGCGGCGAATTATTACTGGAACAGCACTGGAACCGATGCCGACCTGGTGACCGAGTCTCTCACTGTGATGGACGGTGGTATCGAGAACCGTCAGCGGGTTGTACAGTCTGCCGCCGACTGTGGTTCCTGCCACATCGGAAGTGGCAGTCGCGAGCCTCTTGCTGTACACACCCGTCAATTGAACCGCAATTTCCAATATGGCGAAGGACCGGAGACCATCGCCAACCAGTTGGACGTGTTCAACAGCATCGCACTGTTCACGGAAAATATCGGCAGCGCCGCCGGTCACGCCGCATTTGTGGACGCCGACGATACCGGTGCGGATCTGAACGAGCGCGCGCGCACCTACCTCGCGACTAATTGTTCCCACTGTCATGCCAGCGGGTTTATGGATCTGCGCTACGACACCCCCCTCGACAGCATGCGCCTGGTCAATGTGGAAACCACCGGCGGCGCCGCGCGTCTGCGCCCTTTCGATCACACCAGCAGCTTGGTCTATATCTATCAGACCACCGACAACAATCGCATGCCCAAGGGCACCCGCTATACCAATCCCGTGGCCGAGGTCCTGTTCCTTGAGTGGATAGACGCAGTGAATGCTCAGCAGGTGGGTATCAGCTTACAGGCAGACAGCGAGCGGCTGAACGGTGGTGACGCGCTGACCGTGTATGTGCAAGCCCTGTACGACAACGGTTTTACCACACCGGCAGGCACCGCTCCGAGCGTTGCTTCCACTAACCCGGCGGTGCTGGCTGTTGAATCCGTCAGCGAAGGCGCATTCGTGCTGCGCGCCGGCGATAACGGCAGCGCCACGATTACGGTTCAGCAGGGCGGTTTCAGCGAGTCCCTCGGCATCAGCGTGACCAGTGTGGACACGAGTATTACCCGGCTGGAAATCGCTCCGGTGGATATCGCACTGGATAGTACGCGGCAGTTGGTTGCCTTCGGTGTGCGCGCCGACGGCACCCGTAAAAACCTGTACGGACAGGTGAGCTGGTCGATCGCCAGTGGTCCCGCCAGCGTGGACCAGAGCGGCCTCGTCACCCGCACCGGCACGGGCGTTGTCACCGTGCAGGCCGCAGTCGGTGAATTTATCGCAACCGCCAACCTCGCGGAGGGCTTTGACGGTATCGGACTGCGTTTCGATAACCCGGACAACTGGGCGCAGGTCTATGTGCACCTGTGGATCACCGTGAACGGTCAGGATCAGGCGCTGACCCAGTGGCCGGGAGTGTTGATGGCCGGCCCGGATGCGGACGGCTGGTGGACACATCATGTCGATGAGGAAGACCTGCCGAACGGTGAAGTAAACCTGGTGTTCAACAACGGCAATGGTCAGCAAACCGGAGACCAGCGCAACATTACCGAGTCTTCCAGTTTTGCTGGCGGCACCTGGGAACCCTGGACGCCGGAGACACCCGTCGGCGGTGACACGTCACGGGTCTCGGTCATTGGCGGCACCACCGCGGATGGCGAGCGGGATTACCCGATCGGCAGTGTGATTATCGTGAATGCCGGAGCCCCGCCATTCGGAACCGCGTTTGGTGGCTGGAGCGGCGACGCCGCGCCGTATATTGTCAGCGATCCGTCGCAGCCGCAGATCCAGCTGTTGATTCCGCGGCATGACCTCTCGCTGGTAGCGCTGTTCCCCAGCGTCAATAACACGCACGAAGCCGGGCAGAATTTTTACGCCGCCCAGTGCGCCGGTTGCCACGGTGATCAGGGGCAGGGGGATGTGGCCCCGGCTCTCGCCGGCACCGGTGGCAACTGGCAGCTCGGTGATCTGACGCAGTACATCAAAGACTTCATGCCCATGGATGCCGCCGCCAGTTGCGCAGGCAGTGAGCCTGGAGCATGCGCCTATGAAATCGCGCGGCTGATTGTCGATGAAGCCTGGAGCACAGGTGTTTGCGCCGGCAGCGACTGTGATGGCAGCAACCTGGATGCGCGCAACCTGCGGCTGCTCACCCGCGAGGAATATCTCAACAGCGTTCGGGATGTTTTCGGCATCGACTTTGATGTCTCTCTGATGAATCCGGTACCCGCGGACGGCCGCTATCGCAATTTCGATACGGCGTCTTTCCTCACCGCCGGCAATGACCGTACATTGGGTTACGAACTGGTATCGGGGCAGGTAGCGGATCTGGCTGTTTCCCAATCCGGTTTCGGCAATCTGGTCAGTGGCTGCGGTGATAACCCGTGTGTGGTGGATACCCTCGGCTTCCGCCTGTTCCGCCGTCCGCTGACGGGCGATGAGATCAATCGCTATACCGCACTCTATAGCGCGGAAGACGATGGTCGCCTGCTTATCCAGGCCATGCTGATGTCACCGCATTTTATGTACCGCTCGGAACTCGGCGAACTGGATACATCCACGGGACTTTACCGGCTCACAAACTACGAGATTGCCACGCTGCTGTCCTACACCTTCTGGGTGACCACTCCGGATGACACGCTGTTGCTTGCGGCCAGTGAAGAAGTTTTTGACGTGGAAACCCAGGTGAACCGCCTGTTGGCGGATCCGCGCGCGGAGCGCGGTCTGCGCCGCTTTATCGGTGGTTGGTTGATCAACAATCAGTATCCATTCCCGGCGATCACCAGCGCGGACCTCATTGCGGCCTTCAAGGAAGAGACGGTGGGTTTCGTGCTGGAAAATATTCGCAGTAACAGCGCATTCAGCGAGTTGCTTTCGGCGAATTACACCTGGGCTAACGGCGCACTGGCGGCCCACTACGGGCTCGACAGCAGTAACAGCAACTGGGCGATGCGCACGTTCGCCGCGGGAGATCCGCGCAGTGGCAGTGGCCTGTTGGGCCACGGCAGTTTCCTCGCCTCACGCACCAGTACCGTCAATCCGGCGCCGATCAAGCGCGGCGTTTACGTGCGCGAAGTGTTGATGTGCCAGGAATTCCCGCCGCCCGCGGCCGCGGACTTTAACGTGGTATTTGAAGATACCGACAGCAACCGCGAGGCCACCGCGCGGCATACGTCCGATCCCGCCTGTTCCGCCTGCCACCAGTTTATCGACGGCGTGGGTTTCGGTTTCGAACGCTTCGGCAGCGACGCCCTGTACCGCACCATCGAAACCATTGGCACCGGCGAGCAACGGGAAATCGACGATAGCGGCAGTATCAAGAGCCTGTACACCCCGGCCACGGTCATGGATCCCACCAGTCCAAGTTACGATTTTTACTCGGTGCCGGAGCTGGCGTCACTCATCGCCGGCAGTGATCAGGGCGAGGCCTGCTTTGCGCGACAGTTCTACCGCTATGTGGTGGGACGGGAAGAGGGCGTCAGTGATGATGTGATCATTCATCAGGTCAGTGAAGATCTGCGCAATGGTGGTGGTATGCGCGATATGTTGCGCACTCTGACACTGTCTGACGCCTTCATCCTGCGCCGTTGAAATTCGGGAGATAAGAATAATGAAACTGCTGAATAAATTTGGCTTCACCTCCGTCAGGGAATCCACCCGTCAGTCGCGTAGAAAATTCCTGCGCAATCTGGCGCAGGCCGGAATGCTGCTGCCGCTCGCCGGCAGTATGCTCGGGCAACGGGTATTTGCGCAGAGTGGCAGCGCGCAGCGGGTGCTGTTCCTTTACTATCCCAACGGCGTGGTGCCTTATAACTGGCTGCCTCAACAGGGGCCGGGGAGTATCAGCGGCAGTCAGGAACTGAGTTTTGGGCTTGGTCCGCTCGCGCCCTGGCACAACCGTATGATCGTGTTGCAGAACCTCACACTGGATATCGGCAGCGGCGCCGGTGCCCACTACAACGATATGCGCGGCATTTTGACCGGCAACAATCAGATCAGTCGCGAGAGCGCCAGTATCGATCACCTGATTGCCGAACAGCTGGGCAGCGAAGGGGTGTTGAGCCTCGGTGTGCGCACTGGCAGTCGCTCGGATATCATGATTTCCAAACCACGCGGCTATGCCAGTGAAGCCCGTCCCATTCCCAACAACGATCCGGCGGATGCCGCGCAAAAGCTGTCGGTGGGAATTGCCGGCGGTGGAAGTGCCGGTAGCAATGGCGACAAGCAGGCATACTATGAAGCCATTCTGAATGACTTCGACAGCCTCGCCGATGTCACCCTGGAAAACGCGCGCCGCGACAAACTCACGCTGCACGAAAATGCATTGAAACGCCTGCGGGATCTCGCCGGAAACCAGGTGGGCGAGTGCAGTTTCAACACCAATGTGATGAGTGACCCCTATTACAATTCCAGCAGCCAGCTCACACCAGCGGAGTGGCAGATGTTTCCCCACCTGGCGCGGGCGCAGGTGGAGAATATTGTCGGAGCGTTTTCCTGTGGCCTGCATCGAGTCGCCACCCTGCAACTTTCCAAGGGGGATGAAAACGGCAACCTGGTGAACTATTCCTACGACGAGTGCTGGCAGATGGCCCAGGACGCCATCAGTCAGGGCATCCAGCACAGCAACGGCAGCGGTCCCGTCGGTCCCATTACCCGCTGGTACAACGAATTTGCCAGCCACAGTGCTTCCCACCGCCCAGGCGACGTCCCGCATACTGCACAGGTGCGCTGGTATCACGCACTGCTCGCCTACACCCTGCAACAATTGGATAACAGAGGCCTGTTGGACGACACGCTGGTGGTGATGTTTTCGGAAGTCGGCGACGGCTCCAAACACGGCGGCGCCGCCGGCGCCGTCACCCTTGCCGGTGGTGCCGGTGGTGCGCTGCAGATGGGGCGCATCATCAACTGCGGAGACGGCGTCAACAACGGCCAGCGAATCTATGGCAGCCATCAACTGTTCGGCGATGTGGCGCGGTATATGGGAGTAAATAATCTTCCAGAGAGCCATTGGTCAGGTGGGGTTGTATAAATCACTACTAACAGAAGGTCGGCTGCGGCAGGATCTACTTGGTACTTTTGAGCCAAATTAAATGTCGGAACTGTTAAGCACGACTGGAGTTCGTGCTTTTCTGACGTTGACGGATTGGTAAAATCAGCTCCGGTTTCAAGGAGTGGAAACATGACAATCCAGTACAAAGTGGGGCTGAACGCCCCTAACCTACGAGAGGACGTTCGTCGCATCCAAAATTTGCTCAATCGGGCGTTGAAGACATTTCCTCGTATTCATGGCGCGTATAAACCTCTCGCCGACGACGGTAAATGTGGAAAGCTTACACTCGAAGCAATCAAAGTATTTCAGGAAAAGATAATGGGTTTCCGCTACCCAGATCAGGTAGTGGACCCGGGTGGTAAAACCTGGAAAAAATTAAATGGGAATGTGCCTGATGTGAGCACGCTTTCCGTCAAGGCTTCCGAATGGAGTTCCTCTTCCATTCAGTCTTGGCTCAATGAGCAGATCCCGCAATCGGTGATTCAGCAGTACCATGACGTAGACCGTCGTTTGAACATCCTATCTGCCCGTCCGGCAACACGTCTGGCCAAATTACCCAATCAAAGCGGGTCGACCAAAGACCGCTCGGTTATCGCCTTCCGTCAGGGGGACGAGCGCTGGGGGGCGAGCAAGCTTGGATTTGGTAACGGAACAATCCACCAATATGGTTGTACCATGACCAGTTTGACCATGGCTGCGACTTATCTCGGTAGTGCCAATAGCCATTGGCCAGAAAATATGCAACCTTCTCAACTGACGCCGTTGGTTGCCAACGAAATCCTGAAGAAAGCCCAGGCTTTCCAGCCCGGTACCGTAAACATGTACGTCACGCTGGGTGCGAAAGCGCTCGGCATGGAAGGCAAGGATAGCGGTGTGGGAATCAGGATTCAGCAAAGTGATCTGCAGTCTATCGACCATTGTCTTCAAAAGGGTGGCCTGGTGTTGGCGCACGTTGACTATAAAAAAGACTGGATCGGCGATCATTGGATTCTGATTTCCAGGAAAAACTCGCAGGGAGAGTATCAGGCAATCGACCCTACTTATGGAAAGCATATGATTCTGTATGCATCGCCCGATGGCGGTATTCCGGTTCAACCTCATGTGGTGCTGTACGGAAGAAATAGTAGTTGGATCGATAAAACTCCAGAAAACGTAAAGCGATATCGAGTTGTACGCTATCTGACACTCCATGATGCTAAAGAAAAAAACGGAGGTTAAATTATGAATTGTAAATCCAGAATTTTTAGCCTCGCGGCTGTGGTAGCTTTGGTAGCATGCGGTAAACCAGTAGCTGAAACTAGTTCCGGATACCCGGATAAATATGAAACCGGCTCTGAAAGGCAGGTCATGCAACTGGTGTTCAATGATGGTTGCGCGAGCTGGAACGGAGCCTCAATCAGAGTTTCTACTTTTGAGGGCTACTGGACATTGAGTCGTTATTCCAGTCAGCGATGCACGGCCCCGGCTCTTTTTGAACAGCAATTTGAGATGGACAGTCAGTTCATTGGATTTTGGGAAAACACGCTGGTTATAGACGTGGGTACTGCGGATGCCGATAGAGAAATGTATTTATTGGACGGAGGTTCTGGAGAACGAATTGGTGAAATTTGGTACGTGGGTGAGCCTTTGTTTGGAAAAACAGGCATCACTTTTTACGAGCCAACACGTGAACAGGCAATATTGGATGAGTGTCCGCAAAAACGCGAGGAATTAAACCGTTGGCAGGATCAGGGGGCGATGATCATGTATGCCAGCAAGAAGCGGTTTGACCTGAAGACTCGTAATACGAATGCGCTAGAAGAAAAAGGTTGCTATGCCATGCGCTAGGGCTGCGGCGATATTGAGTCGAAGAGCCAGGTAGTGAAGACTACCTGGCTTTTTACATTTTACTTACTGCACTGAGGGAAGATTCTGAAGGGCGTTTTTCAGCTCGCGCAGTTTCTCCTTCACCCGCGCTGCGTTGTCCGGTCCGATGCGGATCATTAATTTGTGCAGCCCTGGCATTTTCTCCAGCTTCTCATCGGCAAACTTGTAGTACACGGTGGGGCGTACGAGTTTTATCGGGCCTTCGATTTCCGGCGCATTCAGAGCCTGGTCAATGGCGGCGAGGAGAGCGGCGTGGAAGTTTTTGTTCTTGAGGCCGAGTTCACCATAGGCTTGCTTCAGGCGCGGGTACCAGAACTGGTAGAGGCCGACGGCCTTGTCGGTATCCACCATCGCAAACAGGCGCACGGGCTGGTCGTAACGCTGATAGTTTTCCTGAGACAGCACATAGACTTTCTGACCGTCAGTGCGGGTTTCCAGCTCTTTAACGGCAATGTTGCCTTCCAGATTATTGAACGGGCGGTTCTTTGGCATCAGGTCGCCTTTAGTCGCGGTGTTAACCGCGGCGACCCATTTGCGCACCACTTCGTCGGGCACGATCCACTTGGCCAGTGCGCCATTGGCGGACAGGCTGATGATGTCTTTGCGGGCTTCGCTGTCACTGTCATTCAGGGCGGGGAGCTTGCGCGGTTCTTCTTTGGGCGCGGCGGGTTCAGGCGCCGGCGGAATGTCTGGCTCTGGTTCTTCCAGATCGACGGTAGGCTTGGTTTCCGGGGCCGGTTCAGTGATGGGGGCGGGAACCTCGGGTTTGGGAATATCCCGTACGGCAAACCAGTAGATTCCGAAAGCCACCGCCGCCGTAATCAGCAGGGCGATCAGCCAATCCTTAATAAAGCCACCCATTTACATGTCCTCCCGTTGATAACTGCGCACTACGTATGGCGCGGTTGTGTTCAGTGTAAACCACTGACTGTGAGGTCTGAGACAGTATCAGGTTGGGAAGGTTTCGCCTACCTGTACGGGGGGCGGGGCACGAAGCAGGGGCGGGACGCTAAGCCGGAGACGGCGCGACACAGAGACAGGGGCGCGAGTGCGCCCCTGGCAGGACTCAAAGGCGAATTTTCAGGATCTGCCCCGACAGACCGGAAAGCTCCACGGCTACAGACCCGGTGAGGTCGTCGGCAACGGTCACCTCAGCACTTCCACTCTCCAGCTGGTTGACAAGGGTGTACTTACCCGGCTTCAGTTTCCATGCGTCAACCAGTTCTTTCGGCAGACCCAGGGTCACGGTGCTGGCACTGTCGGCGAAGTTTGCGATGACCAGCAGGCGGTCGTCGCCGTTCCAGCGTGCGAAGCTGTATTGCTGCTCACCGTAATTGTCGCCGTGCGCGCGGTTGTAACGGTGCAGATCCAGATACTCACCGGTGAGGGCTGGGCTCTGGTGGGAAAAGTTCAGCAGTTTGCCATAGAAATCCCGCAGGGATTTTTCGCCATCGCTGAGGTTCTCGCTATTGTACTGGCCGTCGTTATTCCAGCGGCGAATGCTGGGGACCGACCAGTAATCGAAGATGGTGGTGCGGCTGGTTCTGCCAAAACCGGCATCGCCAGTGCCGGCTTCACCCAGTTCCTGGCCGAAGTAGACAAGCGTGGGCGCGCCGCTGATGGTGGCGGAAACGATCATCGCGGGGATACCGGCGCGGGGATCACCGGCAAATTCCGGGCTGGCAATGCGCTGCTCATCGTGGTTTTCCATAAAGCGCAGCATGTGCGCCTCGATCCCGCTCAGACTTTGCTGGATATCTACCAGCGGGTCGGTGCCGGCCTTGTCTTCCATCACTGCGCGAATGGCATCGTAGGTGCCTACCTTGTCGTAGAGGTAATCCATCTTGCCGAGGTGAATGTAATCGCGGTACTTCTCCGGCTCATAGATTTCGGCGAGCAGCAGGGTGTCGGGCTTCTGCATCTTGATGCTGGAATTGAGGTAGCTCCAGAACTCCACCGGCACCATGCCGGACATGTCGTAGCGGAAGCCATCGATGCCGAAGGTGAGCCAGTAGTCGGTGATCTCGCGGAATTTTTTCCAGCTGCTGGGCACGTCCTTGCCCGCCCAGAACTGGGCATGGGCGCGGTAGTCTTTCTGTGCATAGTCTGCGGGCAAGGTCGCGAAGTCATGGCTGCCGTCCGGGCGCACGCCGAAGTTGATTTTCACCGTCTCGTACCAGTCGCCCTGTTCCGGTTGCGGGGCACGGCTGCCATTGCCGGTCCATTTGGCCGGAATTTCGGAGAAGGTACCGTCGACCAGATCGTGAGCTTCACCGTTCAGGGGGCGGTAGCCGTCGTCGGCGACCGGGACCTGGAAAGGCTCGCCGGGGACATAGTAAAAGTTGTTGTCGCGGGCGTAGGCCACACTGGTGTCGTCGTCGGCGCCGAAATCGCGCACGCCCTCGGGCTTGTCGAGAGACTGGTAATTGCGCGCAACGTGATTGGGTACGATGTCGATGATGACTTTGAGACCGGCCCTGTGGGAGCGCTCGATCAGTGCTTTGAATTCCTCAAGACGCTTTGCCGGATTGTCGGCCAGGTCGGGGTTTACGCTGTAATAGTCCTTGATGGCATAGGGGGAACCGGCGCGCCCCTTGACCACATCCGGATCGTCATTGGCGATACCGAATTCGGTGTAGTCGCGCACCACTGCGTGGTGCAGGGAGCCGGTGTACCAGATGTAGTCCGCTCCCAGCGCGCGGATTTCTGCCAGTGCCTTGGGGGTAAAGTCACTGAACTTACCCACGCCGTTTTCTTCGATGGTGCCCCAGGGCTTGTTGGTGGGATTGGTGTTGCCAAACAGACGCGGCATGACCTGGTAAATCACAGGCTTGCCGGTGGTGGTGGCGCTAATTGCCTGTGGTTCTTTGGCTTGCGTGGCTTCGGTTTTTGAATCGCAGGCGGTCAGGGCGCTGGCGGCAATCGACGATGCCAGGATTAGCTGAATAAATCTGTTCATGGTCAGTATCTTTTTGAATTAATGGCTGACAGTGAGAGGAAGTTCGCTTCCGTCCCATTCGAATTTCACGCGCAGGGTGTTGTTGCGCTTGTCGAAGTAGGCGGTACTGCCTGCGAGATCTTTCTCACGCTCGACAAGTGCAATCTGCTGTTCGCCGATCTGTATCTGTTTCGGCAGCTGACCCCAGTTGTGCAGCACCAGGTCGAGTGTGCGGGTGGTCGGTGCCCCGGCATAACCCTTGCCATCGCTGGCGAAGGTGAAGCGGGTGGCGGTCTCGCTGCGTTCGCCGGTAAAGGTCAGCTTCTGGTAGGCGCCTTTGGCGAAGGCATCCGCAGTAGCGCCGTCATCCTCGTAGACATAACCCGAAGACTGCGTCACCGACTCGTGGGCGTAATAGTCGAGACGCAGCTGGTGGCTGGAGTATTCGCGGGTATTTTTCATGTCCGGTACTGTGGGAATAAATGCACCGGCGCGCACCAGTACCGGGATGGTTTCCAGATCCACTTTTACCCGGGCGCTGTCACCGCCGTACTGGTTGTCGTTCCAGTAATCGAACCAGACACCGCCAGGCAATTGGACGCGGACTTCTCTGGTGCCAGCATCGGTCACCGGTGCCACCAGAAAGTCGTTGCCCCACAGGTAGGCTTCCTTGTTGTCCATCAGTGCCAGGTTGTTTTCATTGTCAAAAAACAGCGGGCGCATCAGCGGCATGCCGGTCTGGCTGTTTTCGAATGCCAGGGTGTAGTTGTAGGGTAACAGGCGGTAGCGCAGCTTGACGTACTCGCGGAGGATGTCGCGGGTTTTGCGGTCGTGGAATACCGGCTCGGGGGCGATGTGCTCCTGCGCGTGCGGGCGGTATACCGGCTGGAACACGCCGTACTGCAACCAGCGGATATACAGCTCGCGATCGAATTTTTCACCGCCGGCAAAACCGCCCAGATCCGAGTGGGTGTAGCCGAAGCCCAGCAGGCCCATCTGCAGCGACAGTTCCACCTGCGGTTTGAGTCCGCCCCACTCGCGGGAGACGTCGCCGGTCCAGGGGATCATGCCGAAGCGCTGGGAGCCGGGGAAGCCGGCGCGCATCATGATGAACGGGCGTGTATCACGGTTCGCTGCCTTTTCTTCGTCGAACAGCATCTGCGCCCAGCGGTGGCCGTAGGCGTTGTGGATTTCATCCGCCATACCCACCGCGTGCACGGTGTCGGACGGGTGCACTTCCGGCTCACCGAGGTCGCCCCACCAGCCGGCCACCCCCTGTTGTTTCAGGCCTTTGTAAATATTCCAGAACCAGTCGCGGCCGTCTGCGGAGAACACATCGATCAGGCCGGTGTTGCCGAAATAGAAATCAAATTTCTTTGGCTCACCGGCGAGGTTTTTCGCCAGCGCATTGCCAGCCACCGCGCTGTCCCAGCGCTCGGACGTGGAGAGCACAAAAGGCTCGGTCACCAGAATGGTGTTGATGCCCCGCTCGCGCAGGTCTGACATCATCCCGACCGGGTTGGGGAAGGCCTTGTTGTCCCACGCCAGGTTGCCCATGTGCCCCTGGATATCCGGGCCGAACCAGTAGAGATCCAGCACCAGTGCGTCCAGCGGGAAATCCTCTGCGCGGAATTTCTCCACCACGTCGCGCACTTCCTGCTCGGTGCGATAGCCAAAGCGGGAGGCGAAGTTACCGAACGCCCAGCGCGGCGGCATCGGCTGGCGGCCGGTCACATCCACGTAATGTTCAATCAGCTGCGGATAAGTGTTGCCCGCCACCACGATGTAGCTGGTGCGCCCGCCCACGGCCTCGAACTGCATTACGTCTTTTTCACTGGCGCCGAGATCCATGGTGCCGGTGGCGCTGTTGTCGAACAGCAGAATGTATTTGTTGCTGCTCATGACCGCCGGCAGGCCGAAGTACATCTGCTCGGATTCGGTGGTGTAGCCGTAGTGGGCCTTGTTATAGAGCGGCAGGCGGTGACCGCGACGATCCATACCCAGCACCCGCTGGCCGCCACCGATCAGCTTTTCCTGTTCGGCGAGGTTGAAGCGGAATCCGCGCATGGTCTGATTGGCGAAGAAGCCGTGTTCTTCGCCGAGCAGCGGTTTGCCATTGCGCAGGTATTCGATGGCGAAGGGCATCTTGTGGATAACCGCGGTCAGTTCACCCAGGGAGTAGCGCAGCGCTTCTTCGGAAACGTGCAGCTGTGCCTGCACATCGCTTTTCAGTTTTTCCGCGCGTGCAAAAGAGGGCAGTTGTTTGAGCCCTTCTCGCTGGTAGTGAATTTCCAGTGCGGCGTTGTTCAGGGGGGTGAGCGTCACCTCGCTGTCGCTGGTCTGGATCACCAGTTTGTCATCGAGCAGCTGGTGGCTCAGGTAACTGCGGCCGGTGTCCGAGCTTGCAACAGAAATGGTTTCTGCGAGTGCCGGTTGCACAGCGGTGGCCAGCAGGGCCGCCAGCCCGAGTTTTCGGATCAGTCTTTTGGACTTTTTGCTGTTATCTGCTTTCATCGTCGCTTTCATTACGTTTTTTTAAGATGGTTTCGTTATTTAGCGTATTTCTGCAACCAGTACATCGCCGGGGGCGACAACCAGTTCACTCAGGGAAATGGATTTGCCATTCGCGATATCGGTAGCGGTGGACTTGTTGCCGAGCATCTCCGCAAGACGCGCCGCTGGCAGTTCCCGCGGTTTGTCGCTCTTGTTGATGGCCACCATCACCGTGTCTTTATCGTCGTAGCGGAAGTACACATAGAGTCCGTCGATGGGCGCAAAGTGCTTGAGCTTGCCGCTGTGGATAACGTTTTTATCCCTGCGCCAGTTGAACAGGGTGCGCACAAAGTGCTGAGCCTCCTGTTGCGTTTTGTTCAGATTTTTGCCGGTAAAGGCGTTGACCTTGTCGCCCGTCCAGCCGCCGGGGAAGTCGCTGCGTACGACGCCGTCGTCCCGCTGCTTGGGGCTTTTTGCGAGGATTTCGTCGCCGTAGTAGAACTGCGGTATTCCGCGCATGGTGGCGAGGTAGGCCACGGCCATACGGAATTTGCCCGGGTCTTCATCCAGCTGGCTGAACAGGCGGCTGGTGTCGTGGTTACCACCAAAGATGACCAGATTGTTTGGGTCGGGGTAGAGCACATCGTTGGCGAGGGATTCGTACAGGGTGACGAGGCCGGTACTCCAGCTCTCCGGTTTTTCCAGGCCGTCGCGCAGTCCGTAGTGCAGGGGGAAGTCCATCATGCTCGGCACATGGGACACATAGCCATTGCGGTTGTTATTGCCCGCCTGCCAGTAGGCCACCAGTGCCGGCTGCCGCGTCCACTCCTCACCGACGATATTGAGATTCGGGTATTCGCGCATCATGCGCGCGGACCAGTCGGTGAGAAAGGCCGCATCGGAGTAGGCATAGGTATCCACGCGGATACCGGACAGGTCTGCGTATTCCACCCACCAGATGGCGTTCTGGATCAGGTAATTGGCCATGCGCGGATTGCGCTGGTTGGGATCGGGCATGGAGTCCACAAACCAGCCATCGGTAAACAACTGGTGGTCTTTGTGGCTGGCGTAGGGGTCCATGTGCACAGTGCGCGCGTGGTTGGTGTATTCGTATTCACCCTTCTCAATGCCTTTGCCGTTCAGCCAGTCGTTGCCCGGCAGATCCTTGAGCCACCAGTGCCCGCTGCCGATATGGTTTGGCACCATGTCCTGAATGACGCCGATGCCTTTTTCTTTCGCCGCCGCCACAAACGCGCGGAAACTCTCGTTGCTGCCATAGCGGGGATCGATACGGTAGTAATCCGTGGCGGAGTAGCCGTGGTAGGAGTATTCCGGCTGGTTGTTTTCGATCAGCGGGTTGGGCCAGATCTGGGTGAAGCCCATATCGGCGATGTAGTCGAGATGCTGCTGCATACCGGCGATGTCGCCCCCGTGACGGCCGCCGGGACTGCTGCGGTCGGGGCCTTCCAGCATATCCGCGGTGCGGTCGTTGCCGGTGTCGCCGTTGGCAAAACGGTCCGGGGTGATCAGGTAGATGACATCGCTGCTGTCGAAGCCCTTGCGATCGGCGGAGCCGGTGCGGCGCGGTTTCAACTCGTAACGGAGGTTGTGCTTCCAGTCACCCTTCTGCAGATGGATCTGCAGTGTACCCGGCTCGGCACGCTCGCTCACGGCGAGGTTGATAAACAGATAGTTGGGGTTCTGTTCGCGTTCAGTGCCGGTCACGGTTACACCGGGGTAGTCGAGACTGACCTCGGCATCGGCCAGATCGCGGCCGTGCAGCATCAGCTGGAGATGGGGCTCCGCCATATCGGTCCACCAGAAGGGCGGCTCGGTACGTCCCAGTTGCGGTGATTGCTCGGCCTGGGAGCAGGCGGAGGTGAGTGGCAGGGTCAGCACGAACATCAGGCTGGCGGCCAGGCGGCTTGCGGGCTTGGACATGGCGGGAACCTGTATTACCTGTCAGGAGTGATTCGAGTTATTTTCCCCATTGTGCCCAAGGCTGTCGCGCCTGTTATCCCCCTCCACCGAGGGGGAGCTCCCGCCACTTCGCCATTTTCCGGCCTGGCGCGTATTTTCTCCACGCCCCTGCAGGGGAGGAGGCCTCCCCCCACCTGAATTCGCGACCATGCGGGCGGGATCATGCTTTGATCCGGCGATGTACATAAAAATAATCCACCGCGAGATGATGAAAATGTTCAAGAAAACTCTGGCCCTGGCCGGGCTGCTGCTCTGTGCAAGCACCGCCGCCCAGGCCGAATGGTACCTGCGCGGTACCCACAACAACTGGCAGGCCGACCAGATGCAGAATCTGGGCAGCAATACTGTGCTGGCGGACGACGTGGTGTTTGCCAGTGCCGGCGAGATAAAGTTCGACCGCTGGGGTGACTGGAGCGAGAACTACGGCGCCAATGGTCAGCAGGGTGGGAACAATATCCCTGTGCCGGCCGGTACCTGGGATATCAAGTTCTACACCGATACCCACGACTACCACATCCTCCCCGCCGAAGACCCGGTTACACCGGGGCTCTCCCTGCACTTGCGCGGCACCCACAATGGCTGGGCGGCCGGTGACCTGATGACCCGCGTCGGCGAGACCGACGAGTACGAGGCGTGTCGCAACTTCGCCAGCGGTGACGGCAACGGCGGCCCGCGTTTCAAGATCGATCCCAGTGGCAGCTGGGCCGGTAGCCAGTTCCCCGCGCAGGATGTGGCCGCCGGCGGCTGGACCCATGTCGTTGCCAATGGTGCGAACAGCAGTGTGGTGAGCGTCACCACCGGTCTGGGTGAGAACTGCGGTGCGGTCGAACCGGATTCCGATAATGACGGGGTGCCCGACAGTCAGGACGACTGCCCGAACACCCCCGCGGGCACCAGCGTCGATGCCAGTGGCTGTGAAGTGGTACAGCCCGAGACATCCGACTTCCGCAACCGCAGCATGTACTTCGTGTTTGTGGACCGCTTTGCCAACGGCGATACCGGTAACGACAACGGCAACAACGCCGCGGCTACCTCCAGCAGTAAATCCGCTGGCGGCCTGTCCGAGTGGAAAAAATACTGGGGCGGCGATATCCAGGGCCTGATCGACAAGCTCGATTACCTGCAGGCGCTGGGGGTGACCGCCATCTGGGTAACCCCGCTGAACGACAACATCGACGCGTCCGGCAGCGATGGAGCTTACCACGGTTACTGGGGGCGTGACTTCTATGAAGTGGATGAACACCTGGGCGACTGGGCGTTAGTCGACCAGCTGGATGCGGCAATGGAAGCCCGCGGTATGAAACTGGTGCTGGATATCGCCCTCAACCACTCCAACCAGGACGACCAGTACGAGTTCGGCGCGCTCTACAAAGAAGGAGTATTCCTCACCGACGTAAACCAGGACAACGGCACCTGGTATCACCACAACGGCGCCATCGCCGACTGTGGCGACAGCAATCCGTCCACCACCTGCGGCGGCGAGTGGGACGATCCCTGGGCCTTCCGCAACAAAACCCTGTTCAACCTCACCGACTTCAACCACGGCGTCGGCGGCAACAGCACCGCAGACCAGTACCTGATCGATGCGGCGCTCAAGTGGATGAGCCACGGTGTGGACGCCTTCCGTATCGACGCGATCAAGCACATCGAGCCGAGTTTCATCAACCGTTTCTCCGCCGCGGTGCGCGCGCAGAATCCGGATGTGTATATCTTCGGTGAGTGGTATGGCGCCGGTGCCGGCGACAGTCTGTCCATGCAGTTCCTGAACGAAGATCGCGGTTCCGAGCTGCTCGATTTCCGGCTGCGCAACCATATCGAACAGGCCATCGCCGGCGATATCACCATGACCCAGCTGAACACCCACATCGAATCCCGCGCCGGCGCCATGAACGGCCGCGAAAGCTGGCAGCCGATTTTTCTCGATAACCACGATGCCACCCGCACCAGCGTATTCCTGCAGACTACCGGTCCGGTAGACAACGGCCGCACCGGCAAGGGCTTTTCCAAGTCGCTGGCCGACGCGCGCCAGAACCTGGGTATGGCACTGGTGATGACCCTGCCGGGTATCCCGACGATCTATTACGGTACCGAGCAGAACAGCACCTGGTTTACTGCCAATGGCGACGGCCAGGTGGGGCACGACCCCTACAACCGCGAAGGCATGCCCTCGTTCAGCCAGACTACACCCGCGTTTACCATGATCAGCGCACTGGCCAACCTGCGCGCACAGAGCCCGGCTCTGGCCTCGGGCTCGTATCAGGAGCGCTGGATCAATCAGGATATTCTGGTGTTCGAGCGAATCTCCGGCAGTGACGTGGTGATGGTCGCAGTAAACCGCGGCGGCAGCACCTCGATCAATGTGAGCAATCTGGCGCTGGCCGATGGTCAGTACACCAGTCTGGTGGGTGGCGATTCTGTAAACGTGAGCGGTGGCTCCGCGGTACTGAATCTCAGCGCCAATGAAGTGATCGTGCTGCATTGAAACGCTAAAACCCGCGTATAACGGAAAAGGCCCCGGAATGATTCCCGGGGCCTTTTTGTTTCAGCGCAATGTCGTTTCAGAGCAATAGCTATCGAAAATCAGAACTCTGCACTCGCTCTCAGGTACCAGAAACCACCGTTGAACCCAAACGGTGACGTCAGTGACTGGCGAACGCCGAGGAACTGAAGCGTCGGATCGGCTTCGTCATCTGCCTGTACATCGAAAATGTTCTCACCGCCGAGGGAGAGCTTGTAGTTCTCCCTGAGGGTGATGGTGGTTTCAATATCCACCAGAACTTTTCCGCTGTACGACGATGCATCAGACGCGTCGCCGGGACCGAACAGGCCAAAGGTGCTCTCCCAGTCGCTGTAGCGGTTGAAGCGCAGGTAGCCATTGAAGAGGTCGCCGGAATCGAAATCGAACGTCAGGGTTGTGCGATCACTGGGTACCTGGTTTTCGAGGTCGAATACGCGGGACTGGTTGATGGTATTGGGGGCCACCTTGGTGACTTCCTGCTGGTTGTGATTGTGGCGCAGGTCCACGGTCAACAGGCCGCCGGCGAGATCGAAGTCACTGGTCACCGCCAGATCGATACCGGACACGTCGGAATCAAACGCATTGACAAAGTAGTTGGCATTGCTGCCTTCCAGCAGCGACGCATTGGCGACGCCTGCGCCCTCCAGCAGAGCAACCTCAGCGGCGCCGATGGTGTTGTTGCGCAGTGCCAGCCGGTCTTCAATGGAGATGTTGTAGTAATCGATGGTCACGCTGGTGTTTGACAGCGGACTCCACACGGCACCCAGCGTGAAGCTGGTGGACTCTTCCGGTGTGAGTTCCTTGGCGCCAAGTGCCATGGCCACCGGATGATTTACTGGATAGGTGCCGTTCGGGATCAGATTACCCGCCGCGTCCGATGTGGTGGTGACGTTCAGCGTGTTTACCTGACCCGGTGTCGGTGCGCGGAAACCGGTATTGGCGGTACCGCGCAACGCAAAATGATCAGTGAAGTCATAACGCGCGGACAATTTCCAGTCGAAGGTTGAGCCGAATTCCTCAAAATTCTCAAACCGCAGCGCGGCACCCAACAGCAGTTTATCCGTCACGTCCGCTTCCAGGTCCACATAAGCGGCGGTGCTGACACTGCTGTATTCACCCGCGGCCTCCAGCGGGAACCCCTGGAAGCCATCGGAGCCCACGCCAAATACTGCGGCGGTGGGGCCCACGGCAATGGAGGCTTCATCGCCGGCGCCAATCTTGTAAGTCTCGTCCCGCCATTCCATTCCGAAGGCCAGGTTCAGTGGCGAGGAAAAAGAGGCAACGTCGATCGGTTTGACGAAATCCGCATTCACGCTGGTCTCTGACTGGGTGAGCGTGCCCGGATTGAAACTGGTAGGGGAGTGAATGCCGAGGCTCGGGTTGATGGAGTTTTTCAGCACATAGGAAACTTCACTCTCCGCGCTGCGCGCGCGTACATCCCAACTGATGCCGTTGGCCCATTCACCGCGGGCACCTGCTACGGCAGCGAAATCGGTGATATCCGCACCGAACTCCGGGTTGTAACCGCCGGGGAACTGGGTGTAGATGGGGTTGCGCAGTACGAAGCCGCTGGCGCTGCTGCTGTCGGCCATCAGGTAATCTGCCGGGTTCAACCCTTGGGCGATGATGTCATCCACCAGGGACTGGGGGGCCGCGTCGGGCATGAAGTCTCCATCCGCGTCTTTCTGTAAGGTGTCGCGGGCGGTGAATTCGGCCGAGGGGTCCAGTACCGGACCGCGGTAGAAGAAATCGGAGATGGTTTCGTTCTTGGAGTAGCCAAGGTTTCCGTACAGCTCAGTGGTGTCGTTCAGGGCGTAGCCGGTATTGACGAAAAACTTGAGGGCTTCTACCTCAGGGTCACCCCAGCGTTGTCCGAGGCCGTCCAGCGGCACGTTGTCTACACCCACAATACTGCCGACATACTCGGCATCCGGGCGGGCGCCACCGCGCCAGGTTTTGTCCGCGGACGAATGCTCGATGGTGGCATTCACAAAGCCCTGCTCACCCAGCGCGAATCCGCCGTTGGCCGCGAGTGTGGTGCGCTGGCCGTCGCCTTCGAAATATTCACCGGTCTGGGCGGAAAGACTGAAACCCTCCGCATCGTCCTTCAAAATTACGTTCACCACGCCGGCAATCGCATCGGAACCGTACTGGGCGGATGCGCCATCGCGCAGTACTTCCACCCGCTCGATGGCCAAGGACGGCAATGCGGCAAAGTCCACCGCCTGCGCGCCCTGGTTGGTGGTGCCGAGAGGCGCGAGCTGAAGATTTACCAGCGCGGAACGATGACGGCGGGTGCCATTGACCAATACCAGAGTCTGGTCCGGCGAGAGGTTGCGCAGGGTAACCGGGCGGATAAACGCGGTGCCGTCGGCGATGGGGAAACGTTGGGTGTTGAACGAGGGGGCCACTTTGGCCAGGGATTCGGTCAGGTCGAAGCTGCCCTGGTCGGAAAACTTGTCGCCGCCCAGTACATCGACCGGAGAGAGCGTCTCTGTGGGCATTACTCCTTCCTTGCGGGTACCGGTGGTGACCACTTCCTCCATCACGCCATGGTCGGCCGCGGCCTTCTCGTCCGTGGCCTGCTGGGAAAATGCCAGTGACGCCGGCAGCGCGGCCGCAGCGGCGATTGCCAGAGTCAATGCTTTGACTTTGAATTTTTGCATGATCATCGGTCCTATTATTTTTATGAAATCGGGATCGATAGTTCGCTTTTCTCGTCACGACGAAAACTATCGTGACCCGATTGTCGTTATTGTTCTGAATGAAGCTGCACCAGAGTAGGGCAATTGCGGATCGGCATCAATAAATGGTGCACAAAATGGAAATTACGCCAAGACATACACCGCCGTTATCATGAGGCGATAAGAGTCTTTCGGTTGAACTGGATTGATGAAATTCCCGTCCTCACTGAGTGCCGGTTCCGAGGACGAGAGGGGAATAGGTTTGTGTAGAGCCTGTACAGATACCGGTACGAAACACGCCTATCAGCGCTATTGGCTGGCGTTCTCTCGCCGGAGTGCCTTGATATCGATGGCCCGAGAAAATGCGTCCGGAACCTCTAACGTACTCAAGGTATTTTCGTCGGGCAGGCAATGCTCATTGACGAACTGCACCAGATCCTCCACCGGGTCGCAAAACAGAATGTCGAGTGACAAACGATTCATACCGTACAGGCCGCGGTGAATCATATTTGCACTGAATATCAGTAGATCCCCGGCATCCAGCCTAACCTTTATAGCACTGGAAAGGGGCTCGTGGTTCCTCCGCCCATTTCGCTCAAGGCGCACATCCAATTCCTCGCAGTTATCCCAGCGTGTATGCGTACCTGGGACCAGCTCCAATCCCGGTTCATCCCGCAGCGGAATCCGGAAGTGAATCACATTCGGACCAGACAGTGCCGCCTGCTGCTCGGAAACAGATAGATGGTACTGCGGATCTCTATGCCAGTAGTTGTTCTGCGAAGCATTCACCGGGTCGAAGAACAGCTGGGTATTCATAAAAGTAGCCCCGTCACCCATGATGGCAGTAACCATATTCATCAACTTACTGGAGCCGATAAACTGGAACAGTGCCGTGCGGTCCTCCTCGTCGAGGTGCATGGGGCCGGTCAGATAGGCAGAGTTGATTGCCTTGTCTTTATAAAAAGTGGCATTTTCCTGTTTCCAGGATTCATGAAAACGATCAACCACTTCTCGCAATCGGCGCAGCTCATCATCACCGAGAAAGTTTTTTTTGCGGAAATATCCGGTCTGTGAAAAGGAACTCGTCATTGCTGTATAGCCAGTCGGCGGTTTGGAAATATTCCGGTGCCCGGATGGAAAAAATACAACTCTCACTTTGAATGCTTTTGGGTGTTGCTACAGCCAGCCCACTGCCCTCAGCGGCGCAATGAGATACCTGCAAGAAGGTCGTCATCTTAACGCCCCTGGAGCCGCCAACCAACAAGGCGAAGTCTTATGCTACAGTGCCCGCCCTCACATTTCCCTGCCACAGCGAGCCCACACCATGAAACCCTGGATTGAACTCGGAACCGCCCGGATTCCCAACGACGGCGGCATTCTCACGCTGCGCCAGCGTGATCAGGAGTTCTCCATCTCGCTGTCCGGCCCCCGTGGTGAGCTGATGAACAGCCGTAGATTCCACAGCGAGCAACAGTTGTCCGTTCTGGGTTGCGCCCATCTAAAGGACGCACAGAACGCACGTGTGGTGGTGGGAGGGATGGGCATGGGCTACACCCTCGCCGCAGCCCTTGAGGCACTGCCTCCCAGTGCCGAAGTCATCGTCGCCGACTTGATTCCGGAAGTAGTAGCGTGGAATCGTGGGCCGTTGGGTGCTTGCGCCGGCCGCCCGCTGGACGATAAGCGGGTCACCGTCCATATCGGTGATGTCGGTGAGCTACTGGTGAACGGTGACGGTTACTACGATGCCGTGCTGCTGGATGTAGACAATGGTCCAGAGGGATTGACCCACAGCGACAACAACTGGCTGTATTCCGTCGAGGGCACCAGCGCTATCTACAGGAGCCTCGCGCCCAGTGGCACCCTGGCGGTGTGGTCGGCATCGCCCGACACCATGTACACTAGCCGTCTGAAAAAAGCCGGCTTTCAGGTCGACGTCAAAACCGTGCGCGAGCGCCCCGGAAAGGGGGCGCGGCATGCCATATTTCTGGCGAAGAAAACGACGGGGCGGTGATCACGCCGTTGTTTTCTGGAGCGGTTGTGGCTGTTGCTCGATGTATTCCCGGGTTGAATCACTGATGGCGCTCCGTGCTACACCGATAATGTCCGTTCCACTTGCTTATGATTTCCTCTCCACTAGGTCCCGGTTGTGTTGGATGAAATCGATGTGGAGTGACTGGCTGCCGGTCGATAAAACCTGATAGCATTTTCACTCAGCACACGTTTTACACCATCCGGATCCAGAACCTCAAATAGCATCAGGAAGTCCTCATCGGAATATTTCCTTGGTGCGCGAGTAGACGGTAGATCCGTGCCAAACATCAGCGAATCAGGATTCGCGGAGTACAAGTCTCTAATGGCAGCCCGCACCGGAAAATCCACCCGGCCAAACCCGGTCGCTTTTATCTTCACATTATTTTCCGCAAGCCGGGTCAATGTTCCAAATCCACGCTTACTCAAACCGAGGTGATCAATACTGACGGCCGGTAGGCTAGCGAGCACATCATAAAGGTCATCCAGATCTTCTGAATCGACGTAGAGCTCAACATGCCAACCGACTATCTCGAAAACTCTTGCTGCCAGTGACTTCAAATGTCCGATGCCTTCCGAGCCTCCACGCTTCAAATTGAAGCGAACTGCGCGAACGCCTGAATCATTCAGGCGAATGATCTTGCTGTCAGAGACTGAGTGGGGTAACTGAGTTACACCCACAAACGATGGTCCAAGCTTTTCAAGAGCATCTAGCAAATAGCTTTGATCGAAGGCCTGAAAAGAACCGGAAACGACAGCGCCACCGCACAAGTTGTACGACGAAACTCTGGACAGGTAATCCGCATATGAAAATGGGGCTGGCAAGTACCCGTTGTTGGCGATAAGAGGATAACGCTCGTCGATAATATGGAAGTGCGCATCGAACAATGATTGGCTCCGAATTTCTATATCCGATACGTCTACAGCTTGAATCACTCAAAATCTCCTGGGCTTTTAAATTCGGAAAGCTCTTGTCTCTTAAAGGTGTTAATAGAAATCGATTTGCATGGATTTCATAGAAAAGTTAGGCGCTGTAGGAGCGAAGAATCACAGAAAATTTCTACGCTGGAAGCCAGCTTGGCCAATCGATGGTAATTCAATAATCTTTAGCAAGACATACTACCAATGGATGTTTCTCTGTGGCCCATTCATGACAAAGATCGGATAAATATTGAGCTAGCTCGTCTTCCGTGATTTCGGATGGAATATATATTCCGGCATTTCGGCGCTTGCCTTCCGAACCCTGATAGAAAGTGGTCCAGCCACTTGGGTTTTTCTCAACGAGAACTTCTCTACCGAAAATGCTGTACTTATACCTCATCATGGATTCTCCAGTATGCTGAACCCTTTCCCTGAAGGGGTCATAGGTCTAGGGCAAATTACCTAGTATACCCTTTCCGCACCAGAAATTTGGCTCACTAACTCAGGCAAAAGGTTTTCGATAGAACTATATTGTTGGTGAATCTTTGCTCTCTCGAACCACTAACATGCATAAAGTGTCGTGGACAAAAAGAGTTGCCCCCTATACATTTCCGATTCTAGTGCGTATGCGACTATCGCAATCGGGTGGAGCAAAGTACCTACAACATATACGGGTAAAAGCTCGATTACTATTGATACCTATGCATAACGACTCAATAAGCGGAAATTGATAGTTGGCTATGATTTGAAGCGAAGCGGAAAAAGCCAACTGTTAATTTTCCGTTTGATTGCCTTGTTATATTCCGTTCTAACCACTACACCTTTGATTATTTTTAGCCTGATTACATATTACATTGAGAATTTTTTCACCGGCTTCTTTATATCCATTGCTAGATAAATAGTCAGATATTTCAAACAGTGCATCTATGCCTTCTGAAGATTGATTAATTGTGAAAGCTATGTACTTGTTAAGTTCTTCAGTCGCATTTTCAGAAATAGCATAATGAGCTGTTAACTTTTGCAAGGTTTCGATTGGAACAGAAGCCTTAAACCCAAACTTTTCAGATAAATCTGTATAGTGTTTTTTTAAACCGTTTAACCCTGAAGTTTTTACTTCGTAGGTTGGTTCCCAGCCCGCAAATGTTGATTGTAAAGCATATTGCATAGAAGAATGTTTAGTGGTTCTATGAGATTGCTCTGGGAATTTTTGGAATTCAAAAGAGCTTTTAGATAAGTTGCTTAACTTCTGAGTTAATTCAGTAAAAGGGTTTTGCATATGCTCACCTTCATTTGCGATGGTAATCGTAAGAGGAGCTTTCTTTTTTAAGTCCTCAATTTTTGATTTGGATACCATATCTAAGATGTAGTTATCATCAAGAGAAGGACTGAAGGCGAAGTATTTAGAAAAACCAGGATTATTACTTAACCAATAATCTAAGACGAAACGGCCTGAATTAGAATGCCCAGATAGAATTGTATAAGGTGCAACTCGGTAATTATCATTAACAAAAGATACGACTTCTGTCGCAAGAAATTCAGCAAATGGCGTTGTTTTTCCATTTTCAGGAGTAAGTTCTTTTCCTCTACTTTCGATACCCACAACTATAAAGTTTGGAATTTGATCTTCTAATAGGTCAATAGTCGATAGGGTTGAAAGCATATCCCATTGACCGTGTAGTACGTATAATACTGGATACGAATTATCTTCATCGTGATATTTCTTTGGGAGTTTTATAAATAAGTTTCTCTCTTCCCCAAGTGTACCGGACTTTAACTTAATTTCCTCAGCTAAAATTAAATCTGATGCAAATGAAAACTGTGAACAAAGTAAAACAAAACTAAAAATAAATACTCTCATTTATAGCTCTCCATGCTGATGAAACTCTAGGAATATAACGCCCGCAGCGTTGGGCGTCCCGCGGAGGCCCGCAGGGGACTTAACCCGCTTTTGCACACACCTAGTTGTTAGCAACTGATTTTACGCTCGAATTCTTGAGGTGAAACATACCCAATAGACGAATGTGATCTCTGATTGTTGTAGTAGCGCATATATTCGGTCACTGTCGATCTTAACTGTTTATCAGAATCGAAGACCTGGCGCTTAATACGCTCTGTTTTAAATTGGTGAAAAAACGACTCCATGAATGCATTGTCATTCATGTTCTTCACCCGATTCATGCTCTGACTGATCCCATACCGACGTAGTCGCTCACGATATTGGCCTGACAGATACTCGCTACCACGGTCAGAGTGGAAGATCAGCTCCGGGTGATGCCCGCGGTTGCGTACCGCCCTATCTATGCTGGCCAGAGTCAGAGAAACATCTCTGCGAGCACTCAGCGACCAGGAGACCACTTTCCTACTGTAGCGATCCATGACTACCGATAGATACTGCCAGCTACCATCACTCAGCTTTATATAAGTAACATCACCCACCCAAAGCTGATTCGGACGCGTCAGTTCGATGCCCTCTATTTTGCACTTGATCCCGTAGACATGCTTGTACGTGCCCGGCCGAGCTGTATAGATCTTCGACTTTACGGCCAGAAGGCCGTGCTTTCGCATGATTCTAGCAACTCGCTTTTGACCGACATTTATACCTGTTTTCTTAAGCTCTTGGGTGATTTTCGGGCTGCCATAGCAGCCATCATGCCGATTGAAGATCGATCTAATAAGCTCGAAAAGCTCGCTGTCTTCCTGCTCACGGTCAGAAGTACCCCGCCGGCGCCAGGAGTTATATCCATCCCGGGTAACACCATAGAGCCTGCACATCATAGCGATACTGTGCTTTTCCCGGTGCTGATCTATGAATTCGAAGATTTCCCTTTTTGCTGTAAAGAGAATTGGATGGCTTTTTTTAAAAGGGCATGCTCTTCCTGGAGCAGGTTATGTGCTCGCTCCAGCTTTCTCAGCCGCTTCAGCTCCGATTTCACCTCAGGATCAATCTGTATGTTTTTCTTCTTGGCCATGATCTGCCCCCGTCGCATCTCCATACGCCAACGATAAAGCATCACTTCATGGATATCGAGCGCTTCAGCCACATGTTTGGCTAGCACACCAGGAATCTCGGTTAGCGAGACTGCTGTTGCTTTGAAATCATCGTCGTAGCGGTTGTAGTGCTTTCTGCGTGCCATTTGACACCTCCAACTCAGTTAGATGGAGGTGTGTGCAAAAGCGGGTTAGGTTCCGAGCAAATTGCCCGGCCTTGTTATGAGCCTTTGATCAACTCCCCAACTCCCTGAATTCTCCAATTCAAGTGACAAGTACTAGAGACCTCACAGGAATCTTTTCCCTCACAGAACTTATCCCAGTCCACTTCATAGTTAACATCGATAAAAATTTCTTTGCTCTTCGGGAGACAGACAAATGCCTCATTAACAATCGTTTCACCGATTAACTCTTTGGACACTCTTAATGGAGAACTAAAAATAGCCTCTCCATCTTTAAAAACCAATGCCTCAACGTATGCCTTATCTAATTTTGGGATTATTGGATGACGATCAGGAACTCTAATAGTTAAATACGTGCAACTTGGCCATTCGTCAATCGCTTTAATATAAAACCCTAGTTTACTGGCTTCGCCAACTGAAATTCTTGTCGGAGGCTCGGAACACACCAAGGAACTCCAAGTAATGAAAAATAACGTAGCAATGCGTTTCATACTGGATGGCTCATAACGCCGCAATCAGCCGCGGCTTACTTTGTGTGCTTTTTGCACGAAAATGGGAGCGCAGCGACCGTGCAAAAAACGCACAAAGTAAGACGTCGGCTGCATTGCATTGTTAGGGCTCGGGGGCGGAGTGCCAAATCATTTTCTTTAGCTCTACCCCTGAACTACCACCCGCCTCCTTTAAATCCCTGAATCCGACCTTTGAATACAAGCTATATGCTGCTTTGTTTTTTAAAGATACATTCAAAATCACAGAAGCAAAACCTTGCGACTTAGCATGGCCGAGCAACTCTTTTACTAAGCTTACGCCAATTCCGCCATTTCTTTTCTCGGGCTTTACCCACATAGAAACTAGCTCGTATTGACCTTCGGTGTGAATACCACCGACTAATCCAACATCCTCTCCATTACAACGAGCAAGGAAAAATTTTAGCCCATTTACTTCCGAGGCTATTGACTTCCATTTTTTGTCAGAAATCTCTTTTGCATCATGATAGGCAAGACCAAATGCATCGGGAGAATCAAGAAGTGACTCTAGTCGAATTTTTTTTAACGATTTCCAATCGCTTTCAGTGACGGGCACGATGCTCAAAGTCTTGGAGCCCTAACGCCGCGCTCAGCCGCGGCTAATTTTGGGCGCTTTATGCGCGAAAATGGAAGCGCAGCGACCGCGCATAAAGTGCACAAAGTTAGACGTCGGCCTGCAGCGCTTTGTTATGCGGTGCTAGCAATTTAGCCTTGGCACCCACTGAAGTTCTCCGCTACGCAACTCAAATTCAACATCTAAGACTCTAATTGTTTCACGATCTATGTATATTGCAGGAGTTCGTAGTGAAATTTTTTCAGGATCTAAAATTCCAATGTTCACTTTACCGGAAAATGACTTAGCATCATCAAATTTTTTACCATTAATAAAGTAAACTTCTGTACCGCCCTTCAAGTTAATAGGACTCCAGGAATCGATTTTAGATGTGGAGAAAGCGGTCCCATCAATTGAAACCTCTAAGATATTTGAAGCTAGCTCTAACTCATGTCCATCTTCAATGCGAAATGAGACCCAAATATCTTTTTCACTAGTTTCAGAAGTATTTATTGACGACTGAAAAGTAACGCCTGGACGTATCTCTAGAGATAGAATTTCTTGATTTCCGCCAGGGTCACAAGTACGTGAACTTGTTTTTCCCTCTGGATGCACAGGCCTATAGTAATCCCCGCGGGGGACAGCAATACAGCCAGAAAGTATGACAGTAAAAATTAAAATTACGGGCCGCATACTTTTAGCTCTTACTCGCATAACGCACGCAGCAGGGGCGACCAATGCTATGCGCATTTTGTGCGAAAATTGGGAGCGCAGCGACCCGCACAAAATGTGCATAGCGTTGGGCGTCCCGCGGAGGCCCGAAGGGCCGGAGCAAACTGCCTGCGATTGTTAGCACCTTTACTCAAACCAATGGTTCTCATTATTTGTAAGGCAATCCCACTCAGGTCTAGAAACAACCGAGATATTTTCAAGTTTTGTGCCTATTAATATATTTGAACTATCCCAAGATAACACCTCACAGATATCATCTGGTCTACCCCCATCGAATTTCGGTAAATTATAACCAAATCCCCAAAACCCATTTACTAGTAAATTTTCGAGCTCTTTAACATTCTCGGGGATCATTTTTAACAAAGGCGCTTCTACTAACTTTCGAGCTATTTCCAAAGGTTGATAGAGTTCGTCATCTAAACACCACTCACCGCCATCTTTCCAAAGATACGCCAAATAATCTACGTGTGCTATTTGAATAGCATTCTTAGATAAATTTGGACCACTCTGATAAAAAATACTATACCTTAAGCTTTCTGTTTCAATTAGATCTATCGAGAACGGCTTAACTAGTGAATATCCAAGATCTATACCTGCGAATAAAGCTCTAAATTCTTCAAGAGTGGAATCAATATTCCCATTCTTTTCAAGAACCATTTCAAGACTTTCAATAAGCTTTCTCTTGCCCGCGTATTCTTTCATGTCTGAAGTGCTAACGCCCAGCGCAGGCGCAGCCAGCGCGGAGCGTCTTTTGTGTTAATGTTTGAGCGCCAGCGAGTAACACAAAAGGTGCGTAGCGTTGGCTGTCGCTCTGCCGCTGTTTGTTATGCATTGGAGCCCGCTACATAGATAACTGCCGGGGCAAACGTTGCCGCGGTAAGAACCCAAAAAATCGAAAATTTGGCTCTACTTACCCTATTGGGACTCTCTACTCGATAGTATGTATATGTGACATACCAGTACACCATAGGACAAACTATCATCAAGCCGACCAAGGTAAAACCTACCGCATTAGATACACTATCAGCTGAAACAATAAAGTTGAAAGGAATTACTAAAAAGATAAGTATCGACCACAAGAATACATGGATAGATAAGCGATACCAAATACTTAATACGTACTCAAAACCGCAATCCGGGCAGCGAGATTTAGAAAAACTAATTGGTACCACTTCATCTACTTTTTTCGACTTGCATTGAGGGCACTTTATTGCCATTCACTTCTTCCTACGTGATGCATAACGCCGCGAGCAGCGGCAGCTTGCTTTGGGCGCTTTATGCGCAAAAATGGGAGCGAAGCGACCTGCGCATAAAGTGCACAAAGTAAGCTGTCCGGTGGAGGTCCGCAGGGCCGGAACATACTGCCTCGCTTTGTTATGAGGTTTAGTACGTTTGAACGTTGACGAAATCAGCACCGGGCGGCTTTGCTCCTTTGCTAATGAGGAGTTCAAACACTTCTTGTGAGCAATTGCCCCAAACCGCGAAATTGATCGCCGCCATGTCATCATCACGAACATAGCTGACATCTGCGCCGCTTCTCATTAATTGGAGTGCAATTTGGCTTCCCTTTTTCTTTCCAGTTGAACAAGCGCACATGAGAGGCGTCATTCGGTTGTAGTCCAACAGATTGAGATTTGCCCCTTTTTTAATCAAGAGATCAGCAAGTTTGGTAAGACCATTTACACAAGCTATATGCAAAGCTGTGCGCTTAAACCTTGCCTCCTGACTATTTATATCGACACCGCCGTCGATCAATTGCTCGATATCTTTCAGATTATTTCTGCTAACCGCTAAGAAAAGGGTCTGTATTTTGTCTTCTGACTTCAATTTTTACTCCCCTCATAACGCCCGCAGCAGGGGCGACCAATGCTATGCACATGTTGTGCTAAAAAGGGAGCGCAGCGACCAGCGCAATATGTGCATGGCGTTGGGCGTCCCGCGGAGGCCCGAAGGGCCGGAGCAAACTGCCTGCGTTTGTTAAGCATTGAAGGCCCTGTGCTCTCCCTGAAAACCTCTGGCTTTGCCTTTATGGCTACAACCTGGAAATGCCCAGCCACGAGAAAATGTATTTTTATACTGATTTTCCTGCTGTTTTGAGATGCCGCTGGATCTGGCACTCAAATTGGTTGGATAGCCTCCACCTGCAGGCACATTAAAATTGAACTCAATTTTGCAATTGAGGCAATTTAACTTAAGCGGAGTTGAAACAGCTATTGGCAGCAACTGTCCATGGCCATCTCTTTGTTCCATACCACATTCTCTTACTTGGATAACGTCCTTATCTAAAGGGGTCGTACTAGCTAACAACAGGCCAGGAAAAATTCCAATTATGAGCGGTAAGAATTTCATTACTTGTGATGCTTAACGCCCAGCGCAGGCGCAGCCAGCGCGGAGCGCCTTTTGTGTTAATGTTTGAGCGACAGCGAGTAACACAAAAGGTGCGTAGCGTTGGCTGTCGCTCTGCCGCTGTTTGTTATGCCTCGGGGCTCGCTAGGTACTCCATAGGGTTTAGGTAGAATGCTTTTTTCCAACCTTGAGTAGCACCATCAATTTTCCAGGGTAAAGGAATAAGGCTAACGATCGAGTAATGCATATGTGCGGGCTTGCCCGCTGCATTGCCTGTATCCCCAACTTTACCAATTTCAGTTCCTGCAGTAACAAGAAAACCTGTTGATTCCGACAAACTATCCAGGTGCGCGAAATAGTGAATTCGCCACTTTGGCCCCAAGCCAACTACGATGTTTCCTCCTTTTGGCACGCTTCCAGTGTATAGAATGGCCATATTCGTTGCACTTACGGCGGAAGCACCTCTATTTGCAAAAATATCAACGCCCTTATGAACTCCGGAAGAACCCCACGGCTCATACCAAAACGTATCTTTGTTCCAGTCGCTTGAGCTTGCACCGGATACAGGAATTACCCTACCTTCCGGGATGACGAATCCCAACGAAATAACGATGATCAAAAACGCTAAAATTTTACTTTGTAGTTTCATGATGCTCTTGAGGCATAACGCCGTGCTCAGCGGCGACTTACTTTATGCGCATTTTGCGCGAAAATAGGAGCGTAGCGACTGCGCAAAAGGTGCATAAAGTAAGGCGTCAGCTGCAGCACCTTGTTAGCTTAGGCCGCGGCAACGGAGTTCAACATGGCCGCGTACTGGCGCATTGCGGCCTCATAGTTTTGTATGGTTTTATCAGCTACTACGTTCAATCTCGATAATTGCCGCGTAATACTCTCAATATCTCGCTCATCTGATAGGACCCTGTAACTTACAGTAATTTTTAGGTATTTACTCACAGAATTAAGATATGAGATGTATGAATCAATTGAGCTTGACACTCGATCATTGCTTCCGACACCTGCGGATTTTATAAAATCTATATATTCAATTTCTTTTTCGATCATTTTTACGCCTTTGGCTCAATACACTTGAACGTAATTTCTGTTTTGGGGAAGTTTCCCATAATGTATGGAGGCTTAGCATCTACCGTCTCAATGACCTCAACAACTTTTCCTGACTTTTGACATTGAGCGTAAGCTTCCTTCATAGCATCTGCTTTCAATGTACCCATGCCAGAAAATCCAGTGGCCGCCTGCCTTGAGACAATGTAAGTATCATTACCCATTGGCACGACGCCAGAATTTTGAGCGCAACCGGCAACAATCAATGTTCCCAAGATAATTTTAAACTTCACGATATTCTCCGTAATTAAGCTAACGCCCAGCGCAGGCGCAGCCAGCGCGGAGCGCATTTTGTGTTAATGTTTGAGCGCCAGCGAGTAACACAAAAGGTGCGTAGCGTTGGCTGTCGCTCTGCCGCTGATTGTTAAGCATTGCCTAGCTCTGGACGAAAGGCTGACTGGGAAGCTGTGCTCCACACCACGGGCAATAGTTTACTATCGTTTGACCATTTAAGAACCAACGCATTCCAGAATCAGGGGTATATGAAATTTGGATTCTAGTTTTTCTTGGCTCTTCAGAAGCACCGAACATTTGTGGACAGCAATACTGTGATAGCTTCTGTTGCCTCTCCATTAATTGAACACCAGAGTACATACTTACCCAGCTCTTACATGACTCACATGAACGCAAGTGATCCACTACTTCTTCATCAATTTTAGAATCGAATGAATCATTGGCCATTCTTGGTACTTCTCTATCGTAGAAGTACCGTAGCGCAACAATAGCCTTATCTTTATAGTGCGCCACCATCCAGTCTTGAGCTATTGAGCATTTCATCCGTGAGCTCTCTTTGCTTAACGCCGCGCTCAGCCGCGGACAACTTTGGGCGCTTTATGCGCGATAATGGGAGCGCAGCGACCGCGCATAAAGTGCACAAAGTTGGCCGTCGGCCTGCAGCGCTTTGTTATGAGCGGACTACGCACTTTCTTCGAACCTGGTTTCCTGCCTCGCCACTTTTGCGAGCCTCAGAATTTCATCTGGCGAAACGAACTTATCGACTACCGACCTAAACTCTACTAATGCCTGCTTGAGATCCTCAATTTCAGATCGGATACGCTCCATGTTTAAATTATCTCCCTCTTCACCAGCCATTATAGAAATATAGCGAGCCTTTTCTTCCGCTGTATTTTCTATAGGAAACATTTCCTTGAAGAATAGTGCTGCGCCAATTCCATGGAGAGTTACAGTTCGGTTCATCTTGTAGCCGACAACATCTGCAAGTTTATCTTGCAGCTCAGGATTAACTACGGATATATGATCTTGACCGAGTAAATCACCCGAAAGGCGATATAAACGTAGACCTTGCCTTCGAATTTTTCTGTCCCATTTTTCTAATTTTAAAAGTGCCATATCCGGGGACAATCTAGAAATTACCTCTACGGGATTAGGTTCAGACTCTGAAACCAACTCCTCGCCGTCTTCCACACAGTCTTTTATCAGAAAGTACACGCGAAGCATTTCTAGGACAGACTCACTACGCTCTGACTCTTTTTTATGTTTACTGTATTCGGTTGCGCCTGTTTTCACTAAATCTACGAGCGCTTTTATCTGTGAGAACATGCTATTTGCTCATAACAGTTTATTCATAAGCCCCAGATATAGGCATTCTGCCTATATCTGGAATAAATTGTCCATATCTAGCCATTATGCCTAGATATGGACGTTTGCGCTCCAATAGTTTTGGCGCAAAATCTTCCTTTCTTCCGCGCTGGGTACAAGCTATAGGTGCAATCTGAGATTTCCATCAATTTCGTCAATTAACGACTTCGGCACGTCATGCTCCATGGCCAGGTTTCTCCAGTGGGAGACTTGTTCCACGGTATTGTCCACAATGCTGTCGATTTTCCTTCTGCTGAACAGGGGGCTGACTCTTTCAAGGCTGTAGATATCTTCGCGGGTGAAGTTGTCGCGTTTCCCGTTCAGGCTCATCCAGTGATTATTGACCCATTTGCTTCCCGGCTTGTAGCTGTAGGCAAGGTCGTATGCTGGTGCCAGTTGCCACTTCTTTTCCTTTAATAGAAAGGCAAAGTTTTTTGAGTGGTCGTCGTGATTGCGCGCGACGATATTGAACACCATTCGCCGGAACAGTTGCTCGGCTTCCCGCGCACTGAGCTTCAGTTGTCGCGCTACGCCAAAAAGTTCTCCATAGGAAAATGCCCCCGGGGTTTTGTAATTCACGTGAGCTATTCCGTTCAGGGTCTGGATGTGGATCTTGTCATTCCCGCGGCGATCAAAGCGCTCGGTTAAAAAGTGCCGGCGACTCCCTTCACTTAACAAATGGCAGGGCATCATGTCGATGCCGCAATTGGTGGCCAACTGATGGTAGACATACTCCATGGCACCAAAGCCCATGGGGTCGCCGAAGGTCTCCCGGTCTTTGTTGTGTTCGCTGACGCCGTCGAATTTCATCAGGTAGTGGGTGAATCCCACGGGTGCATCGGTTTGGCCGGAGCGAACCTGGGTGAATTCCCTGTTGAAAGCGAGCACAGCCTTGGGGCGTGCGCCGCCGGCGCTCATGCCGACAGAGAGCAGGGCCATCATGGCTTCGCGGTTTTCCTCGCCGGTTTTGTGCAGATGCACGCGAAAGCCGGAGCGGCTGTCGAGAACTTCCTGGGCGATGGCGACCAGTTCGCCGATGGCGATGTCCTGCGAGGCATTGAGGTATTTGATGCGGGTCGCGGGACTGTATTCCATGGCGCCCATACCACGCTTGCCGGTGTACTGGAGCCTTTGCAGCGGGGTGATGTCTGCGGGGTTTTTACCTTGCGCCGCCATCCATGCATTGAGCACCGCATTGCCGAAGTCGTCGGGAAGGGAGTCGGCAATCAGTCCCGGGAGGCCGCGGAAGGTTTCATGGCTGAGCTGGGGGAAGGAATAGATGCGGCTGCTTAAGGGCATTTTGAGGGGCGACAGTTCTACCCCGGTTTCGATGAAGGCGGGCGCGTACTCAAAGGCGCCGATCCCGGTATTGGTATCGAAGCTGACGGCGCCTGCGGTCTGCCCCCGGTAATCCACGTTGATGACTTCCATCACCATTCGGGCTCCTCCCGTTCGTCCTTATCGCCTTCTCCGTCTTCCTTGCCGCGCTGACCGGAGGCTCTCTGGCGCTGTTTACCTTGCAACTTGGCGAGTTGGATGGGGGAGGGAGGGGGCGGTGGCAGGAAGTTGTCGAGCTGGTCGATGAGGTCGACTGCCTGCAGTATTGCCACCAGGACCTCCAGCTGGGCCTTACCTTTTTCCGCGTTGAGCACGGCCTTGCGGCTGAGGCCGGCGCGCTCGGCGACCTCCAGCTGGGTGAGATCCCGGTTCAGGCGTGCCTGTTTCAGGCGCTGCCCCAGGATTTCCGCAATGGCGGCGGGAGATTTTTCTCCGATATTCATAAGGTTCTAAATTTGGTACTTAGATGGTTATCTTGATCATTATGTCCTTGTTTTCGGATATTGCAATATATGGATATAAGGTGCCGAATATGGGACTTAATCAAACTTAAATCGATTTAAGTGCAAATATGGGATTCTTATATTAGATAGCCTGTTTTGCTCGGGACTTCCTGCTGGGAATCCCTTGTGTCTGGCGACACCACTGTTGCCGCTCTCCGCCCCCGCTGAGGAGGATGGCCGTCGCCGCCCCGGCTGACACAATGCCCGGCATAACCAGAGCGCCGCACCGCATCAATGTGGTGCTCACGCCCGACCCCAACAATAAACAGGCGGTTAATGCGATGAATAAACAGCCCAAGCTTCCCTTTTGGCAGGTATGGAACGTCAGTCTCGGCTTCCTCGGCGTGCAGTTCGGCTTCGCCCTGCAGAATGCCAACGCCAGCCGGATACTTTCCGATCTCGGCGCGGACCTCCACTCACTCTCATTGTTTTGGATCGTGGCGCCACTGATGGGCCTGATAGTGCAGCCGATTGTCGGCTCCGCATCCGACCGCACCTGGAACCGCTTCGGCCGCCGCAATCCCTTTATCCTGTTTGGTGCCATCGCCGCCGCGCTGGGAATGGCGTTTATGCCCAACGCCGGCATCGCGGTAGCCTTCGTGGCGCCGATCCTGTTCGGTGGGGTGATGCTGGCGCTGATGGATGCGGCCTTCAATGTCACCATGCAGCCCTTCCGCGCTCTGGTATCCGATATGGTGCCCTCGGAGCAGCGCACCGTGGGTTACGCGGTGCAATCCCTGCTGATCAATATCGGCGCGGTGATGGGGTCCATGTTGCCGTTTATCCTGACCAACGTTATCGGCCTCGAGAATACTTCCCGCGCGGGTGAAGTGGCGCCGTCAGTAATCTGGGCCTTCTACATCGGTGCCTCGGTATTGCTGGGCTCGGTGCTGTGGACTGTGTTCCGCACCCGGGAATACGCCCCGGCGGAATACAATGCCTATAAAGGTATCGACGCCGACGCGGTGGCCCGCGAGCAGGCCGAGCGTAAATCCCTGCCCCAGCGCCTGCGGGGTTTCTTCAGCCTGCTGGCGACCATGCCCAACACCATGCGGCAGCTGGCACTGGTGCAGTTCTTCTCCTGGTTCTCCCTGTTCATCATGTGGGTCTACACCATGCCGGCCATTACCCAGCATGTGTGGGGGGTGGAGGCCAAGTGGTTTGACTCCCACTACCTCGCATCCGTGGGTGAAATCCCTGCGCACATCGCGGCCGCCAAGGGCGCTGCCGGCGACTGGGTGGGGATTATTTTTGCTGCCTATTCACTGTTTGCGGCCATTTTCTCCGTGGTGCTGGCCCGGGTGGCCAACACACTTGGACGCAAGCCGACTTACGCGTTGTCGTTGTTGCTGGGTGGATTGGGTTATATGAGCTTCGTGTTATTCCAGGGCGGCGAAGCTACCCAGGTAAATCTGCTGATCACGCAAGTTACCGTGCCCAGCGGGGCCATCGGGCTGCTCCTGCCGATGGTCGGTGTCGGCATTGCCTGGGCGGCAATTCTGGCAATGCCGTACGCCATCCTCTCCGACGCACTGCCGGCGAGCAAGACCGGGGTGTATATGGGCATCTTCAACTTCACCATCGCCGCCCCGCAGATTGTGTCCGCGTTGGTGGCGGGCCCGATTCTCGCGACCCTGTTTGACAACCAGGCCATTGACATCATCATCCTGGCGGGTGTGTTCATGGTGTGCGGTGCAATTTCGGTCTTCTTTGTGCGCGAAGAAGCGGTTGCTGCAACCCCTGCGGAAGGCGAGGCCGCTGTAGTCTGATTTGATCTCGCAGATTGATGTCACCTTCTATTGCCCCGCTCGTCGGGGCTTTTTTTTGTCTGCCAACTGCCGGGGTAATTTGAGATCTAAGCGTGATTGCGAGAGCATTGCCGGTTTCGCAACCGGATACGTCTCCTTCCATGTCTTTTCTCGCTTCTTTTGAATCTGCCCTCAATACCTTCGTTGCCTTCGCCTGGGGGACGCCGCTGCTGGTGCTATTGGTCGGCGGTGGCCTGTTTCTGCTGATCAGCTCGCGCGCGCGCCCTTATCGCCATCTGGGGCACAGTATCGACCTGTTGCGCGGTAAGTACGACGATCCCGACGATCCCGGCCAGGTACCCCATCGACAGGCGCTCTCCACCGCACTTTCCGGAACGCTGGGGCTGGGCAATATTGCCGGTGTGGCGTTGGCTATCAGCACCGGTGGGCCGGGTGCCATTTTCTGGATGTGGGTGACAGCCCTTGTGGGGGTGGCGACGAAATTCTTCACCGCGACGCTCGCGGTGATGTACCGCGGCCGTGACGGTAATGGCGAATTGCAGGGTGGGCCCATGTATGTGATTCGCGAAGGCATGGGGAAAAAATGGCTGCCGCTCGCCTACCTGTTTGCGCTCGCCGGCCTCTGCGGCCTGCTGCCGGTATTTCAGTCCAATCAGACGGTGCAACTGCTGCGCGAGTCCTTCGCGCAGCCGCTTGGCTGGGTAAGTGCGGAAAATACATTTGCCTTCGATCTTTCCCTGGGCGTCGCCCTGGCGATAGCCGCCATGCTGGTGATCGTCGGGCGTATTCAGCGTATCGGGCGTTTTGCGGTGCGCGTAGTGCCGGCGATGGTGGTGTTTTACATGGCCTTGACCCTGATTGTAATCGGCTATTTCTGGCGCGAAGTACCCGCCGCCTTCGCGTTGATCTTCACCGACGCCTTCTCCGGTCAGGCTGCCGCCGGCGGTGTATTGGGCACGGTGATTGCAACGGGTATCAGCCGCGGAGCATTTTCCAATGAGGCCGGCATCGGCTCGGAGTCCCTCGCCCACGGTGCCGCCAAGACCACGGAGCCCGTGCGCGAAGGCGTGGTGGCGATGCTCGGCCCCATTGTCGACACCCTGGTTGTGTGCACCTGCACCGCGCTGGTGATTCTGCTCACCGGTGTATGGCAGCACGGGGAGGGGATCGAAGGGGTTTCCCTGACCGCGAGTGCCTTTTCCCAGGTGTTCGGCGGCTGGGGACCGCTATTGTTGCTGGTGATGGTGGTGCCGCTCGCGTTCAGTACCATTGTCACTTACTGGTACTACGGCGTGAAATGTTTCAGCTTTTTGTTCGGGTCCCGCTGGCAGTCGCTGTATACCGCAGTTTACGTGGTGCTGATTGTGCTGGGGGCGGTGGCGTCTCTCAGCATCGTCAACAACATCATCATCGGTATGTATGCGGTGATGGCCATCCCGACCATGACTTCGACACTGCTGTTGTCCGGAAGGGTGAATCGCGCGGCCCGTGACTACTTTGTGAAAACACCGGGGGCCTGAACCGGGAGTGGGTGGCTGCGCGCTTTTTATACGAATACTGAGGGTTGGTTGATTGGCGCGAAAAAAATTATTGTGAGAGTTCTCACAAAGTGAGTGCAAGAACTGATTTTTGTCTCACCCGCTATGGGAACTGTCAGAAAAAAGCGCTAAAAACGTGGTTTCATTAAAAACATAATCACTCTACGGTTACATTAGGTGGCACCATGGCTAACCCTCTCGATCCCAAGCCGGATGCAAATCTGGACTCCAACTCTTTTCTTTCTGGCATGAATGAACGCAGTTCGGGCGAGCGCCCGTTTGCGGACAAGTTCGATTCAAGCCTGGCGAAAGATCGCTCTGTAATCGGTAAAAACATCAAATTCCGCGGTGAGCTGATCGGCACCGAAGACCTGCACATTGAAGGCACCATCGAAGGTACCGTCATCATGGAAGGTCACGACCTGTCCATCGGTCGCGAAGGGGAGATCAACGCCAATATCCATGCGCAGAATATCGTGATCAACGGCAAGTTGACCGGCGATGCGCTCGCGGATGAACTGATCGAAATCCGCAATACCGCCGTGGTCAAAGGCAACCTGATCGCGCCGCGTATCCAGCTGGACGATGGCGGTAAGTTCCGCGGCTCCATGGATATGGTCGATACCGATGATGAGATGAAAGCTCGCCACGCGGAGTTCAAGGACAAGCTGGTCCACCCGAACCTGCCGCCGAAAGAAGACGTATCTGGCAAGCACGCGGCGGTGAAAAAGTCGTTTGCTCCCAAGGAAAATGCCAAGGATCAGGCCAAGGATGCGGAGCTGGCCGACAGCTGATGTGCCGCAGCAACGCCGCAGTATCCCCCCGTGCGGCGTTGCTTTATTCCTGACTTCAATCCCAGGCTCACGCCCCGAATTCTTGCGATAAACAATGCAACACCGTTCTTTTGGCCTCGCTGCGTTAACGACCGAGATGGTCAAAAGCGGGGACCGAATTCTCGATCTCGGACCACTTTCGTCGGGCACCACCCAGGCGTTTCTGGGGCTCAATTGCCAGTGTCACATCGAGGATCTGGTGGAATATCTGGCGGAAAACCAGCATGCCGATGATCCACTGGCGGCACTGGAAGAGCATCTGATACCGAAGCCTGCGAGCCTGAAATTTGATGTCATCCTGTGTTGGGATCTGCTGAATTTTCTCGACCTGGATGTCATCCAGCACCTGATACACTTGCTTGAACCCCATCTGAAGCAGGGTACCATCCTGCATACCATGCGCTACACCGGGCGCAACCAGCCGCACAAGCCGCGACGTTTCCGCCTGCTGGACAATTTTTGCTTTGAGTATGTAGACGATCCCAGCTATCCGGAAGTGGCATCCAAGGGGCATTCCACGGTCACCCTGCTGAAATGCATGGACAGGTTCAGCCTGTTCAACTCGCTGATGAAGCGGGAGGGAATGGACCAGAATGTCACCGAGCATTTCCTCGAATACGACAGCGTTACATCGCGCAACCAGGTGCGCAGCGGTGGCGCTTCGGATGTCAGCGCGTATTTCCGGCAGGTGCGCGATGATGAGCGCATGGAATTTATCGGTGTACACAAAGCATTGGAGGTACTGCCGGAGAGGGCAACGGTACTTGATTGCGGACGCAAGAATGGACGCAATATCGACGCACTGAAGAAAAAAGTGGGCTCCCTGTATGTGGAAGACCTGCACGCGTCTCTGACCTGGCGCAAGAAGATGCACGGGGAAAGCAGCGACTTCAGTGAGTCCATGTTCAGCTTCGACCCCGGCACCCGGCTGGATGGTGTTTTCCTTTGGGACCTGCTGAATTTCTGCAGCCCGTCGCAGATACAGGCGCTCGCTGAACTGTTGGCCGGGCGCATGAACTCCGGCGGTACCCTGCATTTTCTGGTGTACAAATCCAGCCAACAGCCGGAGCGTCCGGCGATGTTCGAAGTACTCGAAGATGCGCGGGTGGCCGTCACCGGTATTGCGGAGGGACAGCGGGCGCGTGCACTGGGAAGTACCGCCGATCTCATGCGGCTGCTGCCCGGCTACCGTCTGTTCAGCCACCATCTCGGACGCCTGCCCTCCGGGCATTCGGTGCAGGAGTTCGTGTTGCAACTCAAGTGCTGACCGAAATTCTCTAAAAAATTACATCGATACAACTCCCTGCGAGTTTCCAAGCGAGATTGCTTCCATGTCTGAATTTTTGCGCTCTGTTTTTGTCGCCCTGAGCCCGGATGCGGTAACCGAAGGGTTTCTCTATCTGATGCTGGTGCTGTTTGCGCTGGCGTTACTGTGCCGGTTTATCCGTCGCGCCGCCGAGTTCGTGGAGCAGGCACCCGGGCTGCTGACATCCCTCGGGATTCTCGGCACCTTTACCGGCGTCATCATCGGCCTGTTTGAGTTCAGCCTGGCGGGCATCGACGAGAGTATCGCCAACCTTCTGGATGGCCTGAAAACCGCGTTTATCACCAGCGTGTGCGGTATCGGGCTTTCCATTCTGCTGCGCACACTGACCCGGTTTATTCCGATGCCGGGCGAAGCGTCCGCGGTAAGTGAACTGGGTGAAATCCACAATGCGCTGCAACAGCTGCAGGGTGCGTTGGTGGCGGGTCAGGAGCGCCAGCTTCAGCAGAGTGAAGCCCAGATGGAAAATTTTTCGCAGCAGGTGTCACAGGCACTGGTGAAAGAATTGGAACAGGTGGTGGTGCGCTTCAATGAACGGGTGGAGGCCCAGTTCGGTGAGAACATGACTCGCTTCGGGGAAAACTTTGCCCATTTTGATGGCATGGTGGAAACCCTCACCCGGGAGTACAAGGCCCATGAGGAGCGTGTGGAATACTGGTCCGAGCATTGCGACACGGCAGTAATGGGGCTGGTACAGGTGGCGCGGGATCTGCAGCAGATTCACCAGCGGCTGGCGGAAATGCCGCAGTTTTTTGATGGGCTGCAAAATTTTGGTGAGCAGGCGCGCGAGCAGATGCAGGCACTGAACGGGCAACTGGATCGCTACCGCGATGTGAGTGTGCAGATGCAGCAAGTGCTGCCGCAGCTGGGGGAGCGCATCGATCAGTTTGTGCAGGGTATCGATGTGGTACAGCAGGTGATGACCAGCGATATGAAGCAGTCCCTGGTCAGTATTGCTCGCCAGAGCGAGCTGTTGGGCGCGCAGATCGAAGCGGTATCCGGCGCCTTCGAAAAAATGTCCAGTCTGGACGCCGACTTTATCCAGAACCTGGTGCAGGAATCAGTGGTTACCCACCGCAACGGTATGCAGGAGCTGGCCATGCAGCAGGCGCGTACTCACAAGGAAATGGTGGAAGCGCTCAGTCACGTGATCCGCAAGAGCATGGGGGACGCGGAGCTCTCCATTGGCAAGCAGTACCAGATGGTTGAGCGCCGCATGGAAGAGGAAGTGGAGGGGGTGATCGCAGCCATGGGGCAGGCGCTGGCGACCATCAGTGGCCAGTTCACCCGCGACTACCGCCAGTTGGTGGCGCAGATGCAGCGACTCACGCAGGCGGCGGCATCCGCGGAACGCGCCCGTGAGGAAGTTGCCTGATGTCGGCGAGGTCCGGGTTTCCCCGTTCCGGAGGTTCTCACCGCGGCGAGGGTGAGGCCTCGTGGATCAGTGTGTCTGATCTGATGGCGGGGCTGATGATGGTGTTTCTGTGCATCGCGGTGGCGATGATGCGCTCCGTGATGATCGAGCGGGAAAAGATCCGCACCATCGCCATGTCTTACAAGGAAAACCAGCTGGCGATTTACGAATCCCTGCAGCGCGAGTTCGCCGCCGATCTGCCGCGCTGGGGCGCGACCATCGATCGCGACACCCTGACCGTGGCCTTCAATAATTCCGACGCGATGTTCGATACCGGCGAGGCGTCACTCAGCGCCAGCTACCAGATAGTGTTTGAGGAATTTTTCCCGCGCTATATGAATGTGCTGGCACCGTTCAAGGCATCGGTGGAAGCGGTGCGCATCGAGGGGCACACCAGCTCCGGCTGGGGGCAGTCCAGCGACCGCAATACCACGTATTTCAATAATCTGCGGTTGTCTCAGGACCGCGCGCGCTCGGTGTTGCGGTATGTGTACACCCTGGATGAAGTAACCACTCACCACGCCTGGATGATGCAGAATGTGGCGGCTGTCGGATATTCCTCGTCGCGGCCGATTTACAATGACGACGGCAGTGAGAACATCGAACAATCCAAGCGAGTGGCCTTCCGCGTGATCACCAATTCCGAAACCAAGATCCACAGTATTCTCGAGGAGTCTTTCTGATGGGCCGCTGGACACGGCACCTGGAGGCGCTGACCCAGGCCATTTCCGGAATCGGTGCGACACCGGTCGCCGGGGCGCCCGATGGCGATCCGGTCGTGGACGGTCCGCTGGAGACCGATGTGGCCGGTGAGCCGCCGGTTGCGACGACCAGTATCGAGCAGGCGTTGATGCAGGGAATGGAGGTAACTCTCGGCGACCTGCGGGCGACGGAGCACGGCTGGCTTTATCGCGGGAGCCCGGTCATGGTGTTCGCCGTGGATGTGGCGGCAGTGGACGATGTGCAGGTGCGCCGGGAATTTTTCCAGCGGATACACCTAACCAGTTGCTGCGGTGCGCTGGAAGACCCCGGTCAGGTGGTATGGATCGGTACGGCGCGCGAGGTGCTGGCCGCCCCGGGATTGAGTGCGGCTCCCCACGCTTGCGAATACTGCCTTGCCAAGGTCAATCACCGCGGCTTTCGCGGCCTCGGGCCGCGGGATCGCAGCCGGGTGGCGGAAGCGCTCAGTTTTCACTGGCATGTGAGCCAGTACGCCGCGGAATACTTCCCCGAGAGTGACGCCAGCTTCTGGAGACCCGGTGCACCGGTACAGTCGCTACCGCAGATTGCTCCGGAATCGGCCGCCAGTGGCAGCTGCGGCTTCTGCAACTGGCAGGTGCCGGCGGGGCGCGAGTGGTTTGTGCCGGTGGAGCGCGGGCTTGCGCTGGGGCTGTCAGTGGATGCCTGCGTACTCTGTGCCCAGCAGCAGGCCATGGGGGTGCTCGCGCTGGCGGACGACAGTGCACTGGAGGCGAGTCGGATGCGCTGGCTGGCACAGACAGATACTGGCGATGCGCTGGACGAGGAGAGCGGGCGCGACTGGAGTTGGGTGCGCCGGCAGCTTCCCCTCGCGTGGCACCCTCTGTGTGAACAGCTGGAGCGGCGTCTTTCGCCCCCGGATCTTTTCTACCATTTTGCCGGCTACGAAGGCGTGGCGGTTCTCGCCTGGCCTGAACACCGTCGCGGTATTGTTGCCAGCGAGGACGAGCGGGCAAAACTGCCGGAGGGCTGGGATTTCTGGACCATGCGCAGTGTGCTCGGGAGTCTGGGATAGGCAAACGGCGGAAACAAAAACGGGCAGCGAAGGCTGCCCGTTTTTTTTATCGGTTAACTACTTACTGCCGCACGGTCACCTTGGTGCCCATGGGGGCATTTTCATAAAAGATTTTCGCCATATGCCAGGGCAGGCGAACGCAACCGTGGGATTCCGGGCGGCCGGTGACCTTGCCGGCGTGCATGCTCACGGCACCATTGAAGCGCATGAAAAAGTCCATGGACGCACCGCGGAATACCGTGCCCGCCGGGCGTTTGTCACGGCGCACATCCACGCTGCTCATACGTACATAGCCGGCGCGATCCACGTAATGACCATAGAGGTTGGAGTTGTGATACACCTCTTTTTCCGTCACGCGGAACGTTCCCGTTGGGGTGCGGTTACCGGCGACCCCGGTGGCAACCGGAGAAATGCCCGCTAGCTGGCCACCTTTATAGAAATAGGCCCGCTGCTCACTCAGATCGATGATGATGTGCGCAGCACCGCCGACCACTTCCGGGCGCCACCAGGCGCTGCCGTCGGTCATGGATCTGTGCTGTTGATAGGGGTGCGGATAATCCCCAGCCTGTGCCACGGGTGCCAGCATGGCCGTTGCCGCCAGCAGCAGGCCGCCGCCCAGCAGGATTTTTTTGACGGAGCGTTTCAGAAGAGTGGAAGAGCGTTGCATGCATACCTCATCTGCTCTCGCGAGCAATTTGCAGGCCGTACGCGCCGCCGCCCGTATGTGGGACGACCGGGTTTCTCCAGAAGTGCAGGGACGCAAGAGCCCCTGCGCCGGAGCGCACATAGCAAGCCTGTGAATTTCCCCAAAGCGGCGCGCCGGTGTGTCCCGGATTGGCCGCGGGATGAGCCCTGCCGGTAGGTACTGTGAAAACGCAGACCTCTCGGCAAGTGAGAGGCATGGTAGGGTCGGGGGTTGGCGGGTATTACATTTAAATGGAATGACGGGTGCTGGTGATAGACAAAAAGACACACAAAAAAAAGCCGGCTGCGAAGCCGGCTTGAAACATTCCAGAATGTCTGGAAAACGTGCTTTGACGAGAGAGCAACAAAGTTGACGATCTTATTGAGAGGTAACCGTTTGAGTACTGAGCCCCGGGTCGGTTCACGGCACTTGCACAAGTGCGCGCCAATATTTCAATAAGTTCGAATTTTTTCCTGGGTGGGTGCCACCACTTATTTGCGAAGAAAGACGCGAGCGCCAGCGACCGGTAGCTGAACGCGGTCTCCGGAGACGGAGCCCGCGAAGTCATCGGGTGTAATGTCCTCACTGCCGACAAATTTTTCCGGCAGGGTGTATTCCTCCGCTGCGTGGCCCAGGTTCAGCACGACAAAGTAACTTTCCTCTTCGTCGCCACCGCGTTCGAAGACCAGAAGATCATTGCCGCTATCCAGAATCTGCTGGCTGGCCGTGGCCAGTGCCGGAGACAGCAACCCGTGCCACTTCAGCAGCGCGCGGAAGCGATTCAACATGGAGTGCTGGTCGTCTTCCTGCACCGAGGCGGCTAGGTGGTAGTGTTCCTCCGCTACCGGCAGCCAGGGTTTCACCTTGGAGAAGCCGGCATTGATCTCGCCGCCGTTGAACCAGGGCATGGGGGTGCGGCAGCCGTCGCGGCCCTTGAATTCCGGCCATAGATTGATGCCGTAGGGATCCTGCAGGTCTTCAAACGCCACCTCCGCTTCCGGCAGGCCCAGCTCCTCGCCCTGGTACATGCACACGCTGCCGCGCAGCATCAGTTGCATCAGGAAGAACAGCGGCGCGCGGGCGCGGGCGGTTTCCGGGTCGAAACCCCGGTTCCAGCGGGTCATGGAGCGCGGCACATCGTGGTTGGAAATGGACCAGCAGGGCCATCCCTCCTCGATCACCTGGCGGTTCTTCTCCAGCGTGTCGCGCAGGAACTGCGCGCTGCAGTTTTCCGACAGCAGGTCGAAGGAATAGGCCATGTGCAGGCGGTTTTCCGTGGTGTACTCGGCCATGATCTTGTGGGTGTTGTCGTCGCCCACTTCGCCCACGGTCATGGTGCCGGGATACTCTTCCAGCAGGGCGCGCACGCGCTGCAGGAACACCAGGTTCTCCGGTTGGGATTTGTCGTGGATGTGCCACTGGTACTCGTAGCTGTTCACCGGTGGCAGGCCATTCTTGTCAAGCTTTACCGGGCGCGGCGGGTTGCTTTCCAGCGAGCGGTTGTGAAACGCGTGGTTGATGGCGTCCAGGCGGAAGCCATCGACCCCGCGGTCGAGCCAGAATTTCAGGTCCGCCAGCAGCTGTTCCTGGACTTCCGGATTGTGCAGGTTCAGGTCCGGCTGCTCCTTGAGGAAGTTGGTCAGGTAGTACTGACGGCGGCGGGTGCACCAGCGCCAGGCGCTGCCACCGAAGTTGGACATCCAGTTGTTCGGCGCGCTGCCGTCTTCCTTCGCGTCCGCCCACACATACCAGTCGGCCTTGGGGTTGTCGCGGGTCTGGCGGCTCTCCTCGAACCAGGGGTGCTGGTCGGAGGTGTGGCTCAGGATCTGGTCGATGATGACTTTCAGGCCGAGTTCGTGGGCCTTTTCGATTACCCGGTCAAAGTCATCCAGGTTGCCGAAGATGGGGTCCACGTCCCGGTAGTCGGACACGTCGTAGCCGAAGTCCGCCATCGGCGACTTGAAGAAGGGCGAAATCCAGATGGCGTCCACGCCGAGGGATTTCACATAGTCGAGCTTCTGGCAGATACCGGGCAGGTCGCCGATGCCGTCGCCGTTGGCGTCGCAAAAACTGCGCGGATAAATCTGGTAGATAACGCCGTTGCGCCACCATTCCGCGTTTGTGTTGCCTGTGTGAAGACCGCTCATACCGTGAGTCCGTTATTGAAAGCTTTTTATGGGTAGCTATTAGCTTAGGGTCAGTATGGCGGCGCTGGTGGCGCCTTACCTCCTCCCCGAGTGGGGGGGAGGGGGGTGTGTCGGTGGACTGGCGGGGGGACCGTCAGGGCTTATCCTGCACCGAGCGCAGCAGCTGCTCCGCCAGCGCAATGGCCTCCTGGCGGTCCTTCACATCCAGCTTCTGGTACAGGCTGCGGATGTGGGTCTTGATGGTGCTGGGGGCGACCTTGAAGTGCCGGGCGATGCGCTCGTTGGAGAGGCCGGAGTGAATGGCGTTCAGCACCTGCCATTCGCGCGGGGTCAGCGGCGAATGCCGCAGGAAGTCCGGCACGGCGTCGCTGGCGAGAATCTCGCGCACGATGGTTTCGTCCAGTTCGATACGGATGCCGCCGCCGAGTTCCGGCTGTTGCTGGGCGAGCTTGATCAGTTGCTGCGCCTTGTCTATCTGCAGTTCGCTGAGGGCGTGTTTCCCGCTTTCCTCCAGTGCGGCCTTCAGCATCACGATCATGGGTTTACCGACCTGCAGGAAGCTCGCGGTGAGGTCGCTCTCCTGCATGATGGTGAGTGCTGCACGCAGGTGCTCCAGCGCCGGCTCGCGGCGGTCCCGCAGCCAGGCGAGGTGGGCGGCGAGAACGCGGTTGCGCAGCTGGTCGGTGATCAGTCCACACTCTTCGGCCACCTGCTGCAGGCGCCCCAGCAGACGATTGGCATCGGACCAGCGGTGCAGGGAAATCAGTGCGCGCACATGGTTGCGCCCGTGGCACTGCTCGAAGTGGTTGCTGGGGCGGTCCGCCACCGCGTCCGCCTGTTCCTGCCAGGCGGCGATGGCCCCGGTATTTTCCAGGGCCTGCCAGACGCGCATTCTGGCGGCATCCGCATTGGCTACCCAGTCGCGGTGGTAGTGCTCGCCGTTCAGCAGGTGTTCCACCCGCTCCATCCACTCCAGGCTCTCGTCCTTGTCACCACGGGCCAGCGCCACTTTCAGCAGCAGCGTGTATTCCGGCAGTAGCCAGCGTTCACCCACCTTGCGGTTGATCTGCATGCCGCGGCGGGCGGATTCGGCGGCGCCGTCCAGATCGCCCGCCTCCCACTGCAGCTGGCCTTTCAGGCGGTAGATGAATTCGGAGATCGGCAGACCGATCAGGTGATGCTCTTCCGCCAGTCGCTGGGCGCGGGCCTGCAGCGCAGCGGCCTTTTTCAGCAGACCGTTGGCGAAGGCAATCTCGGTCTGCTGGCACAGGGCCCAGGCGGCGTTGGGGATGTCCTGGCGGGCGAGGGTGGCCTTTTCCACCGCTTCCATGTGGTGCATGGCCTGGTCCAGTTCGCCGAGGCAGAAACTGGTTTCGCCGATGACCAGCTGCGCGGCGATGCGCTCGCTGTCCTGGTCCGCCGGCAGCAACTCCAGTGCTTCCTGGGCGTACTCCTTGGCTTTCAGTGTCTGCCCGCGGGAGACCGAGACCTGGGCGCGCATCGCCGCGAAAGCGCCTTCGAAGTCCTGCCACTGCTTCGGGTCTTCCCGCTGCAGCCAGCTCTCGGCGGCGGCCAGCAGTTTGTTGCAGCGCTCGTAGTCGAAACTGTCGCGGGCGAGACGCGCCGCCAGCAGGGTGAAGCCGGCGTGTTGCTTGATCTGTTCCTCGCCGAGCCAGTTGAGGCTGTCGTTGAGGACGCGGAACTGCCCCTCGCGCAGGAACTGCTCACCCTGTTCGGCGATCAGCCGGTGCACCCGCGCGCGATCCTGGGCCTTCAGCGCGTGGCGCAGGGCTTCCAGGGGCTGCTTGAGTTCCTGCCAGGTGTCACTGGCGGTCTGGTGCAGGCGGGTGAGTTCGTCGCCGTCCCCAAGCTGGCGCTGCAGAAAGCGCGCGAACACCGGGTGGAAGCGGAACCACTGGCGGCTGGAGTCCTGCGCCTGCAGGAACAGGCCGCGGCTGGCCGCGGTTTCCAGCTGTTGCTGGCCGCCGCTCTGCCCGCTCAAGCGCTCCGCCAGCAGGCCGTTGACGCGGGTGAGGATGGAGGTGCGTGCCAGCAGCTGGCGCAGCTCCGGCTCCAGCCGCTCCAGAACTTCCTCGGCGAGGTAGTCGAGGATATGTCCGTGGCCCTGCTCCAGCTCGCCCAGATAGCGGTCCACTTCCTCCTGGTTGCGCACGGACAGCGCGAACATCTGGATCGCCGGTGGCCAGCCCTCCGACAGCTGGTGCAGCTGGGCCACACGGTCGCTGCCGAGGGCGAACGGCAGGCGTCGGGCCAGGAGCTGGGTGGTTTCGTCGATGGTCAGGGCCAGGTCGTCCGCGCTCAGTTCCAGCAGGCGTCCCTGTAAACGCAGGGCACCGAGGCCGAGCGGCGGCTGGCTGCGGCTAGTGATGACCACGCCGATACCGGCGGGGGCGTGGCGCAGCAGGAAACGGGTGGCGTCGTGCACCGCGGGGTTGTCGATCTGGTGGTAGTCGTCGAGGACGATGCGCAGCTCACTGGGGAGCTGGCGCAGCTCCGCCAGCATCTGACTGATGGCCAGGGATGGGTCGAGGTTGTGCTGCGCTTCGACAATCCTGCTGGTTTCCGGCACGCCGTTGCCGGTGGCGCGATGCACGCTCTCCACCAGGTAGCGGCAGAACTGGCGGGGCTCGTTGTCGCCGCCATCCAGTGAGTACCAGGCCACCGGATTGTCCTGCTCGGAGGCCCAGGAGGTGACCAGTGTGGTCTTGCCGTAGCCGGCGGGAGCGGTGACCAGTAACAGCTGGTCACTCTGGCTCTGTTCCAGCAGCGACAGCAGCCGCGGCCGTTGCAGGGTGTGTTCCGGGCAGTCGGGGAGGCTGTACTTGGAGGCTAGGAGCATGGCGTTGACCGGTCGCTGTGTGTAAGACCCACGTGTTCAGGCGCAATTGTACACTCTGAGTCTGCCAGCCCCCCGCCGGCTCCGCGTCCTCCCCCGTGGGGGAGGAGTCGTCGCTACTCCATCCCGCGGAAAGCGTGCAGTCCGATCACAGCGCCCACAAAGCCACCGGCACTGCGGGTGCTCACCACCCGTCCGTCCGCCGCCAGCAGCAGTGGCTGCCAGTGTTTGCCATCGTCCAGGCTGTAGTGGAAGTCATACTCCGGGCCGCGGGCGCGGATACGCAGCTGGATATCCGCCGGCTGGCCGGCATCGGTCGCCAGTGCGCTGCGGGCGATGGTCTCGCCCTGCGGAGAATGCCCGCCGTCGCGGCGACTGACAATCAGGTCTGAGCCACCTTCGCCGTTGCCGGTGATGCCGAAAAAGTAGAAGTGCCCGCTGTTCTGGAAAACCGCCATGCCGGCGCGATCATTCTCTCGCTGTGGGTAATAGTGCATTCGCGTGGTGGCGACGGCGTGCAGGTGTTGCTGGCGACGGGCGACGAACGCGGGATTGCCGGTGTCGCCGAGGGCGGTGGCCGTGGCGGTGAGCCGCAGGCTTCCCGGGGTGTGCTCCAGGCTGTACCAGGGCTGTGGGGATGGATTGCGCAGCTGCAGCCAGTGCATGGGCAGTTGCGGTGAATCGAACTCATCCCGCAGGGTGAAGTTGCCGGACGTGGCGATGGCGGCGGCCGGTTGCACTGGCAGTGCCGGGCGTTTGGCTGCGAATGGAATCCGCTGTTCGCCGCGGGTGATCACCGGCCAGCCGCTTTCCCAGGTCATCGGCATCAGGAAAGTTTCGCGGCCCGTATTGTAGAAATCCCCCTCGTAGGGGCGGGTGCCGAGGAATACCGCCCACCAGTTGTTCTTTGCGTCCTGCACAAAATCCGCGTGACCCACGGAGGTGACGGGAGCCGGGCGCGCCGGATCCAGATGACGCTGGGTGAGGATAGGGTTGTTATCCCAGGGGGTAAACGGCCCAAACGGCGACTCGCCTTTGAACACCACCTGCGAGTGATTGACGCTGGTGCCGCCCTCCGCCGCAATCAGGTACAGCTGACCGTCTTTGCGAAACAGATGCGGTCCTTCAATCCACACCGGCTTTGCCGCGAGGTTCACACCGCCGTTGACGGCCAGTTTGCGCGGGCCGGTGGTTTTCAGTTTTTCCGCGTCGAATTCCTGCACCCAGATGGCGCGGTGGCCGTCATACAGCGGTTCGCCGATGGGGGCGTCGTTGTTGATGATATAGGCTTTGCCGTCGTCATCGAAAAACAGGGAGGGATCGATGCCTCCCACTTCCGGTAACCACACCGGGTCCGACCAGGGACCCGTCGGATTCTTGGCAGTGACCACAAAATTGCCCCCACAGTCCACACAGGTGGTGACGAGATAGAAGGTCCCGTTGTGGTGGCTGATGGCGGGGGCAAAAATTCCGCGGGAAATACCGAGGTCGGAAAAATCCAGCTGCCCCGGGCGGTCGATCACATGCCCGAGCTGGGTCCAGCTCACCAGGTCGCGGCTGTGGAACACCGGGATACCGGGAAAGTGGGCGAAGCTGGAATTCACCAGGTAATAGTCGCCGCCCACCTGCACGATACTCGGGTCGGGATAGTATCCGGCGAGGATGGGATTGCGGTACTCGTCCTTGGCGATGGGCTGTTCGAAGATCCTGTCTTCACCGCGGTACTCGAACCAGTCGAAGGTGGCGGTGCTTTCCGGTTCCGCGTTCGCGCCCGATGACAGAATCACTGCGCCAAGGGCGGTCGCAGTGGCGAGGTGGAGAAAAAATTCAGTCATGGTGTCGATGGCCCTCGGCGTGTTGGGTTTCGATGGCGCTGAGACCATTGATCAGATAGGCCAGTGGCGCATTCCAGTTGATGGCAATTTCGTTGCTGGCATAGCTGCACATATGGTCGGTATAGGAGCGGTCGGCGACGTTGCTCGGATAGTCGCAGCCGTCCTGTTGTGAGGGGTTGGGCCCACCCACCAGAAACCCCGGCAGCGGAGGCAGCTCCGGGCGCGCGGCGGCGAGGCGGTGATGGGGGTGTTGCGGGGTTTTACGGCCGAAGCCGGTCACGTAGGAGTAACCGGTGGCGTTGCGGCCCAACAGGTAATCAAGGGTGTCTTGCGCGCTGCGCAGGAAGTCGGCGTCGCCGGTCATGCGGAAGGCTTCCAGAAACAGGATACCCTGATTGGCGGCCACCGCGTTGCTGCCCCATACAAAGTTGTTCGCGTCACTGACCATCGCCACCCGGTAGGCGTTGCGGCCGCCTGCGTCACGCAGTTTGCGTGCGGTATCGACGAGGTGTTTTTCCACTCTGCTGCGCCAGATCGCGCTGTTGGCCGGCAGCCGCTCTTTGTGGGCGAGCAGGCTGTAGTTACCGAGCCAGCGTACATCGGCCCAGTTCGGCAGGGAAAAATCGGCGGGAGTGGAACGGACCACTTCCCAGTAGGCCTGGTCGCCGGTCGTGAGGAAAAGTTCCGCCGCCGCCCAGTGGCGCTCGTCGGCCAGCTGTTCATCGCCATAGGCGCCGGTGGTCACGTCCGGGTCGAAGGTTTTGTTCAGTTCATCCTGGCGGTAGCGGATATCCGGATGCTGCTCCGCCCACTGCCAGGCGTTCTGCGCGGCCTGTAGATAGTGTCGTGCGGCGTGCGGATCGTAGGGCTTGAACACCCGCGCGGCCTGCGCCAGCACCGCGGCAAAATCCAGTGCGGCGGCGGTGGTCTTCTGCACCATATAACGGGGCTGCACCGCGAGATGTGCCGCGATCATTCCCTCGAAGCTGGCACTGGTGAGTTTGTGATAGACACCGCCGTCCTCCGGGTCCTGCATGGCGGCGAGCCAGTCCAGGTTGTAGCGCACCTCGTCGAGAATATCCGGCACATCATTGTCGGATTCCGGGATATTGAGCTTCTGATGCAGAAAATATTCCGCATAGCGCTCGAATGCGCTCATCAGTGTACCCATGGTGATCCCGCTGTTGACGACATATTTGTTGTAGTCGCCGGCGTCGTACCAGCCTTTGGGGGCGGAGACCCGTGTGCCCGCCGGGCGGGACTTGCTGGCGGCGGAGGGGTGGATCAATACCCGGTCGTCGGGATGCCCGGCGGCCCGCTGCCAGGGACCCGCGTGGTTTTCCGTCAACGCCATCGACGCGCGCTGGTAATAGAAGGCCCTGATGCTGGCGCTGGCGAGATCGCGGTAAACACTCTCATCTATCGTGAAGACCGTGGAGCGCACCGGCATCCCGTTGCCAGGCTCTGTTATCTCGAGGTAATAGCTTCCCGGTGTTTCCACCGCGGTGAACGCCGCGATCAGTGTACTTTTTCCGCTCCAGGTCTTTTCACCGGACGGTTGCAGGGTACCTTCGAAGGCGATGCTGTCGCTTTCCGCCGCGCGCACCACAAATCCGGGCGTGGCGCCACTTGCCGTTGGCGTGACTACCACAGCGAGCTTTTGCGAAGATGGAGAAAATCCCAGCTGGTTCAGACGGATGTTCTCGCTGGTGGCCGGCTTGGCCTGCGCGGGCTGAATATGACCTGCGGCCGCAGCCAAAATCAGTGCGCAGGCGCATACCAGTTTTACGTTGTTGCTGGGTATAGCCACGGCGTGCTCCTTTGGTTGATTACCCGTTCGACCACCGCATTTAAATGCGACCGCGAATATGTGGCCGTACTTCCTGCCGATAATACGCAGCCAGGGCGCGATGGCTGGATGGAGGAATCGGCGGAAGATCGCAGGCGGAGACGTTGCTGGCGATCTGCTGTGGGCTGGACGCGCCGGCAATAACGGTGGACACGGCGGGGTGATCCAGAATCCAGCGCAGCGCCAGTGCCGCCTGGTCGCCCGGTTGGGTTTCCGGGAGTGAGGGATTCAATAAGGGGGTCAACCCCCGGGCCAGCTCGATACCTTTTTCAAATGGGATACCACCGAAGGTTTCGCCCACGGAAAAGGCGGCTCCGTCGCGGTTGTAATTTCTGTGGTCGCTCTCGGCGAAGCGGCTGTCGCGGGTGAACTTGCCGGAGAGCAGACCGGAGGCCAGTGGCAGGCGCACGATAATGCCCACGTTTTTTTCCCGCGCGGCATCCAGCAGTGTTTCCGCGGCGTCCTGACGGAACAGGTTGAAGATGATCTGCAGGCTGGCGATGCCGGGATGTTCCAGGCACATGAAGGCTTCCTCAAGGGTTTCCACGCTGGCGCCGTAGTGGCGGATCAGTCCGCTGTGTTGCAGTTCATCCATCCAGGAAAAAATATCGCCCTGTCGCAATATCTCCGTCGGTACACAGTGCAGTTGCGCCAGGTCAATGGTGTCGACACCGAGACGCTGAGCGGAATCCTCGAGGCTCGCGCGTAACGCGGCGCAGCGATAACCATCGGGATACAGACCGCTCCCGCGACCGACCTTGGTCGCCACCACCAGGTTGTCCGGCTTCCGCGAAAAGTGTCCGATACGACGCTCACTTTCACCGGCGCCGTACACATCGGCGGTGTCCCAGAAGTTGATGCCACTGTCCGTGGCGGCCTGGAGAATGGCATCGGCGGTGTCGCTGGCGAGCGGACCGAAGTCGCCACCCAGTTGCCAGCAACCCAGGCCGATTTCACCGACGCGGAATCCGGTTTTTTCCAGCTGGCGATATTTCATGCTTCTGCTCCTGTCACTTACTGCGGTTACTGGATCGGGGCTTTTCGATAAGACGTTTCAGCGGGGCTTTCTACCTCCGCGAACTCGTTGTCCACCTGAAACGGCGCCGCGGGAAGGCCCGCACCGTTGTAGAGATTGGCTTCGTCGGGATTGTCCGCCCAGGCGTAACGCACGGACTGCGGGTGCATAACCTGTTCACTCCAGACCTCAACGCGCTGGCCGACAATCCGCGCATTCGCCCAGTGGTAGTGACCGTCGTCACCGGCGATGGCGAATTCGAAAAGCTCGGCACGTCCTTCGCGGTGCTCACATTCGCCCACGCAGGGTCTGGCGATCAGGCCGCCGTCGGTATGTGTGAACGCGAGCAGGACTTTCTGCGCATCAAATCGGGCCGATACCAACTGCGGACCGGAAGCCACCACGTCCGCGTGACCGTAAACGTGGCGCTCTGCCGCCAGCGCGAGGCGCTCGCCCACGGTCTTTTTGTCCAGAGGGTGGATGTCATTCCATTCACCGATATCGATGGCCACCGCCATGGCGGTAGCGGGCAGTACAAGCGCGCGCGCCTGGGCTTCGCGCAGTTCCGCCCAGGCACTGTCTTCCGGGGTTGGCTTTGCCTGCTGGAAATTCGCCAGTTGCACGAACAGAAACGGCAGGGTTTCCTGGCCGGCCATCTTCCGCCAGCCCGCGCGCCAGTCACCAATCAGGGCTGGGAACAGCGATTGGTATTCCGCCGCCCGCCCCACATTGGATTCCCCCTGATACCAGAGCGCGCCCTTCACCCGATAGTTCTGCAGCGGATGCAGCATGGCGTTGTACAGGCCCGCGGGCTTCCAGCGCACAAAGGTCTGCCCGGGTAGTGGCGGCATGTGCGCAGACTGTGTGAATTGCCACTGCCCCCGGAGATCAACATGCTCGTCGTTCACCGTCAGGCGATAGGGTTTGTCCTCGACGAATCCACCGCGGTCGCCGCCGCTGTTGGTTACGCGGATGGCGATCACGTTTTCTCCCGCCTTCAGCACACCTCCGGGTATGTGATAGCGGCGGCGGGGATACAGGTAGGTGGTGTTGCCGACCTTCTCGCCGTTGATCCAGGTTTCATCGGCATCGACGATACGTCCAAGCTCCAGCAGCCCGGGTTCAGCGGACAGGTCGGCGGGCAGGGTGACGGTTTTGCGCAGCCAGAAAATTCCCTTGTCATCGGTTCCGGTTTGTTCGGCCCAGTAACCGGGTATCGATACTGTCTGCCAGCCACGGCTGTCCAGCGCCGGGGAGTACCAGGGCGTTTTACCTGGCTGGATTCCGAGATCTCGCTCCGCGGCGGTTGCATACCAGCGGTCGCTGCGGGCGCGCTCTTCGCGCTCGATGCGAGCAATCAGACTCGCGTCTTCAAATCTTTTCTTTTCCGCCAGGTGCGCGGGAAACTGTTGCAGGGTCTCTTCACTCACCCAGGCCTCCGCGGGCGAGCCGCCCAGGCTGCTGTTGATGATGCCGATGGGCACCCGCTCCCGCCGCTGGATTCGGTCGGCAAAAAACCAGGCCACCGCGGAGAAATTCTGGATATTGTCCCGGGTGGCGGAGAGCCACTGGCCGCCGCTAAGGTCCGGCTGTGGGGCATTGAAATCGTAGGTCTGCGGTACCTTGAATTCGCGGATGCGCTCGTTGTCGATCGCGGCGATTTCTTCCGGAAAGCGGTGGGCGATCCGATTGATCGGATATTCCATATTCGACTGCCCCGAGGCCAGCCACACGTCGCCCAGCAGAATGTCTTTCAGCGCGATTCGATTGTTGCCGCGGATACTCATGGTGTGTGGGCCACCGGCGGGCTGCGCATCGAGTAACAGTGACCAGTTGCCCCGGTCGTCGGCTTCGGTGCGGTAGTGCTTGCCGAGAAATTCCACCGCTACATGTTCCCCGGCATCCGCCCAGCCCCAGATTTTTACCGGCGCCTGCCGCTGCAATACCATGCCGTCGCTCACAAGCCTTGGCAGGGAGACATCCGCGTGGGCGGCGCTCCCCAGCATCAACACGCCGAGTACCACCCTGTGGGAAATACCACGAAAACATGTGCTGGTTTTTATGGCATGGTTTTTCATCGGTGTGCAGCCTCCATGAACTGGCTCTGTGGCGGACCCAGATAGCTGGGCTGGAGTCCGCCGGTATCGATCAGAACTTTCTGCAGGGTCACGCCCGGGTCCACCGCGTAAATGCGCAACCGGTGGTGCCCGGGCTCGGTCACCTTGTGGGTGGATATGGAAACGCGCACACCGTTTTTCACCGCCGTTTCCCAGGCGCTGTCGGACAGGTCGGCCAGGACATCCACCACTTGTGGTTGCCCATCGTCGAATGCAATCGCGTAACGCAGCCCGCGACCCGGCTGGAAATTCAGGCTCGGGGCAAACAATCCCTGTACCCGGATGTCCCCGGTGCTGAACAGGGTCAGATCGTATTCCACATAGGGAGCCTCTTGCGGCCGGGTGTATACCTGGTCACGGACGGGAAATACCGAGATAGAGGAGCCGGTGCGCCCGTGCAGCGGGATCTCCTCCCAGGCCGCACCGGCGGTGTCGCGCTTGCGACTGAAGTTGGCGGCCTCGATGGATATCACACCTTCGGACTCCACAAAGCCGCGCACCTGCGCGCGGGATTTTTTATCCGGCTTGAAGGCGGAAACCGCCACCCGCGCACTGCCCCAGCCGGTGCCGCGGATATCCACAAAACCCGTCTGCTTTCCTTGCGGTGCATTATCCCAGTCAATGGATACACCCAGTGAGTGTGTGTGCTGCTCCACGGTACCTTCCTCGGCATCCACCCGAATCCAGGGCGCACTGGTCGTCACCGCAAAATCAAACGCCCGGGTGCCGCGGTTGAAAATATCGATTGAATGTTCGGCCGGTCCGAATGGACTGAATTCCGGTAGCGCAAGCCCGCCAGATGCGGGCCAGAACCTCTCGCTGCCGGTTACCGCAACGCCCATATCCGCTTCAGCATGGGGTTGGTAGTGGGCGAGCGCGGGCAGGGTATTCGCCGGTGGATTATTCCAGTGGGTATAGCCGATGTGCGGCTGCGACATCATATGATTCCACTTGCCGCCGTTGACACGGTGATATTGCCGGGTGAGTTCCGCATCCAATGCGAACCACGCTTTTGCCTGTTGTGCCACCTCGTCGGTTTCCGCGCGGCCCTGGCGGGCGTAGAGGCGGTTTTTGGCGGTAGCCAGTTGCAGTTGCGTTACCGCGGCGGTGGCTTTGACCGGGTGTAATACCAGCTGGAAGAAGGCATCCCGGTAGCGCGATGGCAGCGCCTGCGCAATTTTTTCCGCGCGGGTAACCAGTGCACTCAGTTCCGTGTTGATCCGTTCTGCCTCGCCGTAGTGGGCCAGGCTGTACGTGTCGGCATCCAGCAGCTCCGGCTTGCGCCGCCCATTGTGGCGGGTATAACCCTGCACCAGTGCAGCGATGTCTTTCGCGTGCTCCGCCCCGAACTCCCGCGCCGCCCACAACTCGCCGAATGCAGGCAACCGCTCCTTCGGCCAGGCCTCCGGATTCCAGGCCATCCGCAGGAAAAATTCCGTGGGAAATTCCTGTGGCTTCAGGTCTCCCACATTCACCAGCCAGATACGATCCGCGCCATAGGCGTAAGCCAGATTCATCTGCTCCCACACCTTGGCGATGGGGGTGCTGTTGATCCAGCGATAGGAACGCGGCCCACCCACGTAGTCAAAGTGGTAATACACCCCCGCGCCGCCGCTGCGTTTTCTCTCCTCCGGCGTGGGCAATCTGCGGATATTTCCCCAGTTGTCATCCGCCCACAGCAGCGTTACATCCTCCGGCACCCGCATCCCGTTTTCGTAGTAACCCTGCACTTCCTTGTACAGTGCCCACAGCTGCGGCACCTGATCCAGAGGCCGCTGGTCAAACACCGTGGAAAGAATACGCCGCTGATCCCGCACAATTGTTTCCAGCAGACCGATATTCTGCTCCTCGCTCATCGGCGTATCTTCCTGGCCGCGCATGCCCAGGGTATAGATACTTTCATACGGCTTGTTGCGTTTGGCTCCCGCTACCCAGAAATCGTACAGCCCTTCAGGGTTGGCGGAATAATCCCACTCACCTTGCGCCGGGCCGGAACCGAACGTATCGCCGTACCGGTTCCACTCCTTGTCTGCCCGCATCATCGGTTCATGGTGGGACGTCCCCATCACAATGCCGTATTCGTGCGCCCGCACCATGTTCAGTGGGTCGTCATCCGCGAAGGCGTTATTCCACATCGCCGGCCACAGATAATTCGCCTTCAGGCGCATCATCAGTTCAAACACCTTCTCGTAGAACGTGTGGTTGTAGTCTCCGTAGTTTTCTTTCACCCAGTTGGTCAGCGCCGGCGCTTCATCGTTGAGAAATATTCCCCGGTACTTCACCCGCGGCCAATCCACCACTCGTGTATCGGCATTGATAAACAGACTCCCGGATTTTCTGACCGGCACATCCGCCCACCAGAACCAGGGCGAAACCCCAATCTGCTCACTGATCTCGTAGAGCCCATACGCCGTACCACGCCGATCACTCCCCGCAACCACCAATGCCTTGTCCACCTCCGCGAACGGGTGGCGCACCACCTGAATCAGATAGCCCTCCCACTTGCCGGCGATGTCACTCACGTCAATCCGCTGCTCTGCAATCAGGCTATCAATCAGGGGGTTCTTGCCGATCTCACCCACAATCACCACATTGCCTGACAGCTTCCCCGGGTTGGTAACAACACGCGGTTTAACTCCGGAAACCCGCTCCACATCCAGCTGGAAATTGCGCAGCGCCAGCGTGATGGCCGAATCCGCATCGGCACCGGCGTACAGACGCGCCGGTGCCCCTTTAAAAACCAGCGGAAAGTTGTTGCTCGCCGGAAAGTCGGAAACGAAGGAAGGATCACCCAGGGCCAGTGCCCTGGAGGAAAGGAAAGTGCAGGCGAGGACAATAGCTGCCCAATGTGAGAAAACGTTCTTGAGCATTTTTTATTACGTTTGTTAACGCCACAAAGGCTACGAAGCAAAAAAACCAATGCGAAGGCGGAGAACCGGGAGCGGGTTTTCAGGAGCGTCGCAAACAGGGACGTTTGCGACGCAGCTTACAGGGATGTATGCACAGCGGTCCTGAAAACCTGTACGCGGTGCTCCGCCGCCACAGTGCCAGGCTACAAAGTCAAGCCGGAAAATTACTGCGCAATAACAGAGAACTCATCGATATAAAGCGTCTCGACAGTATCTGGAATATTTTCGAAATAAAGCCGCAATTCATTCACCGTACAATCGGCAGGTACCTCCAGTGTCCCGGTCATCTCGGTCCAGGTTCCAGCCGCCATACCTTCCACAGAAACGACACCGGAATAACTGTCATCGGCCCCCTCACAGGAAAGCTTGCGAGTCAGCGTCACCGGTGCCGCATCCGGGCCCGAATGATTGACCCACACCGACACATCGTACGTAGTGCCCGGCACCACCGCCGCCGAAAGGTTATAGGAAGGCATCGAATTCGCCGCCCGCTCCGAAACCTTCAGGCTCTGTGAACCCGCCTGCGCCTGTTCGCTACTTACCGCCAGCGCCGTACCACCACTCCACCAGGCACTCCAGTTGGAAGACAGTGAAGAACCCTCAAACCCGCCATCCATCACCAGATTCGGGTCCTCCTCCTCGCCCGCACCCGGCGCAATCAGCTGCACATTATCGATATACACATCCGTACCCGCCGCCGTGTTCTCGAAATACATTAACACCTCGGTCGGATCACAGGCCGCCGGAATCTCCAGGGTTCCCGTCAGCTCCGTCCAGCTCGCCGCCGGCACCGCCTCATTGTTCGCCAGCCAGCCGTAACTGTCGGACTGACCCGCACAGGCCAGCTTGCGGGTAATGGTTACCCGGCCCGCCGCACTCGGATTCACCCACGCGCTTACCGGATAAACACCGCCGGCCTCCACCGCGTCCGTCAGGTTGTAAACCGCATAGGCGCCGCCGCCAAAGCCGGAGGCCAGCAGACTGCGGCTGCCGGTTTTCGCCTGTGCTGCCGACGTGCTCAGTGAGCCACCGGCCCAGCCCGCACTCCAGCCGTCCGCACCCTGCTCAAAATCGCCGTTACTTACCAGATTGTTCACCGGCACCGCGCCGGCGACACCGAAGCGCAACCAGTCGATATTGCCCACGCCGGTCACATCGTTGAAGCGCACATACACATCGCGGTTGCCGGCGATCGGCATCCAATCGGCGGTCGCCGTGATGAAATCACTCCAGCCATTGGTGGCCGGCAGTTCCACGCGCAGGGTATTGGCGCTGTCGAGGCTGTCGAGCCGTATCGAAAGGCTGCCGGTGCTGCCGGCGCCCTTGGCGTAGTTCACACTGAAGCTGTCCCAGGTGTCCCTGAACGCCACGCTCTGGAACAGAATCCAGTCTCCCACGTCGGTATGTGCCACCACACTGCCGGCGGCCTGTACCCCGTGCCCCTCGTCGTAGAGTTCCGCTTCCAGGGTGATCAGCTCGTCGCTGCCGCTCCAGCCACCGGGAATGTATTCCGGCACCAGCGCATCGCACTCCGCGTCACCGGCGAGGTAGCAGTTCAACCACTGCAAGCCCGCGCGTTCACTGCCGTCGCTCGCCAGCAGCCAGGCTTCACTGCGCCACATATGACCCTGACGGTAGCCCCAGTGGGTAACACCGGCGACTGCGGGGTGCTCCCAGAACACACGGAACAGCTCGCGCAGTTTATTGGCGTGGCGGGCGTCATCGGCGAAGTTGATGTCCAGTTCGGAGACGTAAATCGGCAGTCCGGTGGTGGCGAGGCGGTCGAGATTGTCTTGCACATCCGCCGCCAGGGATTGTTCGAGGAAATGCGCCTGTACACCGATACCGTCGATCAGCGCGCGCTCCTGCAGCAGCCGGATCAGTGCGAGATAGTCCTCGGTAGCGGTGTTGAGGCTGAGGATGTTGTAGTCGTTGAGAATCAGGGTTGACTCGGGGAAGGCCTCACGGGCGATCTCGAAGGCGGTAATCAGCCAGTCCCATCCGGTATCGCCGTCTCCACCCAGCGCCTCCTTATAGGACGGCGGCGCGTGCAGTGGCTCGTTGACCACATCGATCATGTCCGGGTTGGGGGAGCGGGCCTTGAGTGCGTCGACCCATTCACGAACCTCTTCGAGCTGTTCCTCCGCAGCGAGATCCGCAAGCCAGGTCGGCTGCTGCTGCCCCCAGAACAGGGTGTGGTATTTAAACGCGAGCCCATTGTCCGTGGCGAAGGTGTACGCGGTGTCGAGATCCGTCCAGTTCATGGTGTCGCGGGTGGATTCCACCGAACCCCATTTACCCGCATTACCGGGGGTGACCTGATTAAACCAGGTGGTGAGTCGGGTGTAGTCGTCGGCATTTTCCGTGGCGGTGCCGAAGAATTTTTCCAGCGCCGGCAGCACGGTTACCGTAACAGCGTCTGCGGTGCTGCTGGCTCCGCCGTCGTCACTCACACGCAGCTCGAAGGTGAGGGTGATCGCTTCATCGGTGGCTGGTGCGGTGAAGCTGGCGCTGCCGCTGCCATCGGTATTCAGGGCAACGGCGGGCCCCGTGGACTGGCTCCAGTTGTAGCTGGTAATGCTGCCATCAACGTCGCTGCCGGTACCGGTGAGGGTGACGCTGCTGCCGGCGGTCACCGTCTGGTCCTCACCGGCCTGTGCCACAGGCGCAACATTGTTGTTATCCGTGGGCGATGCATTGGGCCCTTTGACTTTCTTCTCGGTACAGCCGGCGGAAGCAATCGCCAGTGCGAGCACCGCGATCGGAAACAGGGAGGTTTTCATGGTCGTTTACCCTAGCCGTTGGTCCGGTATTCCGGACTTTGTTGTTGTAGATACGGTATGCGGGGCAGGACAGCGGCGCGCCCGCGGGCTGTTGACGCAGAACGGTTACACGGAGAGGTGTCATCGCTTGAGTCATCGCTATTGTTAACGCCGCGCCGGTTGCGTGTTTTTTTGAGCGCAGGGGAAAGCTGCTGTTCGTCGCGGGCGCGTGCCGGTCTTTGCCGGTTCTGATGTCAATTTCCGGTAACGCTACCATTCGATGTAAACGTTTACAACATGTGGCGTGAAAATCTGCATAATTGCGAGGCAACGCGGTGAAACCGGGGTTTGAAAGTCCTTGACAGGTTCCTGCCGGGTGAATAATCCTAGAAATTGTTAGCGGTAACAATGCAGTGAAAAGAATAAAACCGGGCGTATGTATCCGGTCACGAAACTCACAATAACAAGCCGCAGCAGCCGACCCGATGCCACTACCGAATGTTCGTGAAGATCTTTCGTGTACAGCGAGCGGGAGCGCCGGCGGCAAGCGAGATGGGAGCACGTCCGTGTTCGATAAAACACAGTTCAATAAAAACATCTTCAAGAAAAATCGCCTGTCGGAAGTAATCTTTGCCCTGGCGGCCACGGCCTTCAGCGCGCAGCAGGTCTGGGCGCAGGAGGATGGCGCGTCCGGGCAATCCTCCGGCGCCATCGAGGAAGTGGTGGTAAGTGGGGTGCGCTACAACCTGCAAAACGCACAGGACATCAAGCGCGAGGCCGATACCTTTGTCGATTCCATTTCCTCGGAAGACATGGGCTCACTGCCGGATCGCAGTGTGCTGGAAGCCATGCAGCGTATGCCCGGTGTTTCCATCGAGCGCTTCGCCGGTGCTGACGACCCGGACCACTTCGGCGTAGAGGGGTCCGGTGCCGTGATCCGCGGCATGACTGCAACCCGCTCCGAGTTCAATGGGCGCGATTCCTTCACCGCCAACTCCGGGCGCGGTCTGTCCTTCCAGGATGTACCGCCGGAATTGATGGGAGGTGTGGACGTTTACAAAAACCAGTCCGCCGACATGATCGAGGGGGGCATCGGCGGGACCGTCAGCCTGCGCACGCGCAAGCCATTCGATCTGGCGGAACAGACGATTTCCATCTCTGCGGATTACTCTCAGGGCGATCTGGATGAAGACGGAACCCCCAGTCTCTCGGCCCTGTTCAGCGACCGCTGGAGCACCAGCGCCGGTGAATTCGGTGTGCTGTTTAATGTGGCGCACTCGGAGCTGCTCGGCGCTTCCCATGGCATCCAGTCCGACACCTATCTGCAGTACGGCGCCGAAGGCATCGCCGGGGCAGAGGGTTTCGATACCGTGTGGATTCCCAATGCCTCGAACTTCTTCAAGAAAAACGACGAGCGCACCCGCAAGGGCTACGCCGCGGCGTTCCAGTGGGCGGACACCGATGAAACGATACTCGCCACCGCGCAGTTCATGCGTTCTGACTCACGCCTGTCGTGGGCGGAAAATGCGGTGAAATACCAGGGCGACGCCTACGATGCAGAGCGCCGGGTCGGCCCGCTGGCGGGCACCGAGTTTTCGTTTGACGACGACGGGGTGTTCGAGCAGGGCGCGATGGTGACCGAGGCCGGGTGGCGCGGCGGTTATGCGCCGGGCGATGGTCAGTACGGTTCCAAATTCCAGACCGACACACGGGTAAAAGATACCCATACGGTGGTGGACGATTTTGCGCTGAATCTGAAACTGACTCCCAATGACCATTGGGAATACAGTTTCGACCTGCAGTACATCCAGGCGGAAACTCGCGATGACGATCTGCAGATCGCCCTCGGCCAATGGCTGACACAGACCTATGACGCCAGCGGCGATACTCCGAAACTGGTGGTGGAAGACCCCAACCTTCCCTACGACGGCAGCAGTGACCCCAACTGGTTCCGGAACCCGGAAAACTACTGGTGGCGTTCGGCCATGGATCACTACGAGCGCTCCGAGGGTGAATCCATCGCCGGACGTTTTGACGGCACCTATTACTTCAGTGAGGAGCCACTGGGACTGCTGCGCGCGGCAAAATTCGGCGCGCGTCTGGCGGAGCGGGATCAGACCGTGCGCCTCACCTCCTACAACTGGGGCACCATCGGTGCGGAGTGGAATACGCCCTATTACCTCACCGACCCGGAAGTGGCGGGGCAGCCCTATGAGTTTGTCAGCTTCAGCGATTTCCATCGCGGCAATGTGGTGAGTGTGCCCGGTGGTGGCTTCCTGTTCCCCGATGCGGACTACGTCAAAGGGGTGATGAAGGGTTACCGCGATCTGTTTATCTCCCCCTCCGGCGATCCCTGGGAACCCTACCCAACCCGCGACGACATTGTGGCGGAGGGTATTTTCCAGGCGCCGGAAGTGTTCGATACCACCGAGACCAACCGCGCGGCTTATCTGCGCCTGGACTTCGGCTCCGACGACACTGCATTGCGTTTCTCCGGCAATATCGGCCTGCGTTACGTGGAGCTGGAACGGGAGGCCATGGGCTCGGTGCAGTATCCGGATCTGGTGGGTATTCCGTACCCCGAGGGCGCACCGGTGGATCTGGACGATTACGCCGCGGTGTATGCCTGGGGCGAACAGGCGGTGGCCGACGGGCGCTACGCAACCGTCAAGGACGCCATTGCCTACGCGCGCGATGCCAACAACTGGCTGACCCAGGAGGAAAAATCCTTTGGCAACGACGCCTTTACGCTGGAACAGGGCTGGAGCAAATACAGCACCGTGCTGCCGAGTTTCAACCTGAAACTGGAACTGCGCGATGATCTGCTGGCCCGCTTCGCCGTATCCAAAGCGATCGCGCTGCCGGATATGTCGGAAGTGAAAAATCAGGCGGTGATTGGCGCCCGTCAGCTGGGGGTGGTGCGCTTTGCGGCAGATGAACTTCCACCCAACGCGCCGGCGCCGGTGGAGGGTGAAGACAACGGCACCGATATCAAGTCCGTCTCGGAAGTGGACTGGGTGGGCACCGGCGGCAACCCCTATCTGTGGCCGATGGAATCCATCCAGTACGATGCCTCGGTCGAATGGTATTTCGCCCAGGTTGGCTCCTTCACCACGTCGCTGTTCTACAAGGATCTGAGCGATACCTTTATCACCGGCGCCTTTCCGCGTGAATTCGCCAACCCGCTGACCGGGCAGGTGCAGACGGTGGATTTCGAAACCACGGTAAACGGTGGCGACGGATTCATGCAGGGGGTGGAACTCGCTTACCAGCAGTTTTACGACTTCTTGCCAGAACCCTTCGATGGACTTGGCCTGCAGCTGAACTACACCTGGATCGATTCCGGTCTCAGCAACAACGGCATCGGCAGTCGCGCAGAGCCGGCCACCGGTGTGGAGGAAAGTACCGAGCGCTATCCATTGCCGGATATCACGCAGCTGCCATTGCGGGGTGTATCCGAGCACACCTACAACATCGTCGGCATGTATGAAAAGGGGCCCTGGTCCGCACGGCTTGCCTATAACTGGCGCTCGCGTTACCTCCTCACCACCCGCGACGAAATCAGCAAGTACCCGATCTTCAATGACGACGCCGGGTATATGGATGGATCGCTGTTTTATAACTTCGACAACGGCGTAACGGTGGGCCTGCAGGTTTCCAATCTGCTCGATACCCAGACCGAAACCGTGATGCAGCTGGACGACGCCGGCACCGAGGCGGGCCGTTCCTGGTTTATTCAGGACCGCCGTTTTGCCCTGATTGCCCGCGCAAATTTTTAATTTTCCGCACGACGTCCTTTAACGACATTGTTGTGCTTTCTCGTCGGCGCACTGTGCGAGCAGTGCGCTCTTTTTTTGTTTGAATGCGGAAAGTTCAGCAGGTAAGTTTGAATCTGTTGTATCTGGCAGAGCGGGTTGACGATGAACAATAACAATATCCGTAAAATCGTGATCGTCGGCGGTGGAACGGCCGGTTGGATGGCCGCGGCGGCGCTGTCCAGAGTGCTGAAAAACCGCTTCTGCGATATCGAGCTGGTGGAATCGGAAAGTATCGGCACCGTTGGTGTCGGTGAGGCCACCATTCCGCAGATTCAGGTGTTCAACCACATGCTGGGGCTCGACGAAGACGAGTTCCTGCGCAAAACCTGCGGAACCTTCAAACTCGGCATCCAGTTTGTGGACTGGGGCAGGAAGGGGGATTCCTATATCCATGCGTTCGGCGAGGTGGGCAAGGATATGGATGGTATCCCGTTTTACCACTACTGGCTGAAAGACCACCTGCGCGGCGGCAGCCGCGACATCGGCGAATACACCCTCACCGCACTGGCGGCATTGCAGGGGCGCTTTATGCGGTCGGTTAATGCCGGCAACTCACCGCTCTCCAACATCACCTACGCTTTTCATTTTGACGCCGGACTCTATGCGCGTTTTTTGCGGGAGTACGCCCAACAGCGCGGGGTGATTCGAACAGAAGGCGTGGTGGTGAAGGCGGCGCTGGAGCCGGACCGTGGCTTTATCGAATCCATAAGGCTTGAAGATGGCCGGGTAATCGAGGGCGACCTGTTTATTGACTGCTCAGGATTCCGAGCCCTGCTGATTGGCGAAGCGCTGGGCGTTGGCTACGAAGACTGGCGGCACTGGCTGCCCTGTGACCGCGCCTGGGCGGTGCCCTGTGAGGGGGATGACAACCCCGCGCCCTACACACGTTCCACCGCTCGCGCCGCCGGCTGGCAGTGGCGAATTCCACTGCAACATCGCATTGGCAACGGCCATGTGTTCAGCAGTCAGTTTATGGAGGAGGATGAGGCCCGCGAAATTCTGTTGCGCAACCTCGACGGCGCACCGCTGGCCGATCCGAAACTGCTGCGCTTTACCACCGGCAAGCGCGACAGATTCTGGCACAAAAACTGTGTTGCGCTCGGCCTTGCCAGCGGCTTTATGGAACCGCTGGAGAGCACCAGCATTCATCTGGTGCAATCCGCCGTTGCGAGATTGTTGAGCTTCTTTCCCGACCGCCATTTCGATCCGGTGGATATCGACGAATACAATCGCCAGACGCACTTTGAGATGGATCGTATTCGTGATTTTCTGATCCTTCACTATCGCGCCACAGAACGCGATGACAGCGATTTCTGGGATTATTGCCGCACCATGAAAATCCCTGATTCACTCGCGCAGAAAATCGAGCAGTTTCGTGCTAATGGTCGCATCGTGCGCGCGAGTGGGGAACTGTTCAATGAATTGAGCTGGATGGAAGTGATGTTGGGGCAGGGCATACTGCCACGAGGCTATCACCCACTGGTGGATGCGATGCCGGAGGACAGGTTTGCGGGGCGAATGCACGAGATAAAATCGGTGATCGAGCGCTCGGTGGCAGCGATGCCCAGTCATCGGGACTTTATTGCTGCGCACTGTCGAATGTAGAAGGTGTTCCGGATACCGCGAGTTACGAGAATAAAAAAGCCCGCACCTTGCGATGCGGGAATCTGTTGCGCCGATCAAGAGTGGATGGCTGGGTAGATTTTGTTTACCTGTGAGACATCGGAATTTATTCGCAGCTGCCGATAGCTTCCCAGGGATCTCCAGCCGTCGGGAGATTGTTCTGCGTCCACCATTTGGCCCGATAGATGGTGCCCTGGTAGGTGGCCTGATCGTCGGTCACGTAAATTGCACTGGAATCCCAGGCCGCCGGACAGCTGCTGCCCTCTTCGAACGTCACCACCAGAGTGTGGTTGGCGGAGAGGCTGGCAAAGGTATAGCTGTCGGCAACCGCCTGGGCAACCCCGTCGACCACCACGCTCGCCACGCGGTAACCAGTGTCCGGTACGAAAGTCACGGTGAAGTCGCGATTGCCGCGGGCGGAGATGATGCCGCCGGTACCGGGCGCCGGAGAAATACTGCCGCCACTGCCGGATACACTGGCGGTGATTTCATAGTAAACCGGCGTGTCGATGGTGATATCCGCGAAACTTCCACTGACGCCCTCAAAGTTGCTCGCGTCGAGATCGTTCACATCGGTGTCGAGCAGAATCAGCTGTTTGTTGTCGCCACCAGAAGCGGCAGGCGTCAGTGACAGGACTGCGTTGTCACCGTCCTGTGCCAGTTGCAGCTGGCTGAAGCTGTACTGGAAGGCTCCCATGTTGATCACGGTTTTTGCCGCGTCAAAGCCGTTTACGGTGACGACCATGTTCCAGCCCCAGGTCTGCCAGCCGAGAGAGACGATGTAACCCAAACGGTCGAAGCTGCCGGTCACGTTGTCGAACATATCGCCGTGCAGGTCGCTCAAGGTCAGGCCGGGCAGTTCGATATAGCTGTAGATGCCGCCATCTGCCGCCTGCACGCCGACAAACACGGAACCGTTGCTCTCGTAGGCTTTCAGGTGTTTAAAACCGATACCGGCGCTTCCACGAATTTTGTCGACGGACGGATCGAAATTATTTGCCACCTGTGTGCCGGACCAGGCGATGGTGAATACATCGGATTGGACGATTACCGCGGATACGTCGGCGGTTACCTGCGCCGCGGTGGCGCCATTGATGATCACACTCTGTCCGGAGAATTGCAGCTGTGCGCCGCCGCTCACGTTGCTCACCACCAGCCCGGAAAGCGGGTTCTGTGCCGTCCAGTCGCGCAGGATGATGCGGTCGTCGCCAATGGTGAAATCGGTGAGGGTGGTAGTGGAACCGACCTGTTCATTGAGCAGAATCACGTCGGTGCCGCCACCGGTGATCACCGAGTCGTTGCCCCAGCCCGCGGACAGGGTCTCGTCATAGGAGGAGCCCTGAATGGTCTCACTGGCGGGAGTATCAAACAGCGTATTGAAGCCGCCGAATTTGTGCACATAGGTGGTGATACAGGTACCCAGCTCATCGCAGGTGATCGAGTCACTGGTGAGCAGTGCGCCTGCACCCCAGGCACCGCGCAGGTGTGCTGCCGCAAGCAGGCCGGACATCGTGGCCTGCACCTGAATCGGATCGCCATTTTCATCGGTACCGGGCCAGCTCTTCGCCAGCGCCTGCCCCCAGGTCATGTTGGCGTCTTGCAACAGTTGGGTTATCACGTTGTAGTTAAAGCGCATGGCATCGCGAATGACCAGTTCCTGCTTGGCCGGAATCAGAAGATCCTCAAACGAGTCGATGCCGTTCTTGCCGACGAAGGTTCCCTCCCAGCGGTTGATATCGGTAGACAGCACATAGTTGCCACCGGAGCCGGGAATTTCCGCCAGCGCTTCGGTTTCACAGCCTATCCATGCGCTGTCATCGAGGAAAATATAAAAGCTGTCGTAGTCGGTGCCGTCGACGTTGACGGTTATCGGGCTGTAATAGCCGGAATCGATCAGCAGCGCCTCACCCAGCTGGTAGCCCACAAAGCCCCAGGCGTTGGTGGAGTTGTACTGCATCGCCTTGTACATCTCGGCATCGTAGGGGGTTGCCGGATTGTAAATATCATCGACGCCGAGCTTGGTGAAGAACTGGCTGATGGTGGTTGGCTCGGGAATCATACTGCCGGTGGAGCAGTCGCGTACGATATGGCCGGGCTCGGTAACCTGGGCGTAGGTGTACACCGGGTTGTTCAGATTCTCGAGATAGAAGTCCGCAAGCGCGGGATTAATTCCGGATTCGAAATTGCGCAGGGTGTCGAGAAAATCCTGCATGCCGCCGTTGGCGGACGCACTGATGGAGTGCGCGGACAAGCATAAACCAGCAGCAAGAAGCGCGTATTTGGTTTTCATGGTTAGCCTTATTATTAATTTGGTTTGATGTAGTGTGGGTGACCGTCAACCCGAAGTGGAACGGGTACATCATGGCGGCTTGGCTCAACGGTATGCGTTCAAAATTAAATAGTCAAATAAATTGACTAAAAAATTTTCAATGTACTCTGTGATTTTGAAATAGTGTGTTTGTCGTTTTTCAAAAATGGGGGAAATAGTGCTAAAACAGGGCAAAAGTTGAGGGGGTGAGCGTAAGCGGTGCGTCTGGATCAGCTCGACCGCCGGTGGTGGCGGTCGACTGAATAATAAAGAGGTCTCTAACTGAATAAAGAGGTTTCTAGATATCCACCGCTCTCCCCGCGCGTTTGCCATCGGCACTGCGCGCTCGCAGTGCGATAACGGACTCCGGCGCTGTCTGATCCGTCACCATCTGCCAGTTGCGCCCATCGTAATACTCTACGGTGAGACCGGGATAGGGTGTGGCAATGTTCAGCTTTCCTTCCTTCACGTGTGCGCCCGGCAGCGGAATCCGATAGTTCACGCCGCCGAGATCCAGCTTGTAGAGCTCCTTGTTGCCGAGTGCCGCGGAGAAGGAAAGCCAGTCTTCCGCCAACAGCGTCTTGTCGACAAGATTGCTTTCGCGATCAAATTTCTGCTCACGGGGTGGCAGTTCCCACTCTGCTTTGTGCCAGGCGCGTTCCGCCAGGGCCAGCAGCCGTGGGAACACCTTGTACTCCACCATTTCATCGGTGCGCGTGGTCTCACTCCAGAGCTGCCCCTGAATTCCCATTACGGCCGGTGCAAATTCGGCAGATGGCGCCACCCCGGTCCAGGGATGACCATCTGCATCGGGAAACACTTCAGCCATCTGCGGTGTGTTGAGTGGAGAGTAACCGAACACCTTGCGGGTATCGGATGTGCGCGATGCCCAGTAGTAGCCGTTCTCTTTCGGGTCCATCTCGTAGGGCATATCGAAATAGAGATGGTCGGAGTGAGACTGCACTACGCCAAATCCGCGGCTCGCCAAGCGGTGGCTTTTATCGCCGCCGTCGCCGAAGGCTGGTGCCCATGAGTTGATGTAGTTATTGGTGGTGCTGAGATCTTTTTCCGGGTCTTCGATATGTTTGAGGCCGTCATACCAGGCCCCCATGGTCTGGATACCGGCGTCGTTCACGATAGCGCTCACGCGACCGGCAAAATAGTTACCCAGTGCATCGATGGATTCCACCGCGCCATCCGCCACCAGTTTCTGGCACAGGGGAGAACCGGACCAGGGTTGCTGGCGGGCGGATGCGACGACGTCCCCTTTTTCCGGATCGCTACCCGGCGCGTCTTCAAAACTGTCGAAGGCGAGCAGGTTGTACGCCTCGTCACCGCCAAAATGCCAGGTGGTGAGCGGTGCGCCGGCCGCGTCGTGCATCTGCTGTACCTCGCGAATCAGTTTCGCTACAAACTGGTAACTGGAATCGATGCAGGGGTTTACATAACTGTCGTTGTAAAACTGTACTGAAAGGAACTCGGTATCGTCGTCCGGGTCGATCAGGCGGAATTCGCTGGCTTTTTCCGGGGCGGACTCGCGATACTTTTTATACCGTGCTTCCATTGCGACGATGGCGGCGCGTGCATGGGCCGGCGTGTCGAACTCGGGGATGACCTCGATATGCCGCGCGGCGGCAAAGCGGACAATCTCGATATAGTCCTCGATGGTGTAAAAGCCACTGCCGAAGTTGTTACTGTCTGGCCCCGATCCGAGTTGAGGCAGCAGACATTGGGTTTCACTCAGGTCGAAGCAGCGCTTGCCACCGATGTCCGTCAGCTCCGGCAGACCGGGGATTTCCAGGCGCCAGCCTTCATCGTCGGAAAGGTGAAAGTGGAAACGGTTGAGCTTGTAGGCGCTCATCTGTTCCAGCAGTTTCAACACTACGTCCTTGCTGTGAAAATTGCGTCCCACATCGAGAAACATCCCGCGATACTGAAAGCGCGGCGCGTCCTCTACCCTGGCCTGTGCCAGGGTGCGCTTCTCCGCATCGACGAGTGCGAGCAGTGACTGCAATGCATAAAAGGCGCCGGCCTGATCGTAGGCGACCACGCTGGCCCCTTGTGCCTGTGCGTCCAGGCGATAGCTGCCACCCGGCGCATCGGAAAACGTATCCGGTTCAATGGCAACCCGTACCGGATAGGCGGCGTCGCCGCCCGGTGCCAGTTGCAGTTGCTGCAGTCGCTGGTTGAAGGCATCCAGACTGCTCTCTGCCATAACCGTGCTCTCGACACGGATACCATGGCTGAGTTGCAGCGGGGGCTGGGAGTAGGGTGTGGTGGAGAGCGGCTTTGGAATGATGCGCGGCTGCCAGCCGTCGCCTACGGAGGTATGGTTGCCCGCGGCGGTGTGGCTCTGGAAGCGGCTTTCCGCATTCGCCAGCGTGTTGGCGTCGTCGGCGGTGTGTTTCCAGTTCAACGGATCATTGGCGGTGATGGGGAGCACGAAATTATCGAGTTCATTGCTGTCGGCATTTTCGATAACCAGGGCATTCCCGGCGCTGTCCGCAACAAAAAAACGTGGCATAAAATCGGTTTCAAACTGGATGCGTTCCTCGATCAGGATATCCAGTGGCAGGGTCGCCCCCGGGGCCAGACCGGGAAAATGTTTGCTGGGTACCAGCCGGTGCAGATCACCTTTTACATGCTCCAGTGTAAACGCGTCGCTGTTCAGTAGCGCGAGATTGCGGCGGATACTATGGAAATACAGGGCCCAGTCCTGCGCTCCTGCCGTCAGCTCGGTGCCACTGTTGGTCAGGGACATGCGGTAGGTCGAGCATTTTGCCCTGATGCCACCGGCGCGTTTGCACTGTTGCCGCAAGGTGCCGTCTACGCCCTGGAAGTTTTGCAGCACTTCCAGTTTGATGGAAAGATTCCGGGCAATCTGTTCCATGGATGTTTCCTCCCCGGTCAATTCAGGCGAAGGTGTGCCGGTTGCCGATTGGTCGCAACCGGTGAGCAGGGTGGCCATCAGTGTGGCGCCCGCCAGGGTCATATATCGCATGTGTTATTCCGTTTTTATGTTGTTATGCAATCGGGGCGGGATTGAGGTTCAGGCCGGCTCGCTGGTGGCGGAGATTTCCAGGCTCTGGGCCAGCAACTGCGCGGTGGCGCGGGCACTGCAGGCGCGGCTCGAATAGGCGCAGACGTAGGTGGCGAGCTCCGGAAAATTGCCCAGCTCATAATCCGAGCGCAGAGCCACCACGATGACGGCATCGCCAAACTTGTCTACTGCGCGGCGAACGATGTCCGCCTGTGCTGCGCCGTCATAATCCAGGCCGGGCAGCGGGTAGTCCTCGGTCACGATGACCAGCGGCAGGTCGATCCGGCAGCGACTGTCCTGCGCCAGCAGGGTTTCCAGCAACTCGTATCCAACTTCAGTAAAACGACAGCCCCGTGTGTACAGTTCATCCTTGAAAACATCATAGGCGGCCTTCGGCTCATTGGGGCCGATGCCGCGGGTGCCGATCACCAGTTGGTGCATCTGTGGATTGGAGGCGCCAATCAGAGTAAACCCGTCCTGCTTCAGTGGCCAGGACCCGGAGCGATTGCGCAATACTCGAATCGCCTCGCGGGCACACTCTGCGGCGATATGCTGGTGTTCACCACTCTGCAGTGAACCGCGCACAAAGCGCGCGGGATGGGTGAAGGCCTCGCGTTCATATTTGACCGAAAGTACGCGGGTCAAGGCGGCATCAATGATGTCTTCCGCGAGTTCACCGCACTCCACGGCGCGGATGACACCGTGAATGGTTTCGCGCTGTTTATCCTTGTAGCCGCCAAGCTGATTTTCGTAGTGCTCTTCACTGAGCATGACAAGGTCGGCACCGGCTTCCAGTGCCCGCACAGCGGCCTCCGCCGGAGCGTAATTCTTGCGCATGGCCCACATGTTCATGCTGTCGGTAATGATCAGGCCCTTGAATCCCATTTTTTTGCGCAGAATATCCTGCAGGATTTTTTTCGACAGGGTGGCGGGGTTTTGCGGGTCGATTTTCGGGTACAGAATGTGGCCGGTCATGATCAGATCGACACCGGCATCAATCGTGGACTGGAACGGCACAAGGTCGCTGCGGCGCAGCTGATCCCAGGATTTATCCACCGATGGCAGCAGGCGGTGGCTGTCTTCGCCGGTGTCGCCATGCCCGGGAAAATGTTTGGCCGATGACACCACGCCACCACTGTGCAGGCCTTTGACTGCGGCAGCCGCGTGGGCGGCGACTTTTTCCGTCTCTTCGCCAAAGGAGCGCACGCCGATAATCGGGTTATTCGGATTGCTGTTGATATCGGAGCAGGGGCCGAGGATACAGTTGAACCCCAGTGTGCGAATTTCCCGGCCGAGCACCCGGTGCATTTTTTCGGTCAGGGCGAGGCTGTCAGCCGAACCCAATGCCAGATTGCCGGGGCCGGTGGTGGTGTGTTCCACCAGCACGCCCCAGGCGCCCTCCTGATCCACCGCCAGCAGCAGAGGTGCGTCGCAGGCGCGCAGGTGCGCTTCATAATCCAGTTGCGAGGTGAGCTTGTACGCTTCTTCTGGGGTATCTGCGTTGTCATGGGTCAGATAAAAACCACCCACGTGCAACTCTCTGACCAGCGACTTTGCATAGTCCGTATCTTTCCCGGAATAACCAAGCACAAACAGCTGGCCAACCTTTTCCGCCAGCGACATGTGCCGTATCAGTGTGCTGACGTGTTTCAGGGTATCCTGTGGCATTGCTCAATCCTGTTCTACTTCTCGCTAACGTTGTTACTCGATCGTCAGGCGCTCAGGCGCTGGGCGCCGGTGATGAATCCCACCAGATCCCGCGGCGATACATCGTCGATCGCCACATCGGCGATGCTTTCGCCGCGCAGCAGCACCACCGCGCGATGGCAGGTTTCCATGACGTGTTGCATGTTGTGGCTGATCAGCAGCACTGCTACACCCTGGGAACTGATCAGGCGAATCAGATCGTTCACCTGCGCGCTCTGCTCAACACCGAGAGCAGCGGTTGGTTCGTCCATGATCACCACGTCGGCGCCGCTGTTGACCGCGCGCGCGATAGCTACCGCCTGGCGCTGGCCTCCAGACAGCTTCTTGATGGCTTCGCCGAGATCGGGAATGCGCGAGTTCAAGCGCTGCAGGGAGCGGCTTGCGGTGGCCTCCATGGTGTTGTCATCGAGCCAGCCGAAGAAACGCAGCAGCGGATTTTTCGACAGCACTTCACGGTTCAGGAACAGGTTGGCGGTGATATCGAATTCCGGAATGACCGCAAGATCCTGGAACACCGTTTCAATCCCCAGGCCGCGCGCATCCTGGGGGGATGCGATTTTTGCTGTGTGACCGTTGACCCGGATTTCTCCGCTGTCCGGCGGATGAATGCCGGACACACAGCGCACCAGGGTGGATTTGCCGGCGCCGTTATCGCCGAGCAGGGCGACCACTTCACCTTTGTTGATATTGAAACTGACATTTTTCAGTGCCTGGATGCCGCCGAAGCTTTTGGAAATATTCTTGACGGTCAGCGCGGGCTGTTTCAGCAATTCGTTACTCATTTCTGCTGCTCCTTCACACCGATGGCCACGGCGACGATCAGAATCAGTCCGCGAGCAATCATTTGTTCGTTGGTGGAAAATCCGGAGAGGATCAGGCCGTTGTTGATCAGTCCCATCAGCCAGGATCCGATCACTGCACCGAGGATCGATGCGCGCCCGCCGAACAGGCTGGTACCGCCGATGGCAACCGCGGCGATAACGGTGAGCAGATCCGCTTCACCCAGGGTGTAGCGCGCGCCATGCAGGCGCCCCGCATAGAGCAGTCCGGCGAGGGCCGCGGAAGTGGAGGCAATTACCAATGAGGCAATACGGATTTTTACGGTGTTGATCCCCATCGCGCGCGCGCCGCTTTCGTTACCGCCGACGGCCAGAAGATGGCGGCCGTAGCGCAGTTTGCGCAGCACGACGTAGCCGATCAGGGATGCCGCGATGGTCCAGACCAGCAGCACGGAAACCGGACCGAAACTGCCGGAGCCGAAGATAAAATTGAAACTGCTGTCGATGATAGGGACGGATTCCAGATTGGTAATCTGGCGTGAGACACCGGTAATCACACCCATGGTGCCGAGGGTAATCAGCAGGGAGGATACTTTCAGCCACTCGATCAGCAGGCCGTTGATCAGGCCGATGGTCACGCCCACGAGCAGTGCACCGAAGACCGCCACCGGCATGGGCACCAGCTGCATCAGCACCGCTGCCACCAGAGCCGACAGCGCCACCACCGAGCCGATGGACAGGTCAATGTGTCCGCCCGCCAGCGCGAATGTCAGTCCGATGGCCATGATGGTGATCGGAGTGGTCTGGCGAATGATGTTCATGAAATTCGCCAGAGAAAAAAACGAGGACTCGTGCAGTGTCACGGTAAAAAACAGCAACACCAGGAAAAAAACATAGTAGACAAAATATTCCCTGCGAATGAGGGCGCTGGCAGACAGCCAGTTGTTGGACTTCAGCGAAGAGAGCATGCATCGACCCCGGCTAAGTGATAATACGTACGCAGTCGGTTTCCACCTTCCGCACTTCTGTTTTGTGTTATTGGATTTTTGGTTCTTTCTGAAAACGGTCGGCGGTTACCGCAACGCCTTGTCCAGCAGCGAGGGCAGTTCCGTGCGGTATGCGCTGGTCCAGATACTGCGGATATTTTCCCGCTGTACTTTGTCGAACCCGACCACCGAGAAGGCTGGTGCCGGCTTGCCAATCAGGCCATAGACGCCGAGACGGGCCATGGCCTGGCCTATTTCGTAGGGGCGGTCGGCGATGGTGCCGTACATGCTGCCATTCATTGCCATGTCCACCAGATTGTTTACGCCCAAATCGTGGGTGATGACCTTGATGTCGCCGCGTCCCATGGAGCGCAGCCCCTCGATCACGCCTTCCGCGGCCGCGTCCCACGCCACGTAGATGGCTTTCAGCTCCGGATGTTGCAGCACCATGGCGGAGGCGATGTTGGAGGTTTCGCTCTCCTTGGTAAAACCCCGCTCCACCGCGATCTCGAGGTTTTCGGTACCGTGTTTTCCCTGTCGGATCGTGTCGCGGAAGGCCTGATCGCGGTTGTTGGTAATAAAGTAATCGGCATCGTGATAGATCATGCCGATGGCGCCGCTGCCGCCAACGGCGTCGCGGGTCATTTCCGCCGCGGCCACACCCATGCCGCGCATGTCGTCGGTAACGATACCTACGTAGTCCTTGCCCGGTTCAAAGCCGCGGATCGGGTTGGACAGCAGAACCAGCTTGCTGCCGCGATGTACCGCCGCGCGAAAACTGTTGGCGGCGCTGGTGCTGTCGATGACGAGAGAGAGGACAATGTCTGGTTGGAGCGCCATGACATTCTCGATGTCCGCAGCCTGTTTGGCCGGGTCATACTGGGCGTCGGTCTCGGCGACAATATTGATGCCGAGCTGGGTGAAGGTGTCCCGCGCGCCCTCTGACAGGGCGTTGACCCAGTTGCTGGAGCCGTGCCACACCAGCGCGGCCTTGTATTTTTTGTCGCGCACCTGGGACGTTTCCTGCGGTGTCAGGGAAATTTGCTCCGCGTTGACCGCGATATTGCCGAGCGGACCGCGCAAAGGGGATTCTTCCGCGGTGGCGGGTTCGGGTGGGGCGGGGGTGGCATTCACCCATTGGCTGGCAAGTAGCGCGGCGAGAATCAGCGGTCTGTACATTTTTTATTGTCCGATGTCTTAGGCCTTGCCCAAGCGAATGGCAGCGCTTGCGGGTGGCCTGTCCCTGTTTGCATGAGTCCAATATTGGCGAAGCCTGTTTTTCAAGTCAAACAAATTGACTAAATGCATTTGAGCTTTTATGCTGCGGCTAACTTGCGATACGTGCGGCCGTGCAGGAAAGGTTGCGCACAACGTGAACACCATTTTCTGTTTGCGCCTTACTTAAGGAAGGGAGAAAAGCTTGAGAGGAAACAATTCCAAGCAGAGTAAATCGTCGAACCTGCGCCTGGTGCTGAACCTGATCACCACCGGTCGCCCCATTTCCCGGGTGGAAATCGCGCGGCGCACGGAGCTCACCAAGCAGACGATTTCCAACCTGACCGACGAGCTGGCGGTTGCCGGGCTGATTCACGAGGCCGGTATCCGGCGTGAGGGCGGGGTCGGCAAGCCTTCCAAATTGCTCGATCTCAATCCGGAGGGTGCCTATACCATCGGTTTGCGGGTCAAGAGCCGGAGCGTGGAAGCCGGGCTCTACAATATTGCGGGCGAGGCGCTTGAAACACGTCAGTTTCCCTTGAAGGAGCAGGGGCCGGATCCTCTTGCGGAAACCCTCGCGCAAATTGTTGAAGCCTGTCTGCAGCGCACTACGGTACTGCGTGAGCGCGTGCTGGGTGTTGGCCTGGTTCTGCCGCCACCGCAGTCCTTCAGTCGTGATCCACGCAAAGTGGGGCAGGTTGGACTGATGAGTGATCTGCATGTCCAGCAGGTCCGCCGCCAGCTGGTGGCGCTGACCGGGTTGCCGGTGGCCTGTGAAAATGTCGCCGCGGCGGTGTCCGCTTCCGAGATGTTGTACGGCGCAGCCCGTGATCTGCACAGCTTTGTTTATATCCACCTCGGCGACAGTCTCGAGGCCGGCATTGTTTACAATCGCCAGTTGTTCAGCGGTTACAACGGTATCTCCGGCCGTTTGGGGCATGTGATCGTTGATCAGCGCGGCGGCCTTTGCATGTGCGGCAATCACGGTTGTCTCGACCTCTACGCGTCACTTGGATCTCTGGCAAAAATGCTGGGTCGCAAAATTGCGCCGGGTCAGGACTGGTGGGAAATCCTCGCCGAGCCAGATCGGCACAAGGCCGTATTGGACACGTGGTTTCAGCAGATGAGCGAGCCCATGCGGATCGGGTTCAATATGGTGGAAAACCTGCTCAACCCGCAGACGGTCATTCTTGGTGGAGATATTCCAGACTGGTTTATCGATCAGTTCATTCGCCGCCTGCGCCCCTTTATTCCATCGGTATCCCAGTACGGCGAGCGGGAAATTCCGCGTTTTATTCGCGCACCGAAAATGGAAAACATGGCGCTGCGGGGGGCGGCAACGCTGCCGATTTACTCCGCGATCAGTGCCGATGGTGCGAGTGCCATTGAAATGTCGGGGCTCGGGGAGATCACCGAGCTGCAGGAGTTGGTGTACGCCTGACGGTTGGGCCCCAATTAACTATTTGCTCTACTAGCGCCGCCGATATTATTCGCGCGGCGGGGTCGCGCAGTGCGCCCATTTTCGACCGGCGGACATTCCTGCCAATCCTGCGCCGGCGTGCCCGGCGGTCCAAGCCCCAGTATTTTCCCTCCCATTTCACCGCCAATAAATAATAAGTAAATTTGATTGACATAATATTAGTCTAATGCCTAGACTAATTTCAGCTCGATAACACTGGAGATCCAGTCAACCCAGGGGGTATGCGGGGGGGAGCTCGGCTTTGCTTCATAAAAATAAGAGGACTCACTATGTCAGTCAGTTTGAAAACAGCCATTCAACACGCCAATAAACTGGCCTTGCGTTACGGTTCCATCAGCGCCCTCGCGCTGGCGGGCATTGCGGCGCCGGGCTTTGCACAGGATGCGACGCTGGAAGAAATTCAGGTAACCGGTATTCGCGGTAGCCTGCGCAGTGCGCTCGACAGCAAGCGCGATTCCAACGCGGTCATCGACTCCGTATCCGCCGAGGACATCGGCAAGTTCCCGGACAAAAACATCGGTGATGCACTGCAGCGTGTACCCGGTGTGACCGTGGTGCGCGGCTTCGGTGAAGTAAACGGTGTAACCGTGCGCGGTACAGCCCCGCAACACAGCGTGGTACTGCTGAACGGTCAGAACGTGGCCAGCGTTGGCTGGTTCGACCTGGGTGGCACCAACCGCAGCTTCAACTTCGAGCTGCTGTCCGCGGAGCAGATTTCCGGCATGGATGTCTACAAATCCGTGGATGCGAGCCTGAACGAGGGCGCGCTGGGCGGTACCGTTAATCTGCGCACCCGCAAGCCACTGGAAATGGATGAGTTCACCGCGACCGCTTCCGTGGAAAACGGCTACAGCGAAGCCGGTGAGGACTGGTCCCCGTCCTATTCCGGGCTGGTGAGCTGGAAGAACGAAGCCTCAACGTTTGGTGTGCTGCTGGCGCACTCTTCCGAGCAGCAACATGTGGTGCGCGAGACCCTGAGCTCCTTTGCCCCCCCCTACGATCACGTGCCGGATTCCGAGGGAGCCTCCCACAATATGACCTGGGGTATGGCATCGATCCTGTTTGATGAAGAGCGCGAGCGTTCCAGCAGTCAGTTCACCATGCAGTACTCGCCCACCGACGCACTGACCTTCGCACTCGACTACAACCTGTTCACCCTGGACAACGACCACGTCAATACCGCACTGTTCGCTATTCCCGATTTCAACGGTGCCTACCTGGATGCGGACTCCGTTGTTACCAACGAATTTGGTGCGGTTACCAGCGCGACCGTGGTGCCGGGCAACCTGACCGATGGCGGTGTGCCTTTCTTCAACAACTCGGTACTGCGCAAGCCCGAGATGGAAACCGACGCCCTCAACCTGACGATGGACTACGAGGGTGATGGCTGGAGTTCCCATGTAGTTTACGGTCGCTCCAATGCGGACAGTTTTACCCCGCAGACCAGTACCTGGTGGGGAGACCTGGAAGATCGTGCGAGCACTGGTTTCAGCTTCGACCTGGCCGATGCCCACAAAATCATTCCCACCGACCCGAACTATGTGACCGATCACAGCCGCATGCAGCTGTTCCAGGAATTCACCTTCCTCGACAACATTCGCCAGAATGAAATCGAGTATTTCCAGGCGGACTTTGCCATCGACGTGAATAAGGGCATCTTCACCACCGTGGATACCGGCCTGAAATTCCAGGATCAGATGTATCTGGGCCGTTTGGACGTTCGCGATGTGGACCTCGCCGCGGCTATGGCTGATGGCCTTACTCTGGCGGACTTCAACGGCGGTGTGGTTTCCGGCCTGCACGGTAAGGAAGGTCGCGAGGGCAGTCTCGACAGCTTTGCGGTGATCAGCGGCGGTATCTGGGATTACGGTTACGCCAACCGCGCCGACACTGTCACTGTTATGAGCGCCTTCTCCATCACCGAGGAAATTACTGCGGCCTATGCCAAGGCCAATTTCGAAGGTGACGGCTTCCGCGGCGACATCGGCCTGCGTCTGGTGGACACCGATGTACTGTCTAAGGGCAGCATTGACGGAGAGCCTGCCAAAGGTGAGCGCAGCTACACCAACTTCCTGCCCAGTATCAACTTCGCGGCCGATATTACCGAAGACATGCTGTTCCGCTTCGCGGCCGGGTCCACCGTATCCCGCCCGGATTACGACGACTTGCAGATGGCTTCCACCATCGCCATCAACATGGGCACAGCCACCATCGGCAGCCCGGATCTGGATCCCTACAAGTCCGACAACTACGACATGGGCGTGGAGTGGTACTTCACCGACGCTTCCGTTGTAGGCGCAACCCTGTTCCACAAGAACATCAGCGATTACATCGAGCAGGTCACTAAAATGGAAGCGCTCGCGGGCTGCTCGCAGACCTGCCAGGTGACTCGTACCTACAACGTAGGCACCGCGGATATTTCCGGTATCGAGCTTCAGTACCAGCACGACTTCGGAAACGGTTTCGGTGTACAGGCGAACTACACCTACACCGACAGCTCCGTGACCAACTCCGCCGGTCAGGAAGTGGATGTGGATGAAGTTTCCCAGAATTCCTACAACCTGTCCGGTTACTACGAAAACGACCTGATCAGCGCGCGCGTTGCCTACAACGCCCGCGATGGCTGGCATGGCAACTACAACAACAGTGGTACCGAGAGCCGCTACGACGACTACGACCAGGTGGATGCCTCTGTGATCTGGCACGCCACGGACAATCTGGACGTGTCTTTCGAGGCGGTGAATATCTTCAACGAGCCTCTGGTACAGCGTCTCCCGACCTACGGCGTTATCCACAGCGTGGACGAGTTTGGTGCGCGCTACTTTGTGGGTGCCAGCGTGAAGTTCTGATCCCGCACTTCACCACAGGCAGGCTGCTGACACAGTGTGTTCGGCAGCCTGCGCTACAAGTTCACCTTGTATTGGCCAGCATTGATTATGGCGCCGGAGGGGAAACCCTCCGGCCTTTTTCGTTCAATAAAAAAGCCAGCGGAATTCCGCTGGCTTTTTTATTGGTGAGCACTGTGTGAATGGCAGACCCTGTGCGGTTTACCAGTCGTGCATACCGCCGTCTTCCAACCGGTTTACCGGTAAAAATGCGCGCTGGTAGGGGAAATCCTTTGCCGCTTCCTCGTCGATATCCACACCGAGTCCCGGTCTGTCACCGGGGTGCAGGTAACCGTCACTGAAGCAGTAGGCGTGGGGAAATACTGCATTGGTTTCATCGGTGTGGTGCATGTATTCCTGGATACCGAAATTCGGAATCGACAGGCCAAAATGCAGTGCCGCCGCCATGGTCACCGGCGACAGATCGGTGGCGCCGTGGCAACCGGTGCGCACGTTGTACAGCGCGGCCAGGTTGGCAATGCGGCGCAGATGGGTAATACCGCCGGCGTGCACCACCGTCGCGCGGATATAGTCGATCAACTGTTCCTCGATCAGCTGTTTGCAGTCCCAGATGCTGTTGAACACTTCTCCCACCGCCAGCGGCGTGGTGCTGTGCTGGCGGATCAGGCGGAAATTGGCCTGGTTTTCCGCGGGTACTGCATCTTCCAGCCAGAACAGGCGGTAGGGTTCCAGATCTTTTGCCAGTCGCGCGGCTTCGATAGGCGTCATACGGTGATGACCATCGTGCAGCAGATGGATATCCCACCCCAGTTCTTCCCGCGCCGCGGCAAACAGTTGCGGCACAATGCGCAGGTATTTTTCCGTGGACCAGATATTTTCCGTGGGCAGGTCGGCGTCCGCCGGCTCGTAGCGGGCCTTATCCTTGCTCACGCCGTAGGTGGAATCCAGCCCCGGTACCCCGCATTGCAGGCGCACCGCGCGGTAGCCTTGGGCGATGTACTTCTTCGCCTCGGCAATGGTCTCGTCGATGCTTTCACCATTGGCATGGGCGTACACCAGATTGCCCTTGCGGCAGGCGCCGCCGAGGAGCTGGTACAGCGGCAGTCCGGCGACCTTGGCTTTGATATCCCACAGGGCCATATCCACTGCGGCGATCGCCGACATGGCTACCGGCCCGCGGCGCCAGTACGCGCCCTTGTACAGATACTGCCAGATATCCTCAATCTGATGGGCGTCGCGCCCGATCAGACAGGGTGTGATATGGTCTTCCAGATAACTCGCCACCGCCAGCTCGCGGCCATTGAGCGTGGCATCGCCGAGGCCATAGATGCCGTCGGCGGTTTCGATTCTCAGGGTGACGAAGTTGCGTCCGGGTGACGTGGTGATAACCCGCACGGATTTGATTTCGAGCATGCTGTATTCCCTCAACGCGGTAGAGCATGTTTTAACGGCGAGTTGTGTCAACTAGCCAACCTGGGTGGTATTTCCTTGTTTGGGTCTTGTTTTGATAGCGCTACCATTTTAGCCTTGGCTGCGGATGCAATGAAAGCCCCCCAGCCGGGGAGGCGGTATCAGAAAAAATAAGAGAGCCCTTGAGGTCACCATGCATAGCGATGTGTTCTCCCTGTCCAGAATCCTGCCCTTTTTTTTCGCGCTGCTGTTCGCGGCCACCGCCGCACACGCGGAGGACGGCTATGACCTGTGGCTGCGCTACCAGCCGCTGGAGCAGGGGGGGCGAGATCTTTACCGGCCGCAGCTGCGGCAATTGGTGATTCCCGGAAGTGAGTCATCGCCAACCCTGAACGCCATTGAGCACGAGCTGGTGCGCGGCGTTGGTGGGCTGCTGGGGCATTCGCCCACGGTGGACGGGCGTATCCGTGGTGACGGTTTCGTGCTGGTGGCGACCCCGCAACGGTCGGCGGATGTCCGTGCGGCAAAACTTCCACTGAATGCACTGGGGGACGAGGGCTATCTGATCCGGGCGATCACCGTTCGCGGCTATAGGGGCACGGTGATCGCCGCCAATTCCGAACGCGGTCTGTTGTACGGCGGTTTTCATCTACTGCGGCTGCTGCAGACCCGCACCTCTCTCGATGAGGTGAGTATCAGCAGTCGCCCGCGCCTCGGTCTGCGTCTGCTGAACCACTGGGATAACCTCGACCGCAGTGTGGAGCGGGGCTACGCCGGCCAGTCTATCTGGGACTGGTGGAACCTGCCGGATCTGCTCGATCCTCGCTACACCGACTACGCCCGCGCGAACGCCGCCATCGGTATCAACGGTACGGTGCTGAACAACGTGAACGCCAGTGCCTACAGCCTGACGCCGCGCTATCTGGCCAAGGCCGCGGCGCTGGCAAATGTGTTCCGCCCTTACGGTATTCGCGTTTATTTGTCCGCGCGCTTCAGTGCGCCGGTGGAGATCGGCGGTCTGAAAACCGCGGATCCCGAAGATGCCGGCGTGCAGCGCTGGTGGAATACAAAGGCGGATGAAATTTACAAACTGATCCCGGATTTCGGCGGCTTTCTGGTCAAGGCCAATTCCGAGGGACAGCCGGGACCGCAGGATTACGGCCGCTCACACGCCGAGGGTGCCAATATGCTGGCCCGTGCGCTCAAGCCTCACGGCGGCGTGGTGATGTGGCGGGCGTTCGTGTATCAGCAGGACAACCCGGATGACCGCGCCAAACAGGCCTACAGCGACTTCGTCCCTCTGGACGGTCAGTTTGATGACAACGTCATGGTGCAGGTGAAAAACGGTCCCATCGACTTTCAGCCCCGCGAACCCTTCCATCCAATGTTTGGCGCCATGCCGGAAACCCCTCTAATGATGGAGTTCCAGATCACCAAGGAATATCTTGGGTTTGCATCTCATCTCGCCTACCTGGGCCCGATGTATGAAGAGACGCTGCGTGCGGATACCTTTGCAGCGGGCGCGGGTTCCACGGTGGCCAATGTGATCGACGGCAGTCTGTACGGCCACCGCCTTACGGGCATCGCCGGGGTGGCGAATATCGGCGCCGCGCGCGATTGGACCGGTTCCATCTTCAATCAGGCAAACTGGTATGTCTTTGGACGCATGGCCTGGGATCCTCGCCTGGGGGCTGAGGCCATCGCGCGGGAGTGGATAAAAATTACGTTTGGCAGTGATCCACAGGTGCTTTCCATCGGCCTCGACATGATGATGGCCTCGCGCCAGGCGGTGGTGGATTACATGACGCCGCTGGGGCTCGCGCACCTTATGGCTACCGGCCACCATTATGGCCCGGGTCCCTGGGTTTCCGATCTGGCGAGACCGGAGTGGAACCCGACGTATTACCACCGCGCCAACCAGTACGGCATCGGCTTTGACCGCACCCGCGAAGGCAGCAATGCGGTGGCTCAGTATGCACCGCGTGTAGCGTCGCGGTTCGCCAGTCGCAGAGAGGTGGGTGATGACCTGTTGCTCTGGTTCCACCATCTGCCGTGGGATTACCCCATGGCGTCCGGGCGTGATCTCTGGCAGGAACTGGTGTACCGCTACGATCGCGGCGTGGCTACTGCGCACAAGCTGCAGACGCAGTGGCAGATGCTGGAGTCGAAAATAGATCCGGAGCGTTTCGATAAAACCGCGCGCCTGCTGGCGGTGCAGGTCCGTGAGGCGAAATGGTGGCGGGATGCCTCCATCGCCTATTTCCAGTCGGTTTCCGGGCGCGCACTGCCTGAGGGCAGCGCGAAACCGGAGCACAGCCTGGCGTATTACCAGCAGCAACAATTCCCCTGGGCGCCGGGACACTGAGGTTCGGATTCCACAACCGTTTTCCCGCGGTGCCGCGCAACACGGCGGCGGGATTTTTCTATGAGGGGGGGACTATCCCCCTCGCTCAGCCGTCTTCCAGTTAACAGACCCCAGATAAAACAGAAACCACTTGACTCATCGCGCCCACAGGCGTATCTCTAATATGGTAGCGGTACCATAAAGATTAGATTTCAAACAATAACCAATAAAAGCCGCCAAGCCCTTCTCGGAGTTGTTCAGCTGGGATGCGTCAACCGCGGCAACAAGCGAAGAGGGAAATCCAAATGTTCAAACGCACGAAGCTGTCCGGGGCCGTGGTTGCGGCCATCGCATCCATGACCTGCGCGCCGCAGTTGTTCGCTCAGGAAAACACCACGCTCGAGGAAGTCACCGTTACCGGTATCCGCGCCTCCATGGAGCGCGCCATGGATATCAAACGCGATTCCGCCGGCGTGGTCGACGCCATTTCCGCCGAGGATATGGGTAAATTCCCGGATACCAACCTGGCCGAGTCCCTGCAGCGGATTACCGGGGTCTCCATTAACCGGGTGAATGGTGAAGGGGCGGAAGTGACTGTGCGCGGCTTCGGCCCGGACAACAATATGGTCACGCTGAACGGTCGCACCATGCCGACCGGCACCACCTATGGTGGTGGCAGTGGTGCCGATGGCACCACGCGGGCCGCCGCCAGCCGGGCCTTTAACTTCGCCAATCTGGCCTCCGATAACGTCAGTGGTGTAGAGGTCTACAAAACCAGCAAGGCGAATGTGGCCACCGGCGGTATCGGTGCCACCATCAATATCAATACGGCACGTCCACTGGATAATCCGGGCCTCACGGCCAATGTGGGGGTAAAAGCCGTTGCGGATACCACCAACCGTTACAACGACGATATTACGCCGGAGTTTTCCGGAATCGTCAGCTGGGCCAATGAGGCGGAGACCTGGGGGGCATCCCTGGCGTTGAGCCATCAGGAGCGTGATTCCGGATACTCCGGTGTGACCGTCAACAACTGGAATATCGGTGTATGGGGACAGGATGATCTCTATAACCAGGGGGCTGTACCCGACGCGGATAAAGCCGAAATCGTCAATGCCCCGGAAGATGGTCAGCTCTACGCGCGCCCCAATGATTTTCGCTACGCGTTCTCCGACACCCAGCGTGAGCGTCTGAACGGCCAGTTGACCCTTCAATTCAAACCTACGGAAAAAATCACTGCTACCGTAGATTATCTCTATGCGGATAACGACATCGAAGAGCATCGCGGCGAAGTGGCCAACTGGATTCAGAACGGATCCAACGTTGCTCGCATCGTTTTTGATGACTCAGAGATCGCGACGCCCCTGAGCATCACCGAAGCTTACGGTGGCACTGTGGATGTGGGGTACGAACAGCAGTACCGCTCCCAGAGCAATACACTGGATTCCCTCGGCATCAACGTGGAGTTCGAAGTAAACGACCGCCTGACGCTGGCATTCGACGTGCACGATTCCAGCATGAAAAGTCTGCCCACTGGTCCGGATCGCGCCGGTGAAGTGGCCATCGGTCTCGGTTCCCCCACCGTTACCGGCAAAACCCTCGATTTCAGTGGCCGCACACCGCAGTACAGTTACAGCACCAGTGTGCCGGGCAATGCCATCACGTCAGAGCATATTGGCTCCTCCATTTTGCGTGTTCGCGGCGCGGGCTCCGTGAATGATATTACTCAGGCGAAATTCGACGGCAGCTTTGAGTTCGACAATGGTCGTTTCGATTTCGGCGTTGAAACCCGCCAGATGGAGATGAATGCCTACCAGACTTCCGGAGTCAACCAGACCCTCGGCAACTGGGGTATCGCCAACCCCGGTGAATTCCCGGCGGAAATGCTGGATGTCATCAATGTGGCCAGCGAGTTCGAAGACTTCAACACCGGCAGCAGTCCGGTGCTGGGTTTCCGCGGCGACGCGGTGGAACTCACCCGTTACGCCAACACCCTGTACCCGGACACTTGTCTGTGTGTTTCCGACACCAACTCCTTCAACGATATTCTGGAAGAGGACACCGCGGCGGCGTACTTCCAGGTCGGTGTGAACAGTGAGCTGGCCAATATGCCGGTTAACTTCCTCGCCGGCGTGCGTTACGAAACTACCGATGTGAATTCCCAGTCTCTGGTCAACCCGATTCCGTATCTGGTGTGGGAAAACAACAACGACTTCGCGCCAGGTGCCGCCGGTGATCAGCAATTGTGGGCGGATGAGGCGAGCTACGACAATCTGCTGCCGAGCCTCGATTTCGACATCCAGTTCAGCGAAGACCTGGTGGGACGTTTCTCTTACAGCAAATCCATCGCCCGCGCCGGCTACAGTGACCTGAAAGTGGCTCCTGGCAATTTTGCCCTGGATGGTTCCACCATCAATGGTGCCATCCCCACCGCCACGTCTTCCAACCCTGGCCTGTTGCCGTTGGAATCCAACAACCTGGATCTGTCACTGGAGTGGTATTACGGCGATTCCAGCTATGTATCCATCGGCTTCTTCGAGAAACGCGTGGATAACTTTATCGGCACCGGTCAGGAAGATGAAACCCACTTCGGTATTCTCGACCAGACCGCAGGCCCGCGTGCGCAGGCCGCCATTGCCGAGTTGGAAGACCTTGGTCTCGCCACCGATGACACCAATCTCTATGCCATGGTGGTGTTGATGGCGCATCCGGAAGCCATTACCGAAAACCCGGCTATTTTCCCCAACGGTGTTTTCGAAGGGACCAACGAGCAGTTGTTGCTGTTGGGTGAAACCGCCGGTTGGGATGTGACCCCGGAAAGCGGTGATCCGGAAATGGTGTTCCGCACCAGCAAACCCATCAACAACCGCGAAGCCAAGATCCACGGTGCCGAACTGGCCGCGCAGCATTTCTTCGGGGATACCGGCTTTGGCATCCAGGCGAACTACACCATCGTGCGCGGTGACGTAGGCTTCGATAATCTCGGCCTGCCTACCGAAAACCAGTTTGCTTTGACCGGGCTCAGTGATACCGCCAACGTTGTGCTGGTTTACGAAAACTTCGGTCTGCAGGCGCGCCTGGCGTATAACTGGCGGGATAAATTCCTCACCGCCACCAACCAGGGCTCCTCGCGCAACCCGCGTTATGTGGATACCTTCTCCCAGATTGATCTGAGTATCGGCTATGAGCTGACGGAGCAGATCTCCCTGGCATTCGAGGGTATCAATATCACCGGTGAAGACATCGTGGAGTTCAACCGTAACGAGCGCATGGTGCGTTATATGGACGATCTCGGTGCGCGCTATCAACTGGGTGCTTCCTACAAATTCTGATGCATGCACGCGTGCCCAATTGATCGTCTGAAGTGCAAAAAGCCGCTGGAAACAGCGGCTTTTTGTTTGGCTGAAATGCCGGTACCATGAGTTTCAGTGTGCAGATAATAATAACGAGGTGACCATGCAGAATAACTATGTGCTGCTCAATAACATCGAGCATGCGGATCTCAGAGTTCAGGAACATTACTCCGTAGAGAACGGAGATGGCGCCGCCGCGGTCATGACATTCCCGACCGAGTTTGAAAATATTCAGCGGGAGTATCCCATCCTTTTAAGAAAAAACTCCGCGACGGATGAATTTCAAGCCGTGACCATTCTCGGCCTGCAAAAAGACGAAAACCTGTTTCTTGAAGCGGGTCAGGAAGGCAATGGCTGGGGCGGAGATTATGTGCCGGCTATCGTCGCCAGGGGGCCTTTCATTATCGGTTTTCAGGGTACAGAGGATGACCGCGGCGAGACGCCTCAACCGATGATCTATGTGGACCTCAACAACCGCAAACTGAGCCGTAATGAGGGTACGCCACTGTTCCTGGAATTTGGCGGAAACAGCCCGTATCTCGAATATATATCGGGCGTATTGCGTACCATCCATCAGGGCGAGCGTGTGGGGCGTGCGATGTATTCCGCACTGGACGAGCTTGGCCTGATCGAACCGGTATCCATCAATGTAGATCTGAAGAACGGCGACAAATACGAGTTGTCCGGGTACTACACCATTAGTGAAGAGCGTCTGAATATGCTCGAAGGTGATGCGCTGCATGCCTTGAACCGGGCGGGCTATCTGCGCGGAGCTTTTCTGATGCTTTCCTCACTGGGAAATATTGAAAAGCTGGTGGCCCGAAAAAATGCGCTGCTGTAATCCCGTTGAAACTCTGAACGGGATTACCCCTGGGGAAATCCCGTCAGAAATTCTATCGGCCAAGCGGCCGATCGTATTGAAAGGATTGGTGAATCACTGGCGTCTGGTCGGCGAGGGGTTGCGTTCGCCCGAGGCGGCTGTGGACTATCTGAACCATTACTACAATGGCAAACCCTGCCTGGTAAATTTTGGCCGCAGGGGAATGGACGGCCGCTATTTTTACGGCCGCGATTTGCGCTCTCTGAACTACGACACTCTGCGTGCGCCGATCGATGACGTTCTCAAAAAAATCTTGCATGCGCAGGACGCGGATGGCGCTGACGACCGGGAAAATCCGTATCACTCCTATTACATATCCTCTACATCTGTCGATGGTCACTTCCCCGGGCTACGCCAGGACAATGATCTGGATATCCCTCGTGAGGATCGGGGCTACCCGGTGGCGCCGCCGCAAATGAAAATCTGGATCGGCAATCAGTCCGTGGCCAGTTGTCATTATGACGCCTTGGACAATATTGCCTGTTGTGTTGCCGGTCGCCGTCGGTTCACCATCTTCCCTCCGCAGCAGTTTGCCAATCTCTACTTTGGTCCGCTGGATCTCACGCCCGGTGGCCAGGCCATCAGCATGGTAGATTTCAACAATCCGGACCTTGATCGCTTTCCCCGTTTTCGCGATGCACTTGCCGCGGGATTTGTGGCGGAGCTGGAGCCCGGGGATGCCATTTATATCCCGAGCATGTGGATGCACCACGTAGAGGGGCTGAGTGCGTTTAATATTCTGGTGAATTACTGGTGGGACGATGCTCCGCTGCATACGGGGTCCGCGATGAACGCGTTGTATCACGGGATTTTATCCCTGCGGGATAAGCCCGAGCACGAGAAGGAGGGGTGGCGGCAACTGTTCGAATACTATGTGTTCGGGCCCGGGGAGCGCGCCGGAGCGCACCTGCCGGAGCAGGCGCGTGGGGTGCTTGGGAAACTCGACAGCGTCAGCGCCCGTCAGCTGCGCGCGCTGCTGATCAATAAATTGAATCGCTAGCAGGCTGTTGAAAACAGCCTGCTAGGCCGGGCCACGGATGGCCTTTTTCAACAACCTGCCGGAGATGGTTGCGATGGAAAATTCTGCCGTTGGCGAAAAGGGCCGAAAAAAAATGGTAAAACGGGTTGTCATTTCCGGCGGCGGAACCGCAGGCTGGATTGCCGCCGCGGCGCTGTCGAAGAAACTCGGCGAGCTGCTGGATATCACCCTGGTGGAGTCCGACGCGATTGGCACCGTTGGTGTCGGGGAGGCGACCATTCCTCCATTGCGCACATTCCACCACCTGCTGGGCATTGATGAACGGGCCTTCATGCGCGCGACACAGGCGACCGCAAAACTGGGCATCGCCTTCGAAAACTGGGGCCGGGAAGGGGAGCGCTATATTCACTCATTCGGTAAAACCGGCACCGGTGCCTGGATGTGCGATTTTCACCATTTCTGGCTGCGCGCAAAAGAAATGGGTTTCACCTCTGCATTCGGCGAATTCTGTCTGGAACACCAGGCGGCTTTGGCCGGTCGCTTTGCCTGTGGGCCGGAGTCTCCCCTGAATTTCGCATACCATCTGGATGCGACCCGCTATGCCGCATTCCTGCGTGCGTTCAGTGAAAAGCATGGGGTATGCCGGGTGGAGGGGACCATTTGTGATGTGCGTCAGAACCCGCACAGCGGCGATATAGAGTCTCTGTTACTGGAAACCGGTGAGGAAATCTCCGGCGATCTCTTTATTGATTGCACGGGCTTTCGCAGTTTGCTGATTGGTACCGCGCTGCAGAGTGCTTTCGAAGACTGGTCTCACTGGTTGCCCTGTGACAGCGCGGTTCCCTTGCAGACCCGGGCGAGCGAGCCGGCTATGCCCTACACCCGCTCCATCGCCGAGTCCTCCGGTTGGCGCTGGCGGATTCCCCTGCAGGAGAGAGTGGGCAACGGGCTGGTGTATTGCAGCCGCTATCTCTCCGACGACGAGGCCATTACACGGTTACTTGAGCAAGTTGACGGCGAACCGTTGACCGACCCGCGGGTGCTCCGCTTTACCACCGGCCGAAGAGCGGCCGCCTGGAAAAACAACTGTATTGCCCTCGGGCTTGCGAGTGGATTTATCGAGCCACTGGAGAGCACCAGTATTCACCTGATTGTGACCGGTATCGTGCGTCTTATGCAGCTGTTCCCCTTTAATGGCGTGGAGCCATCACTGCAGGGGGAGTACAACCGTCAGACGCGACGGGAGCTGGAAGATATTCGCGATTTCATCGTGTTGCACTATCACCTCAACCAGAGGGTGGGTGATCCCTTCTGGGATTACTGTCGGCACATGGCGATTCCCGACAGCCTCGCTCAGCGTATTGCGCTGTTTCACGAGCGCGCTCATGCTTTCCAGAATAACGACGAGCTGTTTCGCGTGGACTCCTGGGTGCAGGTGATGCTCGGGCAGGGGTTGCAACCCTTGTCCTGGCATCCGCTCACCCAAATGATGAGCGAGCGAGAAATGCAGCGGCTGTTGGGTGGACTCGGTTCGCAAGTGGAGCGCGCGCTGCACCTGCTTCCCGAGCACCAGGCATTCATTGAACAGTATTGCCGCGGGGACGTCGTCGCAAAGGTATAGACCTGTCCCGAACTTGCCTCAGGTTGCGCGAACAGTGATCATTGCGTTCACTGAATTGAACGGGCCTGCGAAACCGTGAGACCAAAACAGAGCCGCCGCCAGGGCAGCGGCCCCACCATTGCCGATGTGGCCCGCGAAGCGGGCGTCTCGCCGATGACCGTATCCCGGGTGATCAACGGTGAAGACAATGTGCGCGCGAAGACCCGCGAGATCGTCAATGCCGCGATCAGCTCCCTCGGCTATACCCCCAACAGTGCCGCGCGCAGCCTCGCCGGCGGTGCACAGATCAAGATCGGCCTGTTGCACAGCAATCTGAGTGCCTCCTACCTCAGCGCCTTTCTGATCGGTGCACTTGAGCAGTCCAGCCGCTACAACATCCAGTTGGTGGTGGAGCATTGTGATGTAGCCCTGAACGCGGAAGCTGTTGCGGCGCGCATGCTGAGTGGCGGGGTAGAAGCCATGCTGCTGCCGCCGCCGCTGTCCGACCTGCCTGCGGTGCTGGAGGTGCTGGAAAGCAGTGATACTCCCGCCGTGCTGATCGCATCTGAACAGCCGCGCAACAACATTTCCGTGGTCAAGATCGACGACTACCAGGCCGCCTACGAAATGACCCGACATATTGCCTCCCTGGGCCACAAGCACATCGGCTTTATAACCGGTGATCGCGGCCAACAGGTGAGCCGGCGCCGTCTGGAAGGCTACCGCCAGGCCCTGAAAGACTCCGCATTGCCACTGGACGATCAGCTGATCGAAGAGGGCTTCTTCACCTATCGCTCCGGTCTGAATGCCGCGGAGGGACTGTTGAACCTGAAGCACCCGCCCACCGCCATCTTTGCGTGCAACGATGAAATGGCCGCGGCCACCATCTCGGTAGCCCAGCGTCGCGGCCTCGATGTACCCAGAGACCTTACCGTGTGTGGATTCGATGACACCGCTTTGGCGACCACCATCTGGCCGGAACTGACCACCATCCACCAGCCGGTGGTGGACATGTCCCGGGCCGCCGTGGACCTGCTGGTAAAAAAGGTGCGCGCCATACGTGCCGGTGAAGCGGAAAACGGCCAGCAAGTGCAGCTGGACTTCACGCTCATCCGTCGCCGCTCGGATGCCCCGCCGCGTTCGTGAGAAGGTCGGTCGCCAAAAGAAAAGCCGGCACGAGGCCGGCTTCAAGCAGAGATACGATGAGAGAGTTCGATCACAACGCATTCAACAAGTGATCTGGGGGAACTGGTTACTTTGACGGGGGGCTGGCGCTGTAGTTCCCCGCGGCACAGAAATTTCTCGATTTTTTTGTGTTGAGGCCTGCCAGTCCGAATGATCTGGCGCGAATAAGCTCTTTTTTGGCGCTTTTCTTCCCATCGTCACCATCCGGTGTTACTTTTCCGGGATTGTGGTACTCGGGTCACAGTTTGTTTCAGGGCAGGCCGCACAGATTCCACAAACAACCGATGCGCGGGCAAACCCCGGCGAGGTATTCGCATCCAATAAGCAAACCTAGAACAACTCAAAGAACAACACTTGCGGGGAGCGAACAATGGCTGATCTGGTCATTTTGGCGGCGCCGGGCATGGGTGCCGTGGACGAAGGCTTTGCCGAGCCGCTGTTTCAGGCGCTGAAAAACAGTCTTGGGGACGACTGGTCCCGTATTCACACCGACACCATCCTGTGCCAGGGCCACCTGCAGCCAAACCTGGAGCGCGTGTTCGAGGCCATGCAAAAGCGCGACATGGACTATCTGCGCGCGCGCAAATTCATGCTCTATGGCCTCGCTGAAGCCTCCGCGCAGATGGCGGATATTCACCAGCGCGGCGGCAACTACGATAAAACCCAGCAGGCCATCTACCAGACCCTCGAACGCGCCGCCAAAGCCACCAGCGACAACGCCCCGGTGATCCTGCTCAGCCACTCCATCGGCTGCTGTATCCTCTCCAACTATCTGTGGGATGCCCAGCGCGCCACTATCAACCACGGTATATGGCGTGATGGCGGCCCTAAAGGCGTCCACAAAGGTTCCGCCAAGGATCTCTTCCTGCGCGGCAAAACCCTCGCCCACTGGTACACCCTCGGCGCCAGTACCCCCCTGTGGACCGCAGGCCTCGCCCGCGACCAGATCCAGGCCGTCACCTCCGACACCCGCGGTTACAACTTCCGCTGGAAAAACTTTTACCACCCCGACGACCTCTTCGGCTGGCCCCTGAAACCCCTCAGCCCCTCCTACAACCAGGCGGTCTACCGCGATTTCGAGACCCGCCCCCTTGCCGACTGGAGCGCCGCCAGCTGGGGCCCGCAGCTCGTCTCCCACGACGGCTACTGGCAGAGCGAGATGGTGCTGAAGAGTCTGGTGGAGGATGTAACCGAGGTGCTCAAGAAAACCACAGCGCGTCGGCCGAGTCCGCTGCAGCGCGCGACCGCGATGGCCTGAGCAAGGGTAAGAACTCAATGCGAAGGGATTGATACCGGGTGGGGGCTTGCGAGACCTTCCGCGAGAGGGACCTCGCGGAAGAGCCCCCAGGGATGGGTTCACGGCGTGTCTCGCAAGCCCCCACCCGGTAGCGGTCCCGCCACATAGCGATATTCAGGGTGCCCGTTCAGTGAAAAGGTAGTGCGAGGTTATAATCGCCCGCGAAGACTAATCAGGTACTCCCATGGCTCTGCAATTTCACTCGGTTCCCGTCACGCCCTTCCAGCAAAACTGCACCCTCCTGTGGTGCGACGACAGCAAGCGCGCGGCGGTGGTGGACCCGGGTGGCGACATCGACCGCATCCTTAACGCCGTCGAAGAGCGCGGCCTCAAACTGGAAAAAATCCTCCTCACCCACGGCCACCTCGACCACGTCGGCGGCACCGCCCCCCTGTCCCGACAGCTCAACCTGCCCGTGGAAGGCCCCCAGCAGGCGGACCAGTTCTGGATCGAAAAAATCGTCGTCCAGGCCCAGATGTACGGCTTCCCGCCGGTGGAAACCTTCACCCCCGACCGCTGGCTCAACGACGGCGATACCGTCACCGTCGGCGACGAAGTCCTCGAGGTGGTGCACTGCCCCGGCCACACACCCGGTCACGTCATCTTCTTCCACCGCGACAGCAACCTCGCCCTCGTCGGCGACGTCCTCTTCGCCGGCTCCATCGGGCGCACCGACTTCCCCATGAGCAACCACCAGGACCTCATCGACTCCATTACCAAAAAACTCTGGCCCCTCGGCGATGGGGTAAAATTCATCCCCGGCCACGGCCCCATGTCCACCTTCGGCCAGGAGCGCCAGACCAACCCGTTTGTGGCGGACAAACGCTTTGGCTGATTCAGCGCGGGTTCACCGCTGCGCCTGTTGAATAAAGCCGTACAAACGGCGGATAAAAAAATGAAACTCTGGAAACTGCTCATCCTCATCACGCTCCCCGCATGGCTCGCCCTCGCTGGCGGCTGCGCCGTGATTTCTGAAAACGAATGCCAGGCCGGCCTCTGGTACGAGCGCGGTATTGAAGACGGCGCCCGCGGCCGCAGCCAGGCCACCGTCTACCAGATCGCGCAGAAATGCCACGAATACGGCGTGCGTACGGATACCGAATCCTGGCTGCGCGGTTATGAAGAGGGAGTGGAACAGTTCTGCACCCCGGAAAATGGCTTTGTGGTGGGCCGCCGCGGGCACAACTATGAAGGTGTCTGCACCGGCCCCACCGCCGATCTTTTCCTCGTCAACTATGAACGCGGCCTCGCGGTGTACCAGGCCGAACAGCAGTACGCCGCCCTGGAGCGGCAGTATTACGAAGCGGAGCGCGAAATCGCGCGGATTGAACACGCCCTGGAGGAAACCGAATCCAAGGACGAAGCGAAGTCTTTGCGCAGCCAGCGCCGCAGTCTGCTGCGGGAAATGCGCCATCTGGAAGCTGAGATGATGCGCTTTGGCGGCTTTGGTGCTTTCAATCCGACGCTGTTTTACTGATATTCCTCACCGTTTTTTGTGAATTCAGAGAGGTTAGGCAATGGCGATCTGGCACGGTGAACCGACGGTCGAAGCGATCAATCAGAGCATGGGCAACTGCATGCCCACGTATCTGGGAATGAAGATTATCGAAGTGGGTGACGACTATCTTGTCGGCACCATGCCGGTGGAAGACCGTACCCGCCAGCCCTTCGGTATCCTGCACGGCGGCGCCAGTGTGGCGCTGGCGGAAACCCTGGGTTCCATGGCTGCGAACATGGTGGTGGATAACAGCAAGTTTTACTGCGTGGGGCAGGAGATCAACGCGAACCACCTGCGCCCGGTGCCGGAGGGTATTGTCACGGCCAGGGCCAGTGCGGTGCATATCGGGCGCAGTAGCCAGGTGTGGGAAATCCGCATCCACGATCCCAAGGGCAAACTCAACTGTATTTCCCGCATCACCATGGCGGTGGTGCCGGTGCCTTCCCAGTAATCATTGATTTTCAATCTGTCGTGACCGCGGATCTGTTTACCTTTGAGGACGTTTCCTACCGCTTGTCCCGCTCGCCGCGGCGCAAGCGGCTGGGGCTGGTGGTGACGGAGAAGGGCGCGGAAGTGCGGATTCCCCAACGCTGCGCCGCGCAGCACGGCCATCAGTTCCTGCGCGACAATATCGCCTGGGTGCGGGATCAGTTACGTGGGTTGGAGCATCGTCAGGCACAGGTGCCGGAACATCAGTTTGTGTTCGGTGCGCGGTTTCCCTGGCTGGGTAAATTGCTGGAGCTGGACCGCGCGGCCTGCGCGGTTGATGCGGGAATCCGCGATGGGTATATCCAGCTGTATTGCCGTGCGCGGGAGCCGGATGAGGCGCAGATTCAGGCCTCGTTACGCAGGCTCTATCAGAGCAGGGCGTTGGAGACTCTCACGCAAAAGTCCCGCTATTTTGCCGGCCTTTTGGGCCTGGAGTTCTCGTCGGTAAAAGTGCGGCGTACCCGCAGCAAGTGGGGACATTGCACCATTCGTGGTGAGCTGCAATACAACTGGCTGGTATGCCTCGCGCCGGAACCGGTGGTGGATTATCTGGTGATCCACGAGGTCTGCCATTTGCGACACCACAATCACAGTCGGGCATTCTGGGATCTGGTGGCCAGTCTCTGCCCTGACTACCGGACATTGCGGCGCTGGCTGAAGGAAAATGGGCATCGACTGCAACTTTAAGGTTGCGTTGGATGGGTGCATTGAAGCTGGATTAGTGGCGCTCGGGCGACGGGTGAGGGTTTTCAAAACCGCTGTGAATACATCCCTGTACGCTGCGTCGCAAACATCCCTGTTTGCGACGCTTTTGAAAACCCTCCCCCGTCACCCGGGCTTCAATTTGAGCCGATGTGCTTCGAAAGCGCGTGTCCCCTCACACTTGCCAAGTAATAGTGTGATTAGGATTTAAGCTGGAGTGCTGGGTATGCGTTTTTGGAAGCGTCGGCGACAGGGACGTCGCCGACGCAGCGTACAGGGATGTATTCACAGCGGTTCCAAAAACGCATACCCAGTAATCCAGCGCCACGGACTCGACCGACCGGGGACCACCTGACCCACAACGCTGCGCAAGTTTCTACTTATCCCGCCCAATCTGGCGTAAACTCCCCAAATCATTTTCAAGGCAAGCCGGTATGGAATTGGAACCACTCGGAGACGATTTTGAGGACAACTGCGACCGCTTTCTGCCGGAAGCGGTCGATCAGGGGTGCGTGTGGTCGCTGGAAGGGGAGGAGGGGTTTGCCCTGTGCGAATCGGAAACCCGCCCCGGCACTGACGTCATGCCCTTCTGGTCCCAGCGAGAATTCGCCGAAGCGCATATCGCCGACGACTGGAGCGACTATAAAGTCGTCGCCATCGACCTGGAAGAATTCATGGACGACTGGCTAACCGGCATGCACGATGACGTACTGCTGGTCGGAATCAACTGGAACGACGAACTCGAAGGGGAAGAAATTGAACCCCTCGACCTGCTGGAACAACTGGAGCAGGAACTCGAATAACGAGGACACTCCTAAAATCTACTGCGCGTGCGCCTGGCGGCGGCCGGCGGTGCTGGTGCGCCAGCCCGGTCAGAATGCTCATGTACTACGTGTACATTCCGCTTCCTGCACCCCGGCGGCCACCACCAGCCACCCGCTCGCTACGATTTTAGAAGTGCCCGCCAGAATACTGTTTAAAATTCAAACACGAATAAAGCGGTGACAACCAACGGGTAATACACCGTATTGCCGGAAACAAATCTCCAAAGGGAGGTCTGAGGTGAGTCAGTTTTCAGGAGTACAGAGCGTCATCTACGGCGTCAGTAATCTGGAAGAAGCCAAAGCGTGGTATACCACCCTGCTGGAAGTGCAGCCGTACTTTGAGGCCGACTGTTATGTCGGCTACAACGTCGGTGGCTTCGAGCTGGGGCTCGACCCGAACGCGCGCAACGTCATCAGCCGTGCCGACGGTGTCGTCGCCTACTGGGGTGTAGCGGATATCGCCGCCCAGGTCGAGCGTCTGAATGGCCTCGGTGCGCGCCAGCACGGGGAAATTGTCGATGTGGGGGAGGGCATACTCATGGCCAGTTTCCTCGACCCCTTCGGCAACGTTTTTGGGCTGATCCAGAATCCCCACTTCAAATTGACAGCAACCCCGTCCGATTGAGCCTGACAGAGACAGAGCGCAGTATTGGAGCAGTAACGTGAGCAAGCCCCCCGCGAACCGGTTCCGCCTCTCCGATCAGAATTTCGCCGCAGAAAGCCTGGCGCAGATTGGCCGTGGCTATGTGGTGCCGGACCGGGTGGCGCTGATCACCGGCTGCTCCAGCGGCATCGGTCGCGAGCTGGCACTGGCGCTGCATGCCCGTGGCACCATTGTCATTGCCACCGCCCGCCGCGCCGAAAGTCTGCAGGAACTGGCGGATGTGGGTATTGCCACCGAAGCGCTGGACGTAAATAACCAGGCGGATATCAACCGCGTGGTACACGCCATCAAGACCGCCTACGGCCGCCTCGATATCCTGGTCAACAACGCCGGCTACGGCCAGATGGGACCGCTGCTGGAGCTGGATACCCGCGCGCTGGAAGCCCAGTTCCGCACCAATGTGTTCGCCCCCATGGCGCTCGCCCGGGCCTGTGCGCCGTTGCTGAAATCCCGCCGCAAAGGGGTTATCTGTAATATCGGTTCCGTCTCCGGCGTCATGCCAACCCCGTTCTCGGGTGCCTATTGCGCGTCCAAATCCGCGCTGCACACCCTCTCCGATGTCCTGCGTCTGGAGCTGAAACCGTTTGGCATTCGGGTGGTAACCGTGCAGCCGGGCGCCATCGCCTCAGAATTCGGTCGCCACGCGGAAACCTCCCTGCGCGGCCTGCTGCCGCCGGATTCCTGGTACAAACGCAGCGAAGACCATGTGCGCGCCCGCGCGCTGGAGTCCCAGCAGAATGCCACTCTGGCGCGGGATCTGGCCAAGCGCCTCGCCGCCGAACTGTTGCGCAAGCGCCCTTCGCCCCTGTTGAGGGTCGGTAACAAGAGCAGGCTGCTGCCGTGGATGGCCCGTTGGCTGCCGCGCTGGTTGCGGGACAGGATTCTCTCCAAACGCTTCGGACTGAAGCGGCTGCAGCTCACTAACCAATAACCAACGGGTAGTTCGCGCAACCGCGGTAACACCGGCGCTACAGAATCTCCCGACAGGCCTCCACCAGCGCCGCCATCTCCTCATCCGTGCCGATGCTGATGCGCAGGTATGCGCTGATCCGCGGTTTGTTGAAATAGCGCACGATGATGTTGCGCTCGCGCAGGGCGAGGAACAGTGCCTCGGCGGACATCTTCGGCGGTTTGGCGAAAATGAAATTCGCGGTGGAGGGGATGATCTCAAAACCCAGCTCATTCAACTGCGCGCAAGTGTATTCGCGGGTGGCGATCACTTTCGCGCAGTTGTCTGCAAGCCACTCGCGATCCGCAATCGCCGCCGTTGCCACCTTCTGCGCAATACCGTCGATGGGGTAGGAGTTGAAGGAGTTCTTCGCCCGGTTCAGGCCCTCAATCAGATGCGCCTGGCCCAGCGCGTAACCCACCCGCAGTCCCGCCAGCGCGTGGGACTTTGACAGGGTGTGTACCACCAGCAGATTCGGGTAGCGGTCGAGCAGCGCAACCGCACTGTCGCCGCCAAAATCAATATAGGCCTCGTCAATCACCACCACCCGCATCGGGTGCAGTGCCAGCAGCTTCTCAATTTCCGTCAGCGGCAGATAGCGTCCGGTGGGCGCATTCGGGTTGGGGAGGATGACGCCACCGGCGTTTTCCACCGCGTAATCCTCCACCGCGATGGAAAAGTCTTCCCGCAGCGGCAGGGTATGCGCCTCGATGCCGTAGAGCTCGCAGTAGACCGGGTAAAAGCTGTAGCTGATGTCCGGAAACAGCAGCGGCTCCGGGCGCTGGAAGAAGCTGTAGAAGGCGTGCGCCAGCACCTCGTCGGAACCGTTACCCACAAAGACCTGATCCGGGCTTAGCTCGAATTGCGCAGCGATGGTCTCGCGCAGCTCGGTGGATTCCGGGTCGGGATAGAGGCGCAGGCGGCCTGGTAATGCCGGGTCCTGGAGCACCGCCTGGGCTTTGGGTGACGGCGGGTGGGGGCTCTCGTTGGTATTGAGCTTGATCAGGCGCGCGGTGGATTTCGGCTGTTCCCCCGGCACGTAGGGATGGAGCCGGGCGACGGCGGGGCTCCAGAACGGGTTGCCGGGGGGCTGATTGCGTGTGGGCTCGGTCATGGCATTCACTCCTTGTGCGCGCCGCGGATTGCATGAGTGCTGGGCGGGCGGAGATTTTATGCCCTGCGCGCGCAGGTTTCGACGACTATTCGCCCTGAATGTCCTCGCCGCTGACTTCGTCCTTGTCTGCCTCTTTATCCGCGCGCTTTTTCTTGCCCTTTTTGGCGTCTTCTTCGATCGGGATGTCGAACAGCACCGGTGCATCGGCGAGAAACTCTTCCAGTGGTACCGGATCGCGGAACAGCAGATCCTTGGATTTCAGCTCCTTGGATACCTGAGGAGACTCGCTGAATTCGTCCATATCTCCGATTTCCACCGCCGCCGCGAAGCCGAGAAAACTCCACGGAATCAGGATTGCTCCCAGAACGCGCCAGTGCGGGGCGATATTCAGCGCAAGGTACGCCGCGCACCACAGCATCACGGGCAACAGCACCGCCAGGGCGAGGATATTCAGCAGCGGCAGCACCTGGCTCAGATTGAAATTGAAATTGAGCAGGGTGCCAAACCACTGCCAGGCCGCGTAGACCAGCGCGGCAGCCGCGGCGATGGATAGATGCGCCAGGAAGTGAGCCTCGTGCTTCACAACCTTGCCGATAAACGCCCAGGCGGCGGCGTACACCAGCAGGCCGATCACCGCATCGGTCAGCACCTTCACCGCGCTGGTCCACTCGAAGTCGCTGCTGGTACCGAGCCACGCAAACCACAGGCTGAGCCCCGCCACCAGCAGGCAGAGGGCCGCGGCCACAAATGGTGTTGCCAGGCGGTCGAACACGGTTTCCGCCGAGTGCAGGGGAACCGCCGGCGCCACGCTCATTTCCGTGTCGATAAAGCGTACCCGGCTCTTGCCGAGCTGGATTTCGTCGCCGCACTGGATCTGGTGCTCGGTGATCGCCGCGGGTTTGATGGTCTTGTCGCGGAAATTGCGTACCAGGCGCAGACCATTCAGGCTGTCGAGGTCCCGCAACACATAGCAGCCATCCTCGTCCCGCACCACTTCCGCGTGTACCGGGTCCACGTGGGGGTCTTCCAGCATCAGCGCATTGCTATAGCAGCGGCCCAGCGTCACGCGCTCTCCATCCATGCGATAGCGGCCGCTCACCCGGTGGGCACGATTGATTTCTTCGATAATCAGTGCCATTGAATCTCGCTCACAAACTTCTCGGTAAAGGCGCTGGCGGACTCCCTGGTGAATCCGGAAAGGGTAAAGTGGCTCACCAGCGCACGGTTGGCCTGGTCTATGGTCAGGCTCACATAAAACACGTCATACAGCTCCGGGAATTCCTTGTAGCGGCGTACACAGTAGGAGGTGCGTGCAATCGCGGGCTCGCTGTTGCCGTTGGCCTTTGGCGGCGTCTGCAGTTCCCCGTCGTCGTTTTTTGTCTTGTCGGCGGTGCCATTGCGCGGATGGCTGGTGAACTGTTGTTTACAGTTGAAGTTGGTTACATCGTCTTCACCGGCACTGTTGCCCGGGTAGAAGCCGCTCATCTCGTCTTCATAGGCACTGTAGAAGCGCGACGACGCGAGCTTGTCGTCCGACTCCAGCCAGAAAAATTCGTATTCCACCCGCCCGGTATCAAATGTTTCCGACAGGTACACCACATCCTGGCCGGTACAGCCCTTGGCCACCTGCTGGATCGGCTCGTCCTCATCGTCGGTGGAATTGCCCCAGCACTGGATCGACGGCACGATTTCTCCCACCACCAGCGCATCGCCTAACGGGCGCAGCTGCCAGTCGGCGTCGAGAATCTGGTCGATGATGCGCTGCTGGTTCTTGAGCAGCTGGCGGTTGATCACCGGCTGCAACGCAATGGCGCCGTTGCCCGCGGCCATTTCTTTCTTGAAGTCCGCGAGCAGCGCGACCAGCTTGTCCACCGGCACCAGGAAGCTGATCTGGTTGCCGGCGGTCGCCACATTGATACCCACCACTTCGCCGTGGCGGTTGATCACCGGGCCACCACTCATGCCGGGGTTGATGGAGCCGGAGAAGTGAATACGGTCGTAAAAACTGCCGCTGGCGATGCCGTTGTAGGTGCCGGGCACAATGGTCATGCCGAGGTCCAGCGGGTTGCCCATGGAGACGATGGTCTCACCCTTGCTCGGCGGTGTGTGTGCCAGGCGCAGATGGTCTTCGCCCGGCTTGCCTTTCTGGCGCAGGATGGCCAGGTCGTTGATGACATCTACATCCAGCAGTTCGAGGTCGCCCTCTTTGCCGTCCACCGACAGATATCTGAGGATGTATTTGTCCGGCTCGTGTACGGCTTCGGATACCACGTGGTAATTCGTGGCGATCAGCCCATCGTCGGAAATCTGAAAACCGGAACCCAGCCCCGCCTTGGAGTTGGAGGATTTTTCGATCAAGCGGATCTGGTACAGGCTGCCGCGGTAATCGCTGTAGAGCTGCTCATAGCTCTGGGCGAGGGCAAAACACGGATATAGAAGCAGCGCAATAACGGCCACACAGGCGCGGTAATTCAGGCGCGTAAACATTCTCGACATTGTGGATATATCAGCGCTGTTTAATTTATGGGCGAAACGGCCGTCGATATTACGGGATCGGTCGCGGGCCAACAAGCAAACGCGGGTCAGGGCACAAGCCCGTTGCGGCAAGTTGTGTACCGATCTCACAGTGTAGTGAAACCTGGCGCATCGCGTTCACCAAAGCTACCTCGTGTAATGACGTGTAATGGCGTGTGATCGACCTGTAATAGGGTTCTGAGTAGATTACCCCTCAAGGTTGAAGGAGACGCGATGCCCGGCCGTCACAGGAGCCGCGGCAAGGTGGATTGCAGACACCCTGTCACCGGTGCCATCACGGAAGATGGAACCAATGAGGGAGGCGACGGAATGGCTTCCCTCACCGGCGACAGCACAGCGCCCCTCAACCAGTTTGCCAACGGATTGGTAAATGCCTGTTTCACAGAGCCATTAAGGGAAACAGGAAGAGATCAGGAAGACTTCGGCGCAAGCTGAACCGTCAGGCCGGCCCGGTAACCACAGAGCCTAGGAAGCCGGGAGAGTGGAAGGGCCTGACAGAGGCACGGATGCCTCATTTCGCTCTTGATAGTGTTGTTGTAACCGTAGATGGCTGGGACCATCTGATTTATACCGGCAGTAAGCTCGCTTACTGCCGGTTTTTTTTCATCAAAATGTTATGGAAACCCGCCAACCGGTTGCAGTAAGCTGCGTGACGCAGTTCTCATTGTTGGGCTGTGTCAGTATTAGAAGTTTTTTAAAGACCATTGATCACCCTGGGCGGTTTGCGGGGAGGGTGAGTGATTGCTCACCATCAACAATAAAAGGAATGACAACATGATAAGTGCCGAACAAAAGTGTGAGGACATGAAAGTCCTTGAGTGGAACTTCCCGGAGGATGGACGTGAGATCAATCTGGTGCTGAAGCCGAAGCCGGCGGACGCCCGTGGAGTTCCCACTTATTGGCAGTTAAACGAGGCGGGTAATCCCGGGGAGGCGGAAGCTTACGGGAATATGGATTTCAAAATCAAAAGCGGTGCGGGTTTCCTGACCCTGAATGTCACCCTCGACCCGTCCGAGTTTGGGTTTGCCGATCTGGAGTTTGTCGACTTTCCGGGCCTGCTGCAGGCGGATGGCATTGTGCCGTTGACTCAAGGCTTCAGGCACCAGTTTTACTCTCGGGTTGTGTCTGCGGATAAGCGCCAGCTGAAAATCAAGATCACAGATCTGGATATGGTTCCGGATAATTTTGCCTTCCTGTGGTTCTGCTACAGTCCATCAGCGGATGCGCATTTTGTTTCTGGTGACCCGAAAGCGGTGCTTACGCCGCAATAATCAGTTACAGATTACCGTTTTTACCTCGGTGGACGTTTGTGGTTGGGCGCAGAGTCGCTGGAATGCCGGTAAACTAAACCATTCTGCGCTCATCCCTTGCATTATTAATTGCTGAACATAGTAGTTGGCTGATAGCCACTCTTTGGAAATGGCGTAGACTTGGGCTGCATAGTACTTGACATAAGTGTCTTCAGGATGCTCTTGAAGTAGTCTGTGTGCCAATGTGATGGCTGCTGATTCGTTCCCTAAATAGGCTAGAGCAATCATGTGAAATTGCCGTGAATTAAGATCGAGCTTTCCTTGAGTTACTTGTAATAGTGTGGCGTAGGTCATTTGCGCCTCGTCAGCTTCATCTAGCATGAGGTACGTCTCTGCTAACTGACCGATTACTGTTACGTTGTCAGGCATCGAATCAAATAGATTTTTGTATATCAGTAGTGCGTTTTCGTATTCCCCTTGCAGGAAGTAAATGGTTCCTAGGTTAGTGTTTTGTCCCCAGTCACGAAGGTTCTCTGGGATTGCGGTTATGGCGGCTTTTGCGGCGGAAAGATTGCCGCTTTCTAGTTCAATTACACCAAGCGCAGAATAAGATGGCCAGTGAGTGGGTGATGTACGAATGATTTGGCGTAGAGTTTTTCGCGCGTCGACATAATTCCCACTGGCAATTTGATTGAGAGCAATTAAATACTGGTTGTCTGTTGATGGGGTCAGCGCGGCGGCTTTTTTTGCATAAGTAAGGCCGGAATCATAATCGCCTTTCGTGAAAAGATAGCGAGAGTATTTGGATAGCAGGTCTGCTGATGGAAATTTTTGTTCGTTTATTTTTTTAAGTAAATCATCGAATTCGGATTTTTCATTATTGTAAGTCTGCAGCCACAGCTTAAGTTCAAGTATCTGACTTTCAGGGATATTATTGGATTCAGCTTTTTCTAGCATGGCGAGACCGGTCCGAAGATATGCTTTATCGTGCGTAAGCACAAATAAATCTGTTGCTGTGTGTGCGTGTGCGCGGTATAGGTTGGAGTTTTCTGGGTATTTTCTAATTAGAATTTCCAATTTCGCTAGATCTGATTCGGAGTTTTCCTTGCTTCCTCGATGGTTAAGTATGTCCAAGTAGTCGCTATAGTCCTGTTCAGACATTGCCACATACGCTTCAATGTTTTTAGTGTAATTGGTCGCAAAAAGACTGATGCTGCTGCTCGTAATTCGATGCTCCGCTTCCTGGCGCTTATCTGCCAAAAATACAAAGCCACTCTGCTGCTGAACCTGACTGTTGCCCGGGTTTAGCCGCTGTAGCTCAATGTCACACCGCAACTCCGCACACTCTAACCGCGCAAACAGCGCATCCGTCACCCCCTTATCCCGCAACGCCTGCAATTGTTCCTCAAAGTCCATTCCCTCCTTCGGCTCAAAACTCACCAGCGCACTGGCCTTCAACTTCGAAACCGAATTCTTCAACGCCTGCCGTACCATGGTGCGGGTCAGTGCCTTGGCATTTTCCTCACCGCGGATTTCGCCGTTGATCTCCACCGGCATCACCGCGATGTATTGTGGTTCCAGCCGGGTGATTTCCTGCCAGCCCCAGTAACCGCCCGTGCCGACTACTAGCGCGGCTGCGATGCCGGCCGCGATGCGCTGCCAGCGGCGGCGGCTTTTGGTTTGTTGGCGGGTGAACAGGTCGGTGAGGGTTGCGGTGTAATCTTCGCTGGCGGTTTCCAGTCCCTGTTTGTGCAGAAGCTCCAACCCCTGATACACAATCAGCGCGCTCTGCGGGCGCAGGGTCGGGTCTTTGGCGAGCAGTTTGTCCAGCAGGATGGCGAGCGGTTCGGGAATGTCCGCCCACGCCTGTCGCGGCGGGGTGTGGGGTTCGTTGGTGATGCGGTTGGCCATGGCCAGCGCGCCGGCTTCGTGTTTGTCGAAGGGCCGGCTGCCGCACAGCAGTTCATAGGCGATGGTGCCGAGGCTGAACAGGTCGCTGCGGGCATTCAGGGTTTTGCCGAGAATCTGCTCCGGCGACATGGCGGTGACGGTGCCCGCCAGCTGGTTTTCCGCCGTCAGGGTTTTTTCGTCCAGCTGCTGGGATTTGGCGATACCGAAGTCGGTGATCTTGGCGGTGACCTTGCCGCTCGCGCTTGTCGCTATAAGGATATTATCGGGCTTGAGGTCGCGGTGAATGATACCGAGATCGTGGGCCTGCTGCAGGCCCTGGCAGATCTGCATCAGCAGGTTGAGTTTCTGCTGCAGGCTGGGGGTGTGCTCGCGCATCCAGGCACGCAGTGTGGTGCCGTCGATGTATTCCATCACCAGCGCGATATTGCCGTCTTCCTCCAAGACATCGTGCAGGGCGACGATATTGGGGTGGTTGAGCTGGGCGAGGAGGCGGGCTTCCTGCTGGATGCGGTCGCGGGCGTTCTGGCTGGCGGCGTCGTCTTTGAGCTTCTTGATCGCCACCTGGCGGTGCAGCTTGCGGTCTTCGGCGAGGTAGACAATCCCCATGCCACCGGCACCGAGCGTGCTGTGGATAACATAGCGATCGCTGCCCATGAGCAGCTTGTGGGTGCTGTTGGCCGCTTGTGCGGCGGTGGGATCGGCAATTTCCATCTGCGTGTGTTCTTGTTCTGGTTGAGCCCGGACCCGCTACCCCTGGATCCCGTATGTAGCGAGATGGGCGAACAGAAACTGCCTACAGTTTTGTACCCGTCTCGCCGTTGCTGGCAATCTGGGAATTGCCCGCATGGTGTTTATTTTTGTCGCCGCCGCAGAGACCTGGATACTGCCGTCGCAGGTCATCGAACGCAGGCATGCCGCAGATTTTGACAAAGCGCGCGGTGCAATACCAGACGGGGGCAATGCCCTGCTCCAGAGTCTTGCGAATATGCACCTTGGCGGAGAGCAGGTCGCCGGTGGTGATGTACACCTGGGCGCGGGCGTAATTGGTGTAGAGGTCGTCCGGCGCATCGCGGCGGATCTTGAGCAGGTTCTCCACGGCTTTTTCCGCCTCGCCCAGTTCCGCGTAGGCGCGTGCCTGCATCAACAGGCCTTCCCAGTCGGTGCGATTTTGAGTGAGTGCGAGGGCGCGCTGGGCGAAGTTGAGGGCCTCGCCGGGCTGCTCGAGTTCGCGGGCGATTTCTGCGCGGTACAGCAGCGGGTCGGCGTCTTTGGGGGCGAGAGTGGAGACGCGCTCAAAGCAGGTCTGGGATTCCCCGTAATTCTTCTCGATGTAGTAGGCGAGGCACAGGTTGTAGGTATCCATGGGGCCGATGCGCTCGAGACCGGCCTCGGTGAGCAGGCGGATGGTTTCCCCGGCGTTGCCGCTGTCTAGCATGTTGGCGGCGAGAAGAGAAATGGCGTCGGTGGATTCGCGGTTGAGGGCGATGGCCTGTCGCAGTACGTCGTTGGCGGCCTCCATTTCGCCGGTGAGCGTCAAGGTAAGCGCTTTCTGGTTCAGGTAGGCATAGCTGGTGCGCAGGGCGAGCGCGCTGTTGATATGTTCCAGCGCCAGCGCGTAATCGCCGCGCAGGTGGTGATAGAAGGCTCGCAGTTGGTGGTAGCCGGCCTGGTCCGGCAGGATCAGCTTGAGTCTTTCCAGCAACGCCTCGGCCTGGCCGGGTTCGTTGCGCAGCACCGCAAGGCGTAGCTCGTTGATCAGGATTTCCGGCGTGTTGGCGAGACTTTCCGGCGCCCGTTCCAACAGGTTGGTGAGGCGGGTGTCCGCCTCCGCGGCGCGGGTGTTGAACTCCTGATCCATCACCATCTCGCCGTAGAGTTCGTAGAGCGGTGCGAAGTGTCTGGCGCGCGCCTGCAGGGCGTCCAGCCGATCCAGCAGCTCCCCCAGGTGCAGGTAGTCCTGGCGGTGCTCGTAGATTTCCAGGTAGGTGAGGTAATCCGTGGCGCTGATCTGCGCGCCGTGCTCACTACCTTTGAGCGGGAAGGCGGCGAGCAGTCCATCCAGTTGGTGCAGGGTGCGGGCGCGGCTTTCGAGTCCTTCTTCCACCGCCAGGCGGGTACTGCGGTTGCTGATGACGGCGAGGGTGCTGCTGTCGAGCAGTTCCAGCGACAACTCACAGCTGCGGGTGTCGCATTCCACGGCGGGTATCAACAGCAGATCGGCATTCAGGGATTTCGCCTGCGCATCCAGCGGCAGCCCCCGCAGCCTGTGGGTTTCCGAGTAGGAGATCAGGCTCAGCCCCCGCCGCTCGGAGAGTCCCTGCTTCAACGCATTCTGCACATTGCTCACCAGCAGGCGCTGGGTGCGCGCGATCGCGGGGTCAGGTGAAAAGTCCAGCTCTCGCGGTTCCAGTACGGCGATATATTTGTTTCGGGTCGATGACGCTGGAGTGGAGAGCTCGTCAATGGCCACCAGTGCTGCAGCGCCCAGTGTGCACAAGACGACGGCGGCAATCGTGGCGCGACGCAGCCAGGTGCGAACATCAGTGCCCCGGTGGTAATAACTCTCCGCGGTCACGGTTTCGGTCACGCTGTGGGTGCGGGTAAAACTGGTGCCGCCGCCCTGAATCTGCAGCAGCAGGGCCTCCAGCTCGGCGGCAACCGCGGCGGCGTTCAGCGGGCGCTGCTCCGGCTTTTTTGCCAGCAGCCGGTCCAGTAGCGTGCACAGGGCCTGGGGCAGTTCCGGTGCCAGTCGCGCCGCTGGTGGGTGCGGGCTTTTGACGATGCGATCGACAATGACATAGGGGCTGCTGTTATTGCCGAAGGGGGGTTGTCCGCACAGAAGGCGATAGGCAAGTACCCCAAGGGCGAACAGGTCGCTGCGGTTGTCCAGTGGCTTGCCCTGAGCCTGTTCCGGCGACATGGCGCCCCAACTGCCGGCGATGTGTTGCTCGCGGGTGAGGTCGCTGTCTTCCTGCCAGTTCCTGGCGATACCGAAGTCGGTGATCTTGATGGTGCCAGTGCTGTCCACCAGGATGTTTTCAGCCTTGAGATCGCGGTGGATGATCCCGGCGCTGTGGGCGCGGGTCAGGCCTGCACAGATCTGTTTCAGCAGCTGCAGCTTTTGTGACAGGTCGGGGTTGCGCTCTCTCTGCCAGCGCTCGAGATTGCAGCCATCCACATATTCCATGACCAGCGCAATACCCTCTTCACCCTCAACCACATCGTAGAGTTGCACGATGTTGTTGTGATTGAGCTGTGCCAGCAGCAGGGCCTCGCGGCGGATGCGCTCACCGGCGTTGCTGCTGTTGGGATTGCGGAGCAGCTTTTTGATGGCAACCTGGCGGTTCAGTCTCTCATCGGTGGCGAGATAGACAACGCCCATTCCTCCCGAACCTAATCGAGTGGTGGCGTGGTAACGACCGATGTAAAAAGGTAACGGCTCTGGTTGCATGCTGGTGACTGCGGTAAGTAATTTTTTACGGGCAAACCGCCGTCCTTGGATAAGGTTCGTTCCCTGACGAGTTGTTTTCAGTGGCGCCGCTCGTCAAGCGGGCGCAACCTCCGGTATGGCATATTCCCCGGTGCTGGCTTCCAGCTCTTCTTTCTGTGAACCCTTGAAAATATCCAGCAGGTAACAGCCCAGGCGCATCTCATAGGAGCGGCGTTCCACAAGACGCGAGGTATCGATGGCGTCTGGCAGGCTGTCGGCGATCTGTTTGCGCGCACGGAAAATCTGCGTATTCAGGTGGTTCACGGTTATGCCCAGCTCGCGGGTGGCGAGGTCGGCGGATACCCAACCCTGGTCGGCGTGATCGATCCCGCGCTGGATATCGCGAATACGCGCGCGCGCCAGGTACAGCAGCAGGTAGTTGTGGGTGCGTGCGGGCAGGTCGAGACGCATATCGTCACGGGTCAGCTGCAGTTGAATATGCTCTTCGTGATGACTGACGGAAAAGCGCAGACGGAAATCCGATACGCAAAGATTTTTGAAGGAGAGCTCGGTCGTAGTGCTCTGGCTATTGCCGAGAAACAGCTCCCAGCTGTGGCGCGCGCAGTCGATGCGGTAGCCGTGCCGGACGACTCTGGCGGTGCTGCTGTTTCCCGAACCATCGAGCATCTCGTAGATCCACACTCCATTGATCGGATTGAAATGCAGACTGGCGATGGGGTCGTGTTCGTCCGGCAGCAGGTGATAGGACTCAAGTGAGATGGCGTCGCCGCTGTGAATGTCGATGAGCAGATTTTCCGGCGCGTCGAGGTTTTCCACTTTCCACACCGGGTTGGTGGCGCGACCGAAGGTGATCCCGTCACCAATATGTAACTGCTGGTTTTTGGCGGGGATCAACTGCTGGCCGTTGACCCAGGTGCCGTTGCGGCTGAGATCGCGAATGATCCAGTGGCTTCCGGTCCACTGGATGGCCGCGTGAATACCGGAAATCTCCGGCAGGGTGATGCGTGTATCGGCAACCCCCTGGCGGCGGCCGATGGTGTGGTGCGCCATCAGAAAAACGGGTTGATCCCGGTCAGGATGTTGCAAGCAAGCCATGTTCAGTCCCTTCCCCAAAAAGCTGCACCGGCAAGTACACGCGCAGCATTGGGCCTATGTGCGGTGTCGGGTGCAGAAGTTATCAAGACAGGGCGGCTGGAATGGTGTTTGCCTGGCACAACCTTGTGCGCGGCAATATGGTCAGGAATCGAGCCTGAAAGCGCAGTGGGGGCCGCTCCAATACGAGCCCTCACTGATCAATTTGTTTTTCGCCGGGGCGCGGTCGCGGCCTGGAGTCACTACACCAATTACCTCGCCGGGTAATGTGCGTCACTTCTCATTTTTTCTGCCGCGACAGAGCTTTGCACTGCTGTCTTGAGTCAGTAGTCACTTACCAATAGGCGAGCGTCCACTATAGTGTTGCCGCTCCATTTATACCGGACTGTCGCCCGATTGCAATCGTCAGATGTGAATTGTCCGCAAACAGGCACAGATGTACCGGATGTGGCTTGAGGATATATCGATGGCGCCTAAGTCAACTCGGACTGCGGCGGCTCAATGTGGAAATTGGTGTCAGAAGCTGCTGCTGTGACCGGGGTCGTCTTCTTCGGGCAGGTTGCGCTCATCTTTGCGGTCCAAGTCGCCCACATCCAGAACTGGTGAAGCATCGATATGCTCGGCGTCCATCATCAGTGCCACCCGCTGCAGAGCAGAGATGATCATCGACTGTTCCCATTCACGCAGATCACGGAACTGTTTGACGAAGTGGTCCTGCAGTGGCGTAGGGGCATCGCGGATGATCTCCATACCTTTTTCTGTCAGATAGGCGTGCACCTTGCGCTTGTCTTCTTCGGAGCGCTCACGGTACACCAGACCGCGCTTTTCCAGGCGGTCGAGAATGGTGGTAACGGTGGCCTGGCTGAGGCTGATTTCCTTGGCGAGCGCGCCGATGGTGACCTGGCCGTGCTCTCGGATTGCCTGCATTAGCAGCAATTGCGGTGCGGTGAGGCCGGCGGTCTTTACCAGCTGCCGCGAGTGCAGGTCGGTGGCGCGGATCAGGCGGCGGAGTGTGGTCAGTACTTCTTCGATCTTGTCCATCAGCAGCAGGGTCTCAATTTCATCGCGGTAGCGGGCGCCTGAAAAGGTGGTGGGGAGATAGTGCCCGCGCCCGACTTTAGGTTCTGCGCCGCTTTTGTCAAATCCGATCCCGCTGCGGTTGCCGCCTTTACCGTCCTCCCGAGCGTGACTGCGCTTTTGCGTGGATTCCGGCGACTCTTTTTTCCCTCTGCACAGTTTTGGTTCTTCGCGCCCGGAGATGGTGCGGGAGCCCTCGCCATTACTGGGATCCTCGTAGCTTCCGGCGTCAGGGCTTGCGGTGCGATTGATCGTATTCTGATCATGTTGCATGAGTCTTGGCCTTGAATCCTCAATAATATTTAGAGTACTATGGATTTAAATATTTAGATCAGTAAATAATTTTTTGCGGGTCAGGTCAAATTTTCAGCGTGCAATGGTTTTCGTTCGGTGTTATTTGTGTGATTCCGGCGTTATTGCAGAAGTGTGAACCTGATTTAAAATTTTGATGACTAAAGGTATTGGTTTGAGTGCCAGCAGCCAGCTAAAAGAAGACGACTCAATTGACGACAAGGTAAGTGGAAAGCGGCAGGGGGATATCCACGCGATCAAGCGCCAGGCCCCCGAGGTTCTGCTGCGCCGCCCGGTCAGTGAAGACGGTGCCGCGGTGCACCGTCTGATTGGCAATTGCCCCCCCCTGGACACCAACTCCCTCTATTGCAACCTGCTGCAGGCCAGCCACTTCTCCACCACCAGCGTGGCCGCGGAATTGAGCGGTGGAGAGCGGGATGGCGATTTGGCGGGCTTCATCTCCGGTTACCTCATCCCCGAGCGCCCCGACACCCTGTTCATCTGGCAGGTGGCGGTGGCAGAGCACGGGCGTGGTATGGGGCTCGCCGGCCGTATGCTGCGCGAAATCCTCGCCCGCCCCGTGTGCACGCAGGTGCGCTTTCTCGAAACCACCATCACCCCGGGCAACGACGCTTCCTGGGCGTTGTTCCGCGGCCTCGCGCGCAAGCTCAACGCGAACTGCTGTGACTCGGTACTGTTCGACCGCGAACGCCATTTCAACGGCCAGCACGACAGCGAAATGCTGTTGCGTATCGGGCCGTTTGCGGTGCGTTGACCCGACACCGGGTTTCCGGGTTTGCCGTTTCCAATGTTTGTTTTTCCAGCTGTCACCAGACACTCAATCACCAATAGGGATTGTCGACATGAAAGTTTTTGACGAGATCGAATCTGAAGTAATGAGTTATGCCCGCGCCTTCCCGCGGGTTTTCAACAAGGCGCAGGGCGAATACCTGTACGACGAGGAGGGCAATCAGTATCTGGATTTCCTCGCCGGTGCCGGCACCCTGAACTATGGCCACAACAATCCGGTATTCAAACAGGCGCTGCTGGACTACATCCAACAGGATGGCATTACCCATGGTCTGGATCTGCACACCAAGGCCAAGCGCGAGTTTCTGGAAACCTTCTACGAAAAAATTCTCAAACCGCGGGACATGAGCTACGTCATGCAGTTCACCGGCCCCACCGGTACCAATGCGGTGGAAGCGGCATTGAAAATTGCGCGCAAGTACAAGGGGCGCGAGAACATCATTTCCTTCACCAACGGGTTCCACGGTTGCAGCCTGGGCGCGCTGGCGGCCACCGGCAACTCCCACCACCGCGGTGCCTCTGGCGTGAGCATGAGTGGCGTAGCGCGTATGCCCTACGAGGGGTATCTGGGGGATGACATCGACACTACCGCTTATCTGGACAAGGTGTTGAGCGATTCCTCCAGTGGTATCGACCACCCCGCCGCAGTACTGGTGGAAACGGTGCAGGGCGAGGGTGGTATCAATGCGGCCAGTGTCGAGTGGCTGCGCAATCTGCAAAGCGTATGTAAAAAACACGATGTGCTGCTGATTGTCGACGACATCCAGGCGGGTTGCGGCCGCACCGGCAGCTACTTCAGTTTCGAGGAGGCGGGTATCGATCCGGATATCGTCACCCTGTCCAAGTCTCTCAGTGGTTACGGCCTGCCGTTCGCGGTGGTGCTGATGAAGCCGGAGCTGGACCAGTGGAAGCCTGGCGAACACAACGGCACCTTCCGCGGCAACAACCTCGCCTTCGTCACGGCCACGGCTGCCATCAACCACTACTGGAGTGACGACAAATTTGCCAGGGATGTGCTGCGCAAAGGTGACTACATCGAGCAGCGCCTCAACCGCATCGTCGAGAAGTACGGCGACGGCAACATGACCACCCGTGGACGCGGCATGTTCCGCGGCCTCAACTGCGTGAGTGGTGAGCTGGCCGACAAAATCACCAGCGAGGCGTTCCGCAATGGGCTCGTCATCGAAACCAGCGGCGCCGACGACCATGTGGTGAAAACCCTGTGTCCGCTGACCATAAGCGATGACAACCTGAAAAAGGCACTGGATATCGTTGAGGCCGCGGTGGCCAAAGTGCTGAAGGGCGAAGAGGTCCCGGAAGAGCACGATTTTTTTGCCAGCGGTGAAGAGGTGCCGGCCAGTGCGCTCGCGGGCGCGGCCTGATCTATTCATCCGCAGATTAAATAGTCGTCTTAAAAAGTAACGAAAAGAGTTGAATTGATGATTGTCAGAAAACTTCAAGAAGCCGAACAGGGTGAGCGTCGTATTGTTTCCGAAGGTTGGGAGAGCACCCGCCTGGCGCTGAAAAACGACAATATGGGCTTCTCATTCCATATCACCACCATATACGCGGGTGCCGAACTGCACCTGCATTACCAGAACCACCTGGAAGCGGTGTACTGCATTTCCGGCGAAGGTTCGGTGATGGCAGAAGCCGATGGCGTGGTGCACGAAATCAGCCCCGGCACCATCTACCTGCTGGACCAGCATGACAAGCATGTATTGAAAGGCAAGACCGAAATGAAAATGGCCTGCGTGTTCAATCCACCGCTGCACGGCAAGGAAGTACACAACGCGGAAGGCGCCTACGAGCTGGATGCTGAAGAGGTGCAGGACGAAAAATAAGGTGGCCATGTTCAGTGCGGCGGCGGAGTTCTGGGGCACAAGCCGTGCCTATTTCGCCGCGACCGCACAATCGCAATCCGAAGATGGTCAGCAAAGGGATGCCATGAAGACGCATACGGTAGAAAAAATCGGCGGTACGTCCATGAGTGACTACCGCGCGGTACGCGACAACATTGTTTTCAAAAACGGCAGAGTGAACAGCGAGGGGCTGTACCAGCGGGTATTTGTGGTCTCCGCCTACGGTGGTATGACCGATATGCTGCTGGAACACAAGAAATCCGGCCGCCCGGGAGTATTTGCGCTGTTTGCCGGCGCCGACGACGAGCGCGAGTGGTCCGATGCCATGGGCGCGGTGCGCAAGCGTATGGAGGAGATCAACGCATCACTGTTTAAGGACGATGTGACTCTCGCCAAAGCCAATGCCTTTATCGGCGAGCGCGTGGACGACGCCGCGCGCTGCCTCGCGGATCTCGAGCGGGTCTGCCAGCACGGGCACTTCGCACTGGAAGGGCACCTCGATGTGGTGAGCGAAATGCTCGCGAGTCTCGGTGAGGCCCACAGTGCCTGGAATACAGTACAGCTGCTGAAGCACGAGGGTGTGAACGCGCGCTTCGTGGATCTTACCGGCTGGCGCGATGGCGAACACAAAACCCTGGACGAGCGCATCGAGCAGGCGTTCGCGGATGTGGACTTCGCGAGAGAGTTGCCCATCGCCACCGGCTATGCGCACACCGCCGATGGCCTGATGAAAACCTTTGCGCGCGGTTACAGCGAAATGACCTTCAGTCGTATTGCGGTGTTGACCGGCGCCAGTGAGGCCATTATCCACAAGGAGTATCACCTGAGCAGTGCCGATCCGCGTCTTGTGGGCGAGGAGCAGGCGGTGCCTATCGGTCGCACCAATTACGATGTGGCGGACCAGCTCGCGAATCTCGGCATGGAGGCCATCCACCCGCGTGCGGCAAAAGGTCTGCGCCAGAATGCCATTCCGCTGCGGGTGATGAACACCTTCGAGCCGGAACACCGCGGCACCCTGGTCACGGGCGACTATGTAAGCGACACACCGCGGGTAGAAATCATCGCGGGGCGTAAAAACATCTATGCTGTTGAATGTTTCGACCAGGACATGATGGGCAGCATGACCAGTTACGACCAGGCGATCAACGACGCCATCGCGCGCTTCAAGGGCGCGGTAGTGACGAAAGACATCAACGCCAACACCATCACCCATTACCTCGGCAGCACACTGAAAACCGTCAAGCGGATCAAGAGCGCAATCAATGAGCGCTTCCCCGATTGCGATATCCAGGTGCGCAAGGTGGCGGTGGTTTCTGCGATTGGCACGGATATGAAAGTGTCCGGCATGCTGTCGCGCGCGGTCGGTGCGTTGGCCAGTTCCGGCATCAGCATTCTCGCGGTGCACCAGTCCATGCGCCAGGTGGACATGCAGTTCATCATTGACGAGAGCGACTACGAAAGCGCCGTCAAAAGTCTGCACGCCGCACTGGTGGAAGTGCACGAGCACGGCGACGCCATATGCGCCGCCTGATGTCGCGAAGACTCTCGCTACTGCCGCCGGCTTTGCTGGCGGCAGTTTGCGTTGTGGCCTCACTATTACTGCTGCTCGCTCTACCTGGTGCTGCTCAGGATCAGGTCAAAGACCAAACCGATGTCCCTTCCCCGGAAATTACCAGTGAAGAAAAAGCGCTGAACGCGCAGAAGCAGCGGGAACTGGATAAAGTTGCCGAGGCGGTGGAAAACCTGGACAAGCCACTGTACTCCGCATTCATCGAGCGCTACGTGCTCGACGAATTGAAACAGCTGCGCATCGATATGGCCGCGCAGAAAGTCTCGCTTACCGAAAACATCGTCGACCGCCAATTGAGTGCCGCGGACAAGGCGATCACCTACGCCACCGATACCATCACCTATTTCTTCTATCTGATTGCCGGCTTCAGTTCCCTGCTGGTGATTATGGGCTGGACCTCGATTCGCGATGTGAAGGAAAAGGTACACACCCTCGCCAATCAGGAAATTTCCAAGCTGGTAGAACAGTATGAGGCGCGCCTGCGCAGCATCGAAGAGCAGCTGTCGGAAAAAACCCAGCACATCGAAAACAATCGCGATGAAATCGAGCTTACCCGGGAAATCCACTCCCTGTGGTTACGTGCAGGGCGAGAACAGACCCCTACCGGGAAAATTGCGGTGTACGACCAGATCCTGAATCTGCGTCAGGACGACGGTGAAGCGCTGACCTACAAAGCCGATGCGGTGCTGGAGTTGGATGAACCCCAGTGGGCCATCAACCTGTGTCTCCAGGCACTGCAGATCGACAGTGAAAATGGCAACGCGTATTACCAGCTGGCTTGTGCTTACGCCTATCTGGAACAGTGGGAAGAAGCGATCAATTATCTGAAAGAGGCGCTCGCCATTTCACCCGCATATCGCGACGAAGCTCTGGAAGATCGCGCCTTCAATGCGCTTTACGAACGCAGGGAGTTCGCCCAGCTGATGGGTATTCAGCCGGAAAAACCAAAACCGAAAGATGCCGATTGACGGCACATTGCTTTCACGATCAGTTTGTTGAAACGATTGTTCACGACCTTTTCAACAGCCTGCCAACAGAATAACAATCGAAACGCCGGGGGGCTTTCATGTTGCTCAGTTTTCTGCTTTTCCTCTGTCTATTTGCCGCCGTTGGTATTAGCTCCTACCGAAAAAGCCGCGGCACCAAAAAAGACTACTATCTCGCCAGTCAGGATGTTTCTCCCATGCTGGTAGGACTGTCGGCGGTGGCGACGAATAACAGCGGCTATATGTTCATCGGCGTGATCGGCTACACCTACGCCACAGGCCTCGCCTCCATCTGGCTGATGCTGGGATGGATACTCGGGGATTTTCTCGGCTCCCTGTGGATACACAAGAACCTGCGGGAGGCGGCGAAGCGCAGTGGGGAATCCAGCTACGCCGGGGTGCTCGCCTGCTGGCAGGGAACACGCTTTGCTGTGTGGCAGAAACTCGCGGGCATTCTTTCCCTGCTGTTCCTGCTCGCCTATGCCAGCGCGCAACTGGTGGCGGGGAGCAAGGCGCTGCACGTGGTACTGGATCTTCCGTTGTGGAGCGGCGCAGTGATCGGGGGAGCGATTGTTGCTGCCTACTGCCTGGCGGGCGGCATTCGAGCGTCGATATGGACCGATGCAGCGCAGTCGCTGGTGATGGTGGTGGCGATGGGCACACTGCTGTTTGTGGCCACACAATCCGTTGGTGGCCTTTCTGCGGCGTGGCAGGCGATGGGGCAGGTGGAGGGGTTCCTCAACTGGTACCCGCAGGACCTGTTGTTGCCGGGACTGGCTGGTGGAATCCTGTTTGCGTTGAGCTGGCTGTTTGCGGGTATCTCGGTGGTGGGGCAGCCGCATGTGATGGTGCGCTTTATGGCTCTGAACGATTCGAAGCGCATGGTGCAGGCGCGCTGCTGGTATTACCTGTGGTTTACGATTTTCTATTGTATGGCGACGGGGGTGGGTATGCTGTCGCGCATTCTGTTGAATGATCCCGGCTCCTTTGACGCAGAACTGGCGCTGCCGATGATGGCGATGGAGCTGTTGTCGCCAGTGATGGTGGGCCTGATCCTCGCCGGTATTTTTGCTGCAACCATGTCCACGGCGGATTCATTGGTGCTCAGCTGCTCCGCCTCACTCACCCACGATCTGTTGCCGCAACGCACGGAAAATACCCGACTGCTGAAACTCGCCACCCTTGGAATTACCGCCGCAGCGGTGGCCTGGGCACTGTTGAACAAGCAGAGCGTGTTCAGTCTTGTGGTCATGAGCTGGTCGGCGCTGGCATCGGCCTTTGCTCCACTGCTGATGGTTTTGGCTGCGGGCGGACGGCCTTCGCAGAAGCTGGCGATTGTGATGAGCGTGTTGGGCCTTGTCACTGCGCTGATCTGGCGTTGGGTTGGATGGCACGCGCATATCTATGAGGGGATGCCCGGGATTTTGATGGGGCTTTTGGTGTTTGTTGCTGGACGGTTGGTGGCTCGGGAGCCTGTAGGTCGTACGGTTAACGCCTGATGGTTTTGTGGTTCGTTTTATTTGAGTCTGGTGGCGGCAGATCGGTGGGTATTCGTTTTTGAAACCGCCATGAATACGTCCCTGTAGGCTGCGTCGGAAACATCCCTGTTTCCGACGCTTTCAAAAACGAATATCCACCGATCTGCCTTCAATTCCTGCTCTGAACTTCGTTAGCAAACGAGAAAACTACGTAGCGTGATTCAGTTGAGGCAGAAACTTTCAGTTATTTACAGGGCTAAAAGCTGACGAAGTAAAAATCTCGAGTCGAAGGTAAAGCGCCGGGTCCCCCCTTTCGGAAGCGTCGGAAACAGGGACGTTTCCGACGCAGCCTACAGGGATGTATGCATGGCGGTTCCGAAAGGGGGGACCCGGTGATTTACCGCCACAGGACTTCAAACAGGGCTCGAACTACCAGCACCGTCCCCCCCAAAACCAAAACCCAAACCCCAGAAACGAGAAACCCGGCACTGAGGCCGGGTTTCTCGTCCATCCTGTGAGACGGAAATCGTTTCAGCGAAGGCTTACTGACGGATGCCTTCCACATCCAGAATCAGCTCAACGGTCTGGGACGCCGGGCCCAGGTCGTAGTCGATACCGAAGTCTTTCAGTTTGAACTCGGTCTTGCCGGTGAAGCCCTGGCGGTAGCCGCCCCAAGGGTCTTTGCCGCCGCCGATTTCAGTCACATCGATCGCGATCGGCTTGGTCACACCGTGCAGGGTCAGGTCGCCTTTCAGGAGGGCCTTGCCATCGCCTTTCGGTTCAAAGCTGGTGCTCTTGAAGGTGGCGGTGGGGAATTTGTCCACATTCAGGAAATCCTTGCCGCGCAGGTGCTTGTCGCGCTCAGCGTGGTTGCTGTTCAGACTGGTGGTATCCACCGTCATCTGAATGGTAGAAGCTTCCGGCTTGGCTTCGTCATAGGAGAAGCTGCCATCGAACTTGTCAAAGCGGCCGTACAGCCAGCTGTAACCAAGGTGCTTGATGCGGAATTGCACAAATGCGTGGGCGCCCTGGGTATCGACCTTGTAATCTGCCGCCTGGACAGATGCAGCCGCCAGCGCGGCGAACAACAGAACAGCGAGTTTTTTCATGGTTCAGTTTCCTGTAAATGGATTCAAGAAATTCAGAAAGTGAGTGATCACTCTCCCGCTAAAAATGATTTTCAGGCGGCTTATGGGCGCGGAGCCAGACCGAGCATTTTTCTGAGCGTTCCATCTTTATTGACGAAGTGGTGCTTGAAAGCCGCAAGTCCGTGTAACACCACCAGTCCCATCAGCATCCACGCCAGATACTTGTGAATCGCCCCGGCAATATCTTCCTGATTGTCCAGCCCCTGCAGCGTGGCTGGGATCGAGAACCAGTTGAACACCTCGATCGCGCGGCCATCGGCGGTGCTGATCAGGTAACCGGAGATGAAAATAGCCAGCAACAGGGCGTAGATCGCCCAGTGTGTCACGCCTGCCGCGCGCTGCTGCCAGCGTGGCGCGGGCTCCGGAGCCGGGCTTACATTTGCCCAGCGCCACAGCAGGCGCGCCAGTAACAGGACCAGCAGCAGAATGCCCACCGATTTGTGGATATCCGGTCCCTGGCGATACCAGGGGTCGTAATAGGAGAGTCCACGCATCCACCAGCCGAGCGCAAACATACCGATGATTGCCGGCGCCATCAGCCAGTGAAAGGCGACGGCAACCCAGCCGTAATGCGTGTGACTGTTGCGGGTCTGCATGAGTGACTCCGGCCTGTTACAGGAAAGGCTCGCATTATAAAAATTCTCTGGCGCTGGAATAGCGCAAAAAGCCGGAACTATTTTTCGAAAAATTCGCACGGGTGGCAATGATGGCTGGCTCCTGCCCGCCAAGGACTCAGGGTGGGGAGCGGGAGGGGGCGTCAGTGGTGAGAGCTGTGCTGGTGCTCCGCCGCATTCAGCACCTTGCCCAGCAATATCGGGTCCAGATGTGTGCGGTCACTCAGTTCGTGGGTGAGCCAGTCGAGGTCGTGCGCCGGCGTACTCCGGTCGCGGCCATTTTCCATCGCCAGCTGTTCCAACTGCCAGATCACATCGAGCAGCAGATCCGGAGCAAGGGCTGGTTCGTCGTCGCTGGAAAACAGCTCCGCCTCCAGCCGATCCAGATCCCGGCGTTTTACCACCAGCTCGCGGTAGTCGGGGTACCAGCGGCTGCTGAAGGGTTCGGGACGATTGCTGACATCGAAGGTGATGCGCAGGCGATTGCCCTCGGCGTCCTCGAGGGTGGGTGTGTCGTTTTCCTCTGCCGGCAGCGCGGGGCGTTGGCGCAGGATACCGACAATGGCGCGCCAGTCGCTGCTGTGTTGGGGGCTGAGGCGCAGGGGGGCTTCGAGGGTGGTGGCAGGTTTTTGCGGCAGGTCGATGTAGCTGAGCTGCTGCCCGGGGCGGTACCAGTAGAGATCGAGCAAGTGGTCATCCGCCATGCGGGCGAGGTCGTCGCTGGTGAGGGGTTCTTCCGACAGGGCGCTGAGGTGATCCACCGCCTGCTGGATGCTGAGCCAGCGCCGCATATGGAATGGCCTGTCGTTGTTGGAATTGCTGCCCGTCACGATGATCGCTCCGCTACCCTGCGACGTTTTTCACCCAGTAAGGTTAGCAGTTGGCGGTGAATTTGGTGGGGTGTTCGCCAGCAGGTCCCACAGACATATACCCGTCATCGCGGCCTTCGCGTCGACGTTCAGTGACGCTCCTACAGCCAGCCTTTTTTCTTGAAGTAGAGATAAGGCGCCATACCCGCCATCAGCATCAACAACAGCGCCCAGGGGTAGCCCAGTAGCCACTGCAGTTCCGGCATGTGTTCGAAGTTCATACCGTAGATACTGGCGACCATGGTGGGAGGCAGGAACACCACCGCGGCAATGGAGAAGATCTTGATGATCTTGTTTTGCTCGATATTGATGAAGCCCTGTGTGGAGTCCATCAGGAAGTTGATTTTTTCGAACAGGAAGGTGGTGTGGGACATCAGGGTGTCGATGTCGCGCAGTATACCCCAACAGCTCTCGCGCAGTTCCGGGTCGTCTTTCAGGTGGCGCTGCAGGAAGGCAATGGAGCGCTGGGTATCCATCAGGCACAGGCGGATTTTACCGTTGGAATCCTCGAGCTTGGCCAGGTGGTCGATGGCGTCTTCGAGATCCGCCTCTTCCTCTTCCAGTACCAGATGGCTGACTTCCCCCAGTTTCAGGTAGTTATCCTCCAGTGCATCGGCGAGGTTTTCCACTTTCTGTTCAAACAGCAGGATCAAAAGCTCCTGAGCGTTGTGGGCTTCCACCTGGTTGCGGCGCGCGCGCATACGCAGCAGGCGGAAATCCGCCAGCTCGCTCTCGCGCACCGTGATCAGGCGCTGGGGCTGCAGGATGAAGGCGACGGTGGCGGTGTCGTGGCGGCCTTCGCTCTGGGTGAGGTACAGGGAGTGCACGTGGATGCCGGCGGTATCCACGAAATAGCGCGCCGAAGACTCAATTTCATCCACATCCTCGGATTCCGGCAGCTCGGTGCGCAGCAGCTGTTCCAGCAGATCGCGCTCGTCGTCTTCCGGATCCTGCAGATCGATCCAGGCGGCTTCAGACAGCGGCTGGCTGTGGTAGTCGCTGCCCGCATAGGTCTCTTTGATCTTGCCCCGCCGGGTTTCAAACAGTCTCAGCATTACCGCTTCCTTGGTCGTCAGATTTATGCCCGGTTATGCTCCGGGGAGCCTGTGCGGCATGGTGTCAGGCCATTGGCAACAAATCAATTGCCGCCACCCGCGGCGATAGGCAGGTGGCGGTTATGGCGCGGTCGTGGGACTGCACACGCAAGCCGGTACAACGGGTGAATATCGTCACAGCCACATGGGCAGTTGCGCGCGGATTTCCTCGCTGTTGCAGGTGGTGAGATTCTTGCGCGACTCGCCGGCGATGGTAGCCAGGCAAGGTGTGCTCATGGACAGGCGCAAACTGCCCGCCATGGAAGGTTCGGCGACGATGTAGAGGCGGTCAAATCGCCCCTCCTGGCGACCGCGTTCGAGGGCGTGGGCGATGTCCCGGGCAAACTTGCGTGCGCCTTCTTTGCGCAGATCCGTGGGTTTCGCCATGGCATGGCGACCCTGGCCATTGCTGTCAAAGGCGCGCCCGGGGGCATCGGTGATCAAGTCGCGCCCTTTCATGCGCCCCTCCGGGTAAACCAGAGATTCTATTTCATGGAGAGAGCCCGCACGTTTTTCCGCTTCGAATACGCGGGCGTGAGTATGGTTGGCTACCAGAACCCAGGCTTTTGACATGGCCGTATACCTCTGTTTATTGCTGAGTCTTACCGCCCAATGGTAGGCCGGCAGGGGAGGGCTTCCTAATCGAGAGCGGGGAACAGCGGCGGTAACAGAGGGGAGCGGGCCCGGCTGACGGGCTGCAGTGATCAGGCTGCAGCGATCAGGTTGTAGGGCAGCCCCGCAAAAAAAGTGCGTCCTTGCACTCATAACGCCAGCCGGCGGGCGTAAACACCGGCTTGCCCCGAAATTACAAGATGCGGATAAACCCCGGGGACAGTGCTTCCGTGCACTGCGTGCTTGAAGCGCGCGTCGGTTCCCGCCTGTGAACAGGTCCCTGCGCTACAGAACTCATTGGTTCCGGTGAATCATAAAGGATAATGCCTGCAAATGCGAATACTTATCATTAATGTTTTTTCCGGGGGGCAACACCGCGTCTTTCCCGTGGGCGGATTGCCCACGTCGCCGGCCTTGCGTTGCGGCGGGTCACAGGTTTGTCATGAAACGTACATAGACTGGCGGGTATGACCAATAAACACCGCCAGATCGACATGGCCTGATGAACCCGCTATTCCTGACAAGCCGCAAACTACATTTCACCGCACTGGGACTGTTGCTGGCGGTGGGAACGGTGTTGTGCCTGTGGAGTTCCGGGCAGCGTGTCGCCCTGCCGGAACTCGGTGACTACCACCTCTATCGGTGCGAGACCGGAGGGGAAAGTACCGCCCCGGTGTACCGGCTGCTACTGGTCTCATCGGTGCGCGCACGGGAAATTGCCGATCGCCTGTGTGCGGCACCCTCCGTGCAGCGAGGCTACAGCGCCGTCCAGGTATCCTGGAAACCCCGGGCCTACCTCACCGCAGAGGAAATTCTGAGCGAAGAATACGACCTTATCTGGAGCCGCGCCCACAGCATGGCGGGACTGGTGCCGGAATACGGTGACTATTACGAACCGCTGCTGCAGTACGACCACTACCGGGTCTACTGGTACAGCCGCGGAGGCTCGCCAAAACTGAGCGCCGACTACTTTCATGGCAAGCGTATCGGCCTGTTGAATGACAAACTTAGCCACACGCTTTATCTGCTGCCACTGGCCTCTCTGAAAGAAGCGGGGGTCAACTTCGGTGAAGAAAACCTGCGCTATTTCGACGACGCCGCCAGTCTCTATCAGGCTTTCGCCCGCGACGAACTGGATCTGGTGAGTGGCGGCGACTATGTGCGCACCGACCTGGATATTCCCCTCAGCCGCACCCTGATTTCCGGTGACGTTACCGCGGCCACCCTGTTCGTACGCAAAAAACGCGTGGCGGGAATCGACTGCGCGCTGGCGGCGGCGTTTGACGGATTTGCCGATGCCTACCTGCAGGGGCGCCGTGTATTTGTGGGGGCTGAATACTGTGCACCGTGATGTGCTGGTCCGTAATCAGAGCGTCCGCCGTCTCGCACTGGGCTGGGGTTTGCTGAGTGTGTTGTTCTGTGTTGTCGCTGGCTGGCAGTCGCAGCGCAGCCTGTCATTGGAGCTGTCGCAGCAACTCCAGCGGCAATTGCCGGAAAAGCTCGCACTGGCATTGCAGACGCGACTCAACGATGAGCAATTGCTGCAGTGGGTAGTGCAGCGCCTGGAGCGGGATCTGGACTCCTTCACGGCCGCTGGTAATCTGCCGCTGGTGCGGAACTGCTCCGTGCGGGTGACGCAATTGATGAACGACGGACGCGAGTCGGCTCCCGGGGAAGCTGCCGGGCCGATCGATGTCCACTGGCAGATCGGCAACGAACCGCGCACCACGTCCCTGTTGCTGGATTGTGGATACAACTGGCCAGCGCTCATTCTCAGCCAATCGCTGCTGGCGCTGTTGCTGGTGATTGCTGCGGCCTGTTTGCCGCGCCCGTTGTCAAAATGGCAGCGTAACCGCATAGATGAGCTGACTGGATTGGGGCTGCCTGCCGCCCATGCACGCAGCCTTTCCACTCAACTCTCTGACGGGCAGATGCCGTGGTTTCAGCGTGCGCTGCACGTCAATGGCGGGGATCTCGATGCAGCGCTCGCTGCCGCTCGCGCGGAGCACCGGCTCGCGTTCGATGCCACATCGCAGCAGGTGCATGTTCACGGTGTCGCGATCAAGCTGGCAAAAACGCCATTCTTTTATTACCTCTGGTACGCGCAACTGCGGCAGCAGGGGGAAGGCTGGCTGCTGAATCCGCCGGTAAACCGCCCCGAGCGGGAGGGGGCGGAATCTCTGATTGCCCTGATGGAAGCACACGGCGGCCACGCCAAATCCATCAATGACCTGCGGGAAAACGGCCTGCGTGCAAAAACCCTGGATCAGAACCGCAACAAGATCCGCGATGAACTGGTTTCCGCACTCGGAGAAGAGCTCGCCGCGACCTACCTGTTTGAATCCGAACGAGACTTGAAGAGCGGCCGCTATCGCTATCGGCTCGCGCTTGGATCTGAATCCATAGAGATTGCAACGCCTTGAAATCTAATAGGCACATCTGAAAATCTACTGGCGTGCGCCTGATGGCGTCCGGCGGTACTCAGAATGCTCATGTATCCCCTACGCACTCCGCTTCTTGCGCTCCGGCGGACACCACCAGCCACCCGCTCGTTACGATTTTACGAGCTGCCCTAATGTTTTTTGGTTTTCGGGATATCTCTTTTCCGCAATAAAGCCTCTTTTTAACCCGACTGTCACACGCGCTTTCGATCATCTGCGCCAAGCGGTCAGGAACGCACCTGACCAGATTCTGACTGGCTTAAGACCCAACCAATTCCAGCCGATAATTGGAGCAGACAATGATCGTATTCCCTCGCAACCGACTGTCCCTGTGGGTGGCACTCAGCGTAACCGGCGCGGCTCTTCCGGCCGTGGCCCAACAGGCGGTGGATGCCGCTGCCCTGGAAGAAGTCACCGTCATGGCATCGCCAATCCGCGACAGCCAGAAGGCCGCCATCGACGCCAAGCGCGATGCGGATAACACCGTCGACATCATCTCCGCCGATACGATCGGCCGCTTCCCGGACCAGAATCTGGCCGACTCTCTCGGTCGTGTGCCCGGCCTCGCTATCGAACGCGACCAGGGGCAGGCCCGCTACATCAACTTCCGCGGCGCACCCTTCCGCTATACCTCGCTGGCGATCGACGGTCTGAGCATTCCGGGTGCCGAGAATGGCCGTGTACCGCGCTTCGACAGTTTCCCGTCCGTGGTTACCAGCCGGATCGACGCCAACAAGGCAATCATGCCGAATATGCCTGGGGAAGCGGTTTCCGGTTACATCAACATTGCCACCTTCGATCCGTTTGCCCAGCCCGGTTCTGTAACGTCACTGGACCTGGGAATGGGCAATCAGGAACTCGGCGATGGCGACATCCAGAAGTCGGCATTCCGCACGTCCTGGTCCGGGGAGAATTTCGGATTCTCCCTGTTCGCGTCCGAGAACAGCCGCGAGCAGATCACCGATAACCGCGAGTACGATATTGAACGCAATGAAAGCGACGAGCTGCTGGTGAATGAACTCGACTTCCGCAGCTACAAAGTCACTCGCGAAGACCGCGCCTATGGCGGTCGTTTCGAATTCCGCGGTGACGGCGCGTTGGAGCGTGTATTTGTCTCCACCCTTTACAACGAGTTCCAGGATTTCGAAGAGCGCAACCAGTATGTGTTCGACTTCGCCAGTGGTGCTGGCGATGTCGGGGCACCTCAGGCCGTGGGCGCGGTAGCTGAAAACCAGTTCGCGCGGGTAGGGCGCGCACTGGAATACGGTCTGTACGAAAACTCCACGTTCACCAACACCCTGGGTGCGGACTTCGCCCTGGGTGAGTGGCAGATCGAATCGCGGATCAACGTGACCGAAACCGAAAACAATATGTTCCTGCCGCTGCCCCGCAGTGAGGGCGGGTTCGTGATGGCGAGCTTCGATGTCAGCGATCTGCGCGACCCTGCGGTGACCGATCTGTTCGATCCGCGTACCCAGTCCGCAATCGATATCAACGAGGTCAACTACGCCGTGAACCTGGGCATGCTGATCGGCACCGAGATGACCATTGATGCAACCAAGTTCAAGCTGGACGCAGAGCGCGAGCTGATGCTGTTTGGTCAGGACGCGGTGGTGAAAACCGGTTTCGAGATGGATTCCCGCGAAGCCGATGGTTTCGGCATGGTTTTGTCTTATGGACTGTTTCCGTCGGAAGTGAACATCGGCGACTACGCTACCAGTGAAGCCTGGGATAGCCAGTTTGGCAATGGCATCGCCGGCGCCACCTATTACGACAACAAGGGCTTGCGCGCTGCCTGGGATGCTGCGGTGGAGGGCCTGACACTGACCCCGAACGCATCGCAGGCCATCCGCCTGGAAGAAGAGATCACCGCGGGTTACGCCATGGTGACCACCCACTACGACTGGGGCAACCTGGTGCTGGGGGGGCGTGTGGAAAACACCGATTATCTGAGCGAAGGCCCCACTGGTAATTTCGAAGACAGCTTCACCAATGTGTTGTCCAGCGCGCACCTGAACGTGGATCTAGCAGAAGACGTGAAGCTGCGTATGTCTGTCTCCACCGGCGTAAGTCGCCCGACCTATGCCGAATGGCGCGGTGACGACATGATCGACTTTATTCAGAGCAGCGTGACTGCCGGCAACCCTGAATTGAAAGCCGAGGAGTCTGTCGGTGCGGATCTCTCTCTCGAGTGGTACGCCGGCGACGCCAGTCTGCTGAGTGCCGGCCTGTTCACACGCAGCATTGACAATGTGATCTACGCACAGAGCGACGTTGTCTCGGGTGATTGCGATATGAACCCAGGCTCCTGCTACGAAGTACCGGGCGTGGACGTCGATTACTGGGTTTACACGCAGTATGTGAATGGCAGCAACGGCAAAATGAGCGGTGCCGAGTTCAACGCCATTGCCCAGGCCGCCGATTTCCTGCCAGCCCTGGAAGGCTTTGGTATCAGTGCGAATCTGACCCTGCTGGACAGCGAATTTGAAACAGTAAACAGAGAGCGTCACAGTCTTCCGGGTACTTCCGACACCATCCTCAACGCATCGGTGTTTTATGAGATGGAAGGTTTCTCCATCCGCCTGAATCACCAGTTCCGTGACGACTGGCTGTCTACTACCGAGAACGTCGGTATGACCGATTACTGGGCGGAGCAGAAGCGCGTGGATCTGTCTGTGAGCTACGACCTGCCGATGAATGTATTCGGTGCGGACATCACTCTCTACGCCAATGCCAACAATCTGACCGATGAGCAGGACGTGCGATATACCGGTGACGAAAGCACGCCGAACCAGGTGGAAAGCTACGGTCGCCGCTACCTGGCCGGCTTCCGTGTGAACTTTTAAGAAATTGAATTGAAAAGAAAAATATATTGAGGTGTCTTATGAATACATTTGTTTCCAATACACTGATGGCCGCCATCGCGGCCCTGATGCTGGGTGGTTGCGCGACTTCCGATTCCATGAACGGCAATGCGCTCAGCGCAAACGCCGCGCCGGTACAGGCTAGGGCGACAGTCGAGGCGGAAATTCCCCACACGCGTTTGCTGCCGCTGGAGGGTGGGCGCAACTTCCGCGATCTGGGGGGGTACAAGACCACTGATGGCAAGGAAGTGAAATGGGGCAAACTGTACCGTTCCGGTGTATTGGCCCATCTGACCAGAGGTGACTACGACTATCTGCAGGAACGCGATATTGCCACCATTGTGGATTTCCGCTCCTCCAGCGAACGCGAAAACGAGCCGACCCGCTGGGCGGCGGGCAACGTCATCGCCATGAACTGGGATTACGAAATGGGCAACTGGGAACAGGAGTTTGCCAAAGTGTTGGCCAAGCCGGGTTTCGGCAAGCAGGACCTGGTGGCGATGATGGATCAGGGTTATGTCGGCCTGGTTCAGCAGCAGACGCCACACTACCGCGCCATGTTCCAACAGATGATCTCACACGATGAGCCACTGCTGTTCCACTGCACTGCGGGCAAGGACCGCACCGGTATCGGCGCTGCGCTGATTCTGACGGCCCTGGGGGTGGATCGTGAGACCGTAAAGCAGGATTACCTGCTGTCCAACGAGTATCTGAAAAACTCGGAAATGCTGACACTGCCGGCGGATGCCACTGAAAAGGAAAAGCGGATGTTTGCGTTCTTTTCCCAGCTCCCGGAGGATGTGCGTGGCGTGCTGGCTGGTGTGGAAGCGTCCTGGCTGGATTCAGCATTCGCCGAAATGGAGCGTCAACACGGTTCTGTCGAAGGCTATATCGAGCACGCGCTGGATGTGGATGCCGGGGAACTGGCTCTGCTGAAGGCTCGCTACCTGCAATAACGAAAGTATTGAGATGCATTGACTCGCTGGTCGGCCCTTTGCCTCGTGCATCGGGCCGATTTTATTATTGATCTTCACGCCCTGAATAGCGCTACGCGCGTATATATTGCCTCGCTCCTGCGCCGTACTTTCCCGGCGAAACCGGTTGTCGGGTGATTTCCATACAGGTTACGCTGCTTTCCGAGAAGTGGCCCGTTGGTTGCAAGGTCTACTTTTCAGGTAAGCCTGGCGGCGGCCAGTTTCTTGCCAGTTTGACGGATCTGGAGCACTCGGGAGCGAAGCCATGTATCAACCCCAATTTTCTTTTACCAGTCCCTTTGGATTGTCCCCTCTGCTGATGCTCGTGCTGTCCGCATGTCTTCCGTTGCAGGCGATCGGCAATACCTCGACCCAGTGGGAAGGCTACACGGGCCGTGACCCCGCTATCTGGCTGGCGGTAAAACCTGTGGAAATCCGCATCGATGCCCCCACCCCCCTTAAAGGCAATAATTTGCAGCTGTTACTCGCCCTGTCGAGTGTAGGTGGAGGGCTGGGCGAGATACGCGAGAAAGCCCGGCAGGAGTTCAGTGATTACCTGAATCGGCAGGTACGCCAGCATTTCGGAGAGTTTTTTGCCGATGAGCAGGTGCATCTGGTGGAAGCCGGCGCGCCGTTGACACTGCACATCAGTTTCGATGTCGCAATCCGTCAGAAAATTCTCGATATTGTCGAAGCCAAAAATCACGAGACCGAGAAAGGCATCATGACCGCCTATGGCAAGTTCCGTTATCGCCTTCAAGGCGCCGCGGCGGCAGATCACGTCTTGCGTGAGGGGGTTCTGGATCTTTCAGATCTGAATCTGAAAGAACGTTATCGCACCATGGCGCCCAAAGACGGGGGCGTTGTCGAAGATACCACCCGCGAGGCCGTGGAGCGTCTGCTGGCCACCATTGCCGAGGAGGCGCTCGATCAGGTTGAGGATGTGCTGGAAGCGGACGCTTTGCTGGCGCTGACCCGGAGATAAAACTTCCGGGCCTGTTTTCAGCGGGTGTGGCCGCGCCTAGGAGTCAGCTCAATATCGGTTGCCCGCGGTACATTTTGTGGGGAAGGGTAGGCGTGCCTCTGCCATCGTGCAGCGCCAGTTCTTCCCCGTAAATCATTTCATAAATATCCTTGCGCCTCGCTTCCTCCAGAATTTTATGCCCGCGATATAAACGTTGCGGAGGTTCATCACCGGTCAGAAAGGGACTGCCGCGCAGGATTTCCAGTTCCGCTATGAGTTTACGGCTGTCGTTGTCTTTGGTGCGATGCTTGAATCGTGCCAGCTGCGGTTCGAAATCGAAGTCGGAAAATCGCAGGTTGATACCGAATTCTGCCTGGATACGCTTGCGCAGTTTACGCAGGGTATTGAGTGCCTGAGAGGTCATCAGCCAGTGGTGGTTCGTCATCGTCAGTGCGCCTTTTGTTGTCGTTTATTCCTGATAGAGCAAGGAACGGGCCAATTTTCCTGTAATGTCGCGATTGTTCCGAAAGCGGGTTGTGGTCGTGCGGTATCCGGGATTGCTGCTTCGTGGCGCAAAAGTGTGCGGCCCCTGCCCGATAGTTGTGCAGTGGTGACAGGCAACGATGATCTGATCTGTTAAGCTCTGTGCCAAATGTGACCTTGCCAGACGAGACCAGAGAGGAATGTGATATGTCAGCAGCACCGATCAAGTGTAAGGCGGCGGTGGCCTGGAAAGCGGGCGCGCCGCTGTCGATTGAAGAGGTTGAGGTCGCGCCGCCGAAGGCCGGGGAGGTCCGGATCAAACTGATGGCAACCGGTGTGTGTCACACCGATGCGTTTACCCTGTCTGGTGAAGACCCCGAGGGCGTGTTTCCGGCGATTCTCGGTCACGAGGGGGGCGGCGTTGTGGAGTCCGTAGGTGAGGGTGTCACCAGCGTGGCGGTGGGGGACCATGTAATCCCGCTGTATACCCCTGAGTGTGGTGAGTGCAAGTTCTGCATGTCCGGCAAGACGAATCTGTGCCAGAAGATCCGCGCCACTCAGGGGAAGGGTCTGATGCCCGACGGCACCACGCGCTTTTCCGTCAACGGCGAGCCCATTTATCACTACATGGGTACTTCCACCTTCTCCGAATATACGGTACTGCCGGAAATTTCCGTGGCCAAGGTCAATAAGGACGCGCCGCTGGAGGAAATCTGCCTGCTGGGGTGCGGTGTGACCACGGGCCTGGGGGCGGTGGCGAACACCGCCAAGGTGGAAGCTGGCGCAACCGTAGCGGTATTCGGACTCGGTGGTATTGGTCTCGCCACCGTGATTGGCGCGCGCCTGGCCAAGGCCGGTCGGATCATTGCCATTGATATCAACGAAGATAAATTCGAACTGGCAGAAAAGCTCGGTGCAACCGATTGTATCAATCCGAAAAATTACGAAAAGCCGATTCAGGAAGTGATCGTCGAGCTGACCGACGGTGGGGTGGATTATTCTTTCGAATGTATCGGCAATGTCAATGTCATGCGCTCGGCGCTGGAGTGCTGTCATAAAGGCTGGGGAGAATCCATCATCATCGGTGTCGCCGGTGCCGGACAGGAAATTTCCACCCGTCCTTTCCAGCTGGTCACCGGTCGCGTATGGCGCGGTACTGCGTTTGGCGGGGTAAAAGGCCGCTCGCAACTGCCGGAATACGTGGAGCGCTACCTGGCGGGCGAATTCAAACTGGACGACTTCATCACCCACACCATGCCGCTTGAAAAAATCAATGAGGCCTTTGAACTGATGCACGAAGGCAAGAGTATTCGCAGCGTGATTCACTATCAGTAGGGGCTAGAAATGACTTTGCAGCTTGTCAGCAGAACCCAGTGTTTTGACGGCGCCCAATGCCAGTATTCCCACCGCTCTCAAGTACTCGACTGCGAGATGCGGTTTTCGATCTTTCTCCCCTCCCAGGCGGAGAGGGATCAGCGCTTTCCGGTGCTCTACTGGCTTTCCGGCCTGACCTGTACGGATGAAAATTTTTCGCAAAAGGCCGGCGCTCAGAGGATGGCCGCGGAGCTTGGCATTGTGCTGGTGATTCCCGACACCAGCCCGCGGGGTGACAGCGTGGCGGATGCGGAAGGCTACGATCTGGGCAAAGGCGCGGGCTTTTATATCAACGCTACCCAAGCGCCGTGGAAACCGCACTACCAGATGTACGATTACATCGTGAAGGAGTTGCCGGCACTGGTCGAAGAGAATTTTCCGGTGAGCGGACGCCGCGCGATCTCGGGCCACTCCATGGGTGGGCACGGCGCCCTCACCATTGCGCTGAAGAATCCCGGGCGTTATCTGTCCGTCTCGGCATTCGCTCCGATCTGTAATCCGATTGCCTGCCCCTGGGGTGAAAAAGCGTTTGCGGCCTATCTTGGTGAAGACCGTTCAACCTGGGGCGAACACGACGCCTCGGTGTTGATCGGGCGCGCGGTGGAGAAATTGCCGGTGCTCATTTCACAGGGAGAGGAAGATACGTTTCTGGATCAGCAATTGAAACCGAATGCGCTGGAGGCGGCGGCAGAAGCGGCGGGCTATGCGGTGAACATCGAATATCACGCGGGCTATGATCACAGCTATTATTTTATTGCGTCTTTTATCGAGCAGCACCTGAGATTCCACGCGGATTATTTGCTCGCGCACTGACCTTTCCGCATGGACCACTGGCAGACAGGGGCTGTAAACCCGGCCCCTGTTTCCGCCTGCATCCTTTTGTTTCGTTCAGGCGCGGCATTCACCGCGAATTTCCACCGTCCCCTGCAGGCTGCTCTTCTCGATCACAAACCAGCCTTTCGGGCAGTAACTGGTTTCGGTGAGAACGTCTTCCAGCCTCTCCTGTGCCGCTTTTTCCGGGTCTTCCCGCATTTTCCTGCTCATGCCAGCGCCGGGAGCGCCTCCCATCCCGCCACCCATACCCCCGCCAGGTCGGCCACCACCGGGAGCGCCGCCCTTGCCTCCACCGCCCGGACCGCGCCCCCCCATTCCTCCTCGGGGGCCGCCGCCCTCGCCCCCGCCATTGACGGAGGCGGTATAGGTGAAGATACGGTTTCCCTGCTCGGTGATGTTGGCAATGAAGGATTCCGAAAAGACGGGTGGTGTCTTCGGGGTACTGGCGCAGCCGGCGAGTACTGTGATGGCGGTAAGGGCCGCAGCGTAGTAGTGAGTTTTCATGGGGGCTCCCTTGCGTTATGAGCAGTATGAGACCACACCAATGAGGACGGGTTGAGTGTGGGTGGGTAAAGATCGGTAAGAGAGTGTTAAGGCTAATCGCAGTCCTGTGGGGAAGGGCAGGGTGACGGGTAATCTGTGAAAATATCTAACATTTAAAATGATAGTTGTTGAAAGTTATTTTCTCGGTTGGTATGTTTCCTCTTATGCGCTGGTATCACCGGTCCATTCTTGATGTTCACCTTGTATCGCTCGCAGTCGGGACTCCCATAAGAATTGCCGGTTAGGGGGCTCCCGGAGCTTTTTTGCCGGATGTGGGGTGCAAAAGGCCGGTTGTGGACAGGCTCTGGTGGCCGCGCGGGGCTTTTGAGGATGCGAAGATATAAAGAGGACACTGGGCAGGGATTGCCAGGGGTAGTGTCGTCGTACAAATAAAAACATAAACACCACCGAGGGTTAGCCATGCCAAGGAAATTCAATCCCAGTTTTAATAAAAAAATGCTGAGTGTTGCTGTATGCGGCGCGGTTTACGGTCTGTTGCCGGCGCAGCTTATGGCGCAGGAAGCAGAAAAAATTGACGATGCGCTTGTAGAAGAGGTTGTGGTCTACGGGGACATGCGCTCCACACTCCAGTCCGCCCAGGATCTGAAACGGGATGCGGACACGGTAAAAGATGTGATTACCGCATCGGACATCGGCGCAATGCCGGACAAGTCCGTTACCGAAGCCCTGCAGCGGGTATCGGGGGTTACCATTGAGCGTTTCGCCGCCTCGGACGACCCCAACCACTATGCCGATGAAGGTACCGGCGTGCTTGTGCGCGGCCTCGATCGCGTGCGCAGCGAAATCAACGGCCGCGATGCCTTCAGTGCCAACCCTTGGGGCGGTTTGAACTACGAAGACATCTCCCCGGAGCTTCTGGGGGCGGTAGAAGTGGTGAAGAACCAGACTGCGGACCTGACCGCCGGTGGTATTGCCGGCACGGTGAACCTGATTACCCGCAAGCCGCTGGACACCGATGAGCAGATTCTGGCGTTCACCGCCAAAGCCAATTACGGCGATTTTCGTGAAGAGGCCACACCGTCCTTTTCCGGACTGTTTTCCGATCACTGGGAAACCGACATCGGTAAGATCGGCTTCCTGGTGGCGGGCTCCGGCTCCGAATACAAAACCCGCGGCGATGGTGTTGGGGTAGCCAACTACTATTCCCGCGGCGATGCATTTATTGGTGAGTACCAGTGGGGCGCTATTGTCCGTCCTGCTGCGGACTCACCGCTGGAAGGCCCGATGATTCCCGGTCAGGAGCCCGGCAGTGTGGTGTATGCGCCCGGTCAGTTCTCCCTGCGCACCGCGGAAAATGACCGCACCCGCGAGGGGTTTGCCTCCTCCCTGCAATGGCAGAGCAACGACGAAAAAATCACCGCCACCCTGGAACACATCAGCTCCAAGGCCGAACTGGAGTGGGAAGAGCGCGTGATCGGTACCCAGGGGCAGGGGTTCCACCCGACCACCTGGTTTGCCGCACACTGGCTGTCGGATGAAGCCCAGGGATATCCCATCACCTTTGACGATGGTTATCTGACCAGCGGCATCATCCGCGCCGATGCCGAACTGCCGATGCTGGCCTCCTCGCGCTACAACCAGAACATCAACACGGTAGAAGACACCTCGTTCAATGTCACCTTCAGGCCGACGGATCGCCTGGCGGTATCCGTGGATTATCAACACGTCGCATCCGAGGAGATCGTGCACAACTACGGGATCAACGCCCGTGTTGCTCCGGGCTCCAATGCGTCGGACGTATTCCTGGATCTGCGGGGATCACTGCCGACGGTCGAGTTTTTGAATCCCGTCTGGAACAACCCGGGTTACTGGTCAAACTGGGCCGGTGAAAACCAGACGCACTACATTGCCACCGCCATGGACCACGAGGTCGATTCCGATGCGAAGGCGGACAGCTTCAGGCTCGACCTTGATTACGAACTGGATGGCTTGTTCAACAAGATTCACACGGGCGTGTATTACTCTGATAAAGAGCTGATCATGCGCAACACCGAATACGCCAACTGGGGCTTCGTCAATGAAGGCTGGATGAAAGACCAGGTGGATAAGGCCGGGCCTGATGTGGCACCGGAAGCCTGGGAAACCGTCGACTTCAGCGATTTTTACGATAGCCGTGTATTGCAGGGCGATATCACCAGCAATTTCTATTTCCCGCGCATGAGCCTGGTGAAGAATTTCAGTGAAGCCATGCGCAGCGGTTGCGGTACCTGGAACAATGCGCCGTTCGGTTCCTCCGGCCAGCCCAATGCGGAGTGTTACTCAGGCTCCGAAGATCTCGCCGATCGTGTCGATGGTCCTTTCGCCGCGCACGATATTTCCAATACCGGGGAAGAGCGCCTTGAGGCTTATGTTCGCGCGGATTTCGCCCTGGATGACAGCGTTGTCCCCGTGCGCGGTAATGTGGGCTTGCGCTACGTCAGCTATCAGTTGGATTCGGATGGCTACGTGGTACTGCCCCAGCCCATTTCCGGCAGCGACAGCCTGATCAGTGTGTTCCAGGAAACCTATCCCGATCTCTACGCGTTTGCGGATGGCACCGGCTCCGTACAGAGCGTCAAGGGCACGGATTACGATACCGTACTCCCCAGCCTGAACCTGGTGTTCAATCTGTCGGACGATGTGCTGCTGCGCTTCGGTGCCTCCCGCGGATTGTATTTCCCGACGCTGGATCAGGCCCGCAGCACCAAAACTCTCGGCATAAGTTACACCGCGGTACGAGAGAACCCCGGCTCCGATGATACCGATGATGCCACCAACCCGGTCGTCGGGGTTACGGACGTCAACCTGTTCGGTACCTCGCTGAACCCGAACCTGGAGCCGGAGAAGTCAGATAACTTTGACTTGTCTACGGAGTGGTATTTTTCTCAAGCCGGTTCGGTGTCTGTGGGGCTGTTTTATAAAAAGCTGCACGACATTATCCGCAATCGCAGTTTCGTTGAGACCGTGACCAACCCGGACAACGGTATTTCCCAGGAATTCAGCCTGTCGGGTCCGGCGAATACTGGCTCCGGTTCCATTCAGGGGGTTGAGCTGTCTTACTCTCAGTTTTACGACTTCCTGCCTGGTGCCTGGAGTGGCCTGGGTATGCAGCTCAATTACACCTACATCGATCAGAACGGTCTGAACGATCCTGAGAGCGGCCTGGGTGCGCAGCGTTTCACCGCGGATGGACAACCCATTAGCGATCAGCGCGATACGTTCCGCAACTTCTCCGGGTTGCCGCTTGAAGGATATTCCGATCAGAACTACAACATCGTGGGCATGTACGAGTACAACGATTTCTCGATGCGTCTTGCCTACACCTGGCGCTCGGATTACATGGTCACCCGCCGTGATTCCAATGAGTTTGCCCCCATCTACACGGAAGCAGCCGGCATGATGGATGCGAGCCTGTTCTACGCCCTCAGTGACAACTGGAGAGTAGGCATGGAGATCGGCAACCTGCTGGATCTTGAAACCAAGACCCTGGCGCAGGTCAGCGAAGACGGAACCACCAAGGAGTCCCTGAGCTTCAAGACCGACCGTCGCTTTGCTCTGACAATCAGCGGCAACTTCTGATCGCTGTTGTCATCCATTAAAAAAGGTGTGCCACGAAAGTGGCACACCTTTTTTCGTCCAAAATTGGAGTGCACACCTGAGGTGTACCACTCCCACTCCCCATTAAAAAGTCAAACATCCTCGCCCTGTAGCAATGCCTGCACGGCATTGGCCAGGAATATATAGCTGGCCCCAACGGTGATTACGTATTCGTTCTGTCCCCAGAAAAATGGCCAGTTTTCCTTGTTCTCAGGGAGGTCCGGCGGAAGTATCAGAACACCGGGCACTATGCCGCCGGGAATAAACGAGAAGTCCGCGCGGTTGGAACCGTAGGCCACCAGCTTGGATTCCGCGCCCACCCCCGATACCAGTGACAGATTCGAACCGGGATGGCGTCCGAGAATATAGTCGAGGCTGCGGAACACCAGGTCTTTTTCGATAATGTGCGGAAAATGCTTGTGCAGCCAATAGTTGGTGTTGCCGAAATTCACCACGCTGCCGGCACCCGCCCAGCCCCCGCGGGTGATGGGGACGCCGTAGGGATTTTCCTGCTCGAACTCGCGGATCTGTTCGCGGTGCGCGCGTACGAGCGGCTGTATATTTTTCCTGAAATCCTCATCCATCAGCGGAACCGCCTGCGCGAGCGTGGCGGCGTTGAATGCAAATCGATCGCGCACCTGCGGCAACAACTCGCGTATCGCCGCGGAATATTGCTCGTCTTGGGTGGTGATCAACAGCTCCACCGCCGCGGCCAGTTGTTCCTCTTCCAGCCGTCCACCCGTGGTGTTGCCGTAGTGATACAGGTTGGGTTCGCGCTGCTGTTCATACTGCCAGACATGGCGCGCGGTGGAGAGGCATTCGTCGGCGAGCTGTTTGTTGTAACCGCGCAGCGCGCGGCTGGCGGCGGCGAGTGCGGCAGCGGACCCGTAATTGAGTGCCGATGAGTTTGTGGTGAATGCCCAGCGGTCGTCGAACTCGCCACTGTGTTCACCATCGGTGTTCAGCACGCGCTGTTCTGGTGAGGGCGCCACGGTGGATGGCAGATACATTTTCCCGACCTGCCGTTCGCCGGCGAAGGGATCCAGCGCCGGTTTGTAAATGCGGTTGTCGGTTTTGGTGGAACCATCACCCAGGTGCGGATACTGGTACAGGTGCGCGGCCACAATGCCGGGGATGGCGTGGCCGACGGCGCGGTGCTGGGCGATTAGCGCCAGGGTGCCGTGTTCGATTTGTTGGAGCATGTCCGGCACACCGTCCGGCCGGTGCATCTGTACGCTGCGTTTCTGCTGGCTGATGGTGGTGTTGTCGCGGTCCAGACCGAACTCTTCCCAGGCGTGCACCAGGTCGCGCACCGTGTGGTATTGCGACTGGGTGCGGATATCGTAGTCGCCGGCATCGTACCAGCCGCCGATATCCAGCCCGGGAATATGCTCGAAGGGTTTGAATTTTGTGTCTGTCTCGGTGCCATGTGCGTAGAGATCGAAATGTTCATAATCCGCGGGCGCCTGCAGCGCATCGTCGAGATGCGAGCGACCGTGCCACACGCGGTAGGCCTCGCGCACTTCCATATGATCCATCTGTACCGGCAGGAAAATATCCAGTGTCGGCTGCCAGGTATTGGCATGCACGGTGGCATTGATGGGGAAAGGTGCGCTCAGTTGTTTGCCATATTCGATCTGGTACAGGCCCGGTTGCGTGACGGAGGAGAAATCGAAGGTGAGGTACTGGTAGCGCAGGTAGTCACCCCAGGGATAGGTAGCGGCTTCCATTGCGGTGGATTTTTTGCCATCCGCTTCGATCTTCAGCAAGCGCGCGCGGTTGTGCGGTTTGTCGTTGCGGTCCAGTTCGATGACGGCCTGTTTCGGTTGCGCGGGATGGTATCCGGCCTGGGAATAACCGAGTACCGGTTGGCGTATCCAGTCGGGATCTGCCTGCACGTCCAGTTCCCAGCGCATCACTTCGCCCGCGCTTCCGGCGGGAATCAGGCTACGCACTACGAACCAGCCGTTCTGCGCCTTGTTGCGACCGTCGAACAGCATCAGCTGGCTGTCGCCACTCAGTGCGCGGATGGCGACGCGGTGTACGGGATCTTCCGGCGACAGCACCAGTTTGCGGCCACTGGCGAGCGGCAGCGGTTGGGTGCGCCCGTCATCGTCAACCTGCATACCGCCTCCGGGATGCCGCGGCAGCAGGCCGCCTTGGCCGTCCATCAGAAACGCTTTGCCGAAGTAACTGGCCGGCAGAAATTCCAGGTTGAATCCGGCCTTGCCTGCGAGGTTTTGCGGCAGCGGTGCATCCAGCTGCACACTGAGTTCGACTTTGCCGCCCTCCGCGCGCGCTATTACCCGATAGGAAAAGTCGTGTTCGGGATACGCCAGCCGGGTTTCTATACGGTTTGCCTCGCGGTCGACGCTGCGTCCGACCAGCTGGCTCATGCCATCCCACTGCTCCGGCGTGTGCAGCAGGCGCAGGTCGCCATTGGTGGCGATGCGCTCGCCGCGCTGGATGATCTCGATTCCGCTGGTCTTGGCGTCGAAGAACAGGCCACCCGGTGGGTTGCTGAAGGCCAGTATATTGACTCCCGGCGCCTCGAAATACTCGCGGTCATTGAGGCGCAGATCCGGCGTGATGGCGCTGGCGATTTCCGCCTCGGTGAACATCGCTGCGGTGGAATCCGCGGAGGATGATTCACCGCCGCAGGCGGTAAATCCCAAGGCGATCAGGGGTATGGACAGCAGCATAGATTTTTTATTTTTCACGATGTTTGCGTTCCTTATTGTTCTTGTAGAAATTCGGCAAGGCCCCGCACTGGCGCTCTGAAGTTGCAAGCCTGTCGGCCCTCCTGCGCGAAACAGTGCTCTGTGAAGCCATGGCGCCTGCTCGTCTCCGCTTGCAGAAAGCCATGGCACAACCGTCGAACGGCGAAACGCTTGACTCCAACCTGGAAGCGGCGTATACCGAAATGGTAGCGCTATCATTTGGCAAAAGCTACCGCCCAGAACAATAACCAATACCGCTGGCGCACTTTCGATGTGGTCTAGATGTGGCCTAGTCGAGAGGGGCCAGCGGAACAGCGTAGAGAGGAAACAATAATGTTTAAAAGAAGCAGGCTGTCCCATGTCATCGTCGCCGCAATGGCGTCCACGCTAGGTGCGATACCTGCCATGGCGCAGGAGGCTGCCGACGATGCCCAGCAAAACACCCTGGAGGAAGTTCAGGTCACCGGTTACCGGGGCGCACTGCTGAACTCCACCGCAGCCAAGCGCGACTCTGTGGGTTTCAAGGACGAAGTGTTCTCCGACGATATGGGCAAGATGCCGAGCCAGAACCTGGCGGAATCCCTGTCGCGCATTCCCGGGGTCAAGATCAACCGGGAGGTTACCGGCGAAGGCCAGCAGATTTCCGTGCGTGGTCTGGGGCCTTCATTTACCAAAATCGTCCTCAATGGCAGCTCCATCAATGTCGCCTCCAAGGGCAATCTCAACAACGATGGCGGCGTCGGTCGTGAAGTGGACCTGGATATTTTCCCCACCGAGCTGTTCGGCAGTCTGTCGGTAGAGAAGACCGCCACCGCCCGGCAACTGGAAGGCGGGGTGACCGGCTATGTGAATATGCGCACCCTGCGCGCTTCCGACCTCGGGGATGGCCACAACATCCGCTATGCCCTGGAGACCGATTACCGCGACTCCAACGGCGAAACCAGCCCCAAAGGCGCCTTTACCTACGCCTTCAACAACGACCAGTTCGGCGCGCTGGTGACCGTAGTCAACAAGGATGCCAATCGCCAGGTGGACGGGTATGAAACCGTCGCCAACCTGGGCCAGTTCGGCTGTCTGATCACCGACCAGCCCGGCAGCGTCGACTGCCGTGACGGCTCCAGCCAGACCTTCCGCTTCACCGACGTGGCAACCGCCGATTACGCGGCGGCACATCCCGGCGTGAACGCAGGGGACATCATCGACATCTACGACAGCGCGGGCATGTCCCAGGCCGAACTGCAGCAGGTGGGTATGCCCTATATTGGCCGCGTGCAAACCACACAGGGTCAGAAAGAATCCCTGTCCTCGCTGGTATCGCTGCAATACCGCCCCAGCGAGAACATGGAGGCGTCTGTGGATATTCTTCACGCGAAGACCGACGCCGACTATGTACGCACCGAGGTAATGCACTTCTATCGCCGCAACTACCAAACGCCGTTTATTCCGGAAGACATTACCGCCGTGGATAACGGCAACGGCGCCCGCCTGCAATCCGGCACCCTGTATGGCCACAGTGCCTGGGTCGGTTCCCGCGATTACGAAGACGACCTGGACTATGTCTCCGTCATGCCCAGTTTCGACTGGCAGATCAGCGACAGCTGGAAACTCAATATGTCGGCGAGCCAATCGGATTCCGAGTTTGTGCGCGACAATCCCTACGCGCTCTTCTTCACCGCACCCGGCACCATGACCTATGCCAGCAACAACAAAGTTCCGACGGTGCAGCACTCGGGCTTCGATAATTTCGGCGGCTACTATATGGTCCCGGAAGCCGGTGGTGACTATTTCCGCGTGGGCCACGAAGAGCGGGAGACGGAAACCCGGGGCTTCCATGCGCAAATGGCGTGGGGCGAAGATGCCGATGTCAACGGCATTATTTTCGGAATCGACACCGATGAAATGTCAGCCGAACGGCGGGTTTACGGTGTACCTTCGGACATTAGCGGTTATCTCGCGGACTACATGACGGCCAATGGCATCGACAACGTCAAGGGCAACCTTGGCGATTACCTGCAGTCCGTCACCATCGGCGACAACGTCGACAGCTACAGTGGTTACACCAGCGTCGGCGATCTGAATTGGGGCAAATTCAAGCGTGACATCAACTACAGCGGACTGGATCTGCGACCGAATACGGTCACGGAAATTTCCGAGGAAGTAACGGCGATGTTCCTGGAGGCCAATTCGGAGACCCAACTGGCGGGACACACCCTGCGCCTGAATGCCGGCGTCCGCTACGTGGATACCAAGCAACATGTGGCCACCCAGGATGGCGCTACCGACCAGGATTACAGCAAGATACTGCCGTCCATCAGCGGCGTGCTGGATGTCACCGAGGATATCAAGCTGCGCGCCAGTTCTTCCAAAAGTCTGACCCGCGCCAACCCCGCCGATATGTTCCCCAATTCACAGTGGGCCGGCTCCGGTATCGACGCCATCAATACCGGCAATCCCAACCTGCAACCCTTCGAATCCGACAATATCGATATCGGCGGTGAATGGTATTTCAGTGAAATGGGCTACGTCGGTCTCACCTATTTCACCAAGAACGTCTCCGGATTTACCACACAGGCGCAGATTCCGGTGAACTTCAATGACCTGGGTGACTGGGGCATGGATACCAGCAATTTAAGCCAGACCCAGGCGGATCAGCTCTCCATCTGCGATCCGAACTGTATCGTCAACGTCAATACCCGCAACAATGTCACCGGCGTTACCAAAGTGGATGGCTGGGAAGCGATCTGGGTGCAGCCGCTGGATTTCGTACTGCCCGGCCTGGGCTTCAATGCCAGCGCCACTGTGATCGACGCGGTCAACGAAAACGGTGAAGACATCGCGGGTGTTGCCGATTCCTATAGCTTCACCAGCTACTACGAGCGGGACGACTTCCAGGCACGCATCACCTATTACCACGAGGACGGTGCCTATATATTCGAATCCTGGGGTGCCCCCGTCACCAATCGCAGCCGCGGCCAGCTGGACCTTTCGGCGAGTTACCGACTGCCGTTCCTGTCGGATAACGACCTGACGGTGACCTTCGATGCCTACAACCTGACCAATGCGGATCTGTCCAACTATATCGAGGGCGATCAGAGTCAACCGTTCAACTCTTATTACCCCGGAGCCATTTACACGCTGGGCGTTCGCGGTTCCTTCTGATCATTTGATAAGGGCAATCGCAGTGTGTGCATCGCGCACCCTGCGATTGCCCGCCGTTCCGGACAGCAACATGTTTCGACTTCGCTATTTTCTTTCACTGGTGGCACTGGGTGGTGTGGCCTTTGCCTACCTTACATTTTTCCCCGCAGACTTATCTTTGGTGGAATCGGCATCGCCCGAGTATTCCGAGCACCGGCAGCGGCTGCCACTTCGCAACGGCTGGCGTTTCTTCAAGTATGAATCCGCCGAGGTTGCCGACGCGCTGATCTACGATGTGCGGCCCAAAGTCACCGACGACGAAGACGGCAAGGCGGCGGATGCCATGCCCACCGCGGCGGAGGACACTCCGCAGGCCGACCGACAGGTATTGAAACCGTGGATACTGCCCAGCGCCAACGACTTTATCCGGAATCCGCAACGGCGCTTCGAGAGGCCAGCGGGTAGCCCCGGCAGCGATTTCCCGTTTACCCGTGCCGATTTCGATGATGGCGACTGGCAACCGGTGTCCCTGCCTCACGACTGGGCTATTCACGGCCCCTTCTTTGCCGGTGAATATGCGCCGGTGGGCGGTGGCATGGGCCGACTGCCGAGCCCGGGAATCGCCTGGTACCGGAACAAACTGGATATTCCCGCGGCAGACGCCGGCAAACAAATTTATCTCGATGTCGACGGCGCCATGTCCTATGCCATGGTGTGGATCAATGGCGAACTCGCCGGCGGCTGGCCCTATGGCTACGCCTCCTGGCGCGTCGACCTCACGCCCTATCTCGATTTCGGCGGCGTCAACCAGCTCGCCATCCGTCTGGACAATCCACCCGCATCCTCGCGCTGGTATCCCGGCGGCGGTCTCTACCGCAATGTGTGGCTGACCAAAACGAATCCTGTGCATATCGCCCAGTGGGGCACCTTTGTCACCACACCCTCGGTATCCGCCGAGGCGGCGCAGGTGGAAATGACCATTGCCGTCGATAACAACTCCGCGCAGGCCGTAGCGGTGAGGGCGAGTACGGATATTTATGCTCTGGACATCAACGGCGCGCCGCGCGGACCGAAAGTTGCCAGCACGCAGGCCGCGGAACAACCGGTACCCAGTGGTGGCAAGGCGATTTTCAATATGGCGGCGCGGGTGCGTGAGCCGCAACTCTGGGGTCCACCGCCCACGCAGAAGCCCAACCGCTATGTGGCCATTACCAAACTGCTGAACGGTGACGGCGAAGTGGTGGACCGCTACGAAACCCCCTTCGGCATTCGCGAGATCCGCTTTGACGCCGAGCGCGGCCTGTTTGTGAACGGTGAGCGCATTGAAATCCGCGGTGCCAACCAGCACCACGACCTGGGTGCACTCGGCGCGGCCTTCAATCGTCGTGCTGCGGAACGACAGCTGGAAGTGTTGCGCGAGGCTGGTGTCAACGCCATTCGCATGGCGCACAACCCGCCCGATCCGCAGTTGCTGGAACTGACCGACCGCATGGGTTTTCTGGTGGTGAACGAAATTTTTGATGTGTGGGAGCGCAAGAAAACCCCGCTGGATTTCCACCTGATTTTCCCCGACTGGCACGAGGCGGATCTGCGGGCCTTTATCCGCCGCGATCGCAACCATCCGTCGGTCATTATGTGGAGTCTCGGCAATGAGGTGGGGGAGCAGTACACCGGCGAGGCCGGGGCCGCGGTGGCCAGCCGCCTGCACGACGTGGCAAAAGAAGAGGACCCGACACGCCCCTCCACCGTCTCCATGAATTACGCCAAGCCACATATGCCGTTACCGGGCGTGATGGATGCCATCAGCCTGAATTACCAGGGCGAGGGTATCCGCGATGCGCCGGCCTACCAGGGGTTGCAGGGGATCCGCACCTCGCCGTTGTACCCGGATTTCCAGAAACAGTTTCCGCAGAAGGTAATCCTGAGCAGTGAAAACGCGGCCGCCGTGAGCTCCCGCGGTGAGTATCTGTTTCCGGTGGAAGAGGGCATCAGTGCACCGGTCGCCGATGGCCGTGGCGGTGATCCCGGCAGCCAGCAGGTCAGCGCGTACGAGTTGTACACCGCACCTTTTGGCTCTTCCGCCGACAAGGTATTCCGCTCCCTCGAACAGCACCCCTATGTGGCCGGGGGCTTTGTCTGGAGCGGCTGGGATTACCTCGGCGAGCCGACGCCTTATTACGGCGCGCGCAGTTCCTATTTCGGTATCGTCGACCTGGCTGGATTCAAGAAAGACCGCTTTTACCTCTACCAGTCCCAATGGCGACCGGAGCTGCCCATGGCCCATATACTGCCGCACTGGACCTGGCCGGAGCGCAACGGCGAAGTCACACCAGTGCATGTATTCACCTCCGGTGACGAGGCGGAACTGTTCCTGAACGGCCGATCCCTGGGCAGAAAGAAAAAAGGTGAATACGAATATCGCCTGCGCTGGGACGATGTGGTGTACGAACCGGGTGAGCTGCGGGTACAGGCTTACAAGAATGGTGAAGCCTGGGCCGAAGACAGGGTGGTCACCGCAGGTGCCGCCGCGGTGCTCGCGGCGGAGACCGATCGCGCACAAATAACCGCAGATGGCGACGACCTGGCGTTTGTCACCCTGCAGGTGCTGGATGCGAAAGGCAACCCGGTGCCGCGTGCGCACAATGCCGTTACTTTCGATCTGCAGGGGCCCGGGGAAATCATCGCCACCGAGAATGGCGATCCCACCAGCCTGGTTCCGTTCAATGCGCTGCAGCGCGACACCTTCAATGGTCTGTGCCTGGTGGTGGTGCGTTCGCAGGCCGGGCGGGAAGGTGAAATAACGGTAACCGCCTCCTCGCCGGGGCTGGAAAGCGCTACCGCAAAAATTGTCACGACGCTTTAGCGATGTGGGGGAAACACCGAATTGGTATTTTCCCCACCGCTGCTATTCAATGCCCCGTAGAAAACTGCTCGATGGCACCGCGCTTCTGCATGGTGGCATAGCCGGTTTCGCCGTCGCTACTGAGGGCGACATTGGTAGGGTGCTGCCCCTTCAGGTGAACGGTCGAAAGCACTTCACCCGCTGGGGAAACCTTTAGAACCACACCCGCGCCGTACCGGGCGATATAAAGATTGCCTTCCGAGTCGGTCTGCATTCCATCCAGTCCGAAGTCATCGAATTCCATCAGCAGTTTTTTGTTGGCAACATCGCCATTGTCCTGCACGTCATACACCCACACACGGCGTTGTACACTTTCATTGAGATAGAGTTTTTCTCCATCCGGGCTCAGTTCTATGCCATTGGTGGTGCCCATGTCTTCTTCCAGCAGGGTGAATTCCCCTTCCGGCGAGATACGCCAAAGCTGTCCGCTGTTACTGGCCCAGTCCGGATCACTGGCATAGATAGTGCCGTTGCCGGCGATGGTGATATCGTTGGGTTGGTGCATCTGCGGGTTGTGATATTTGCGCAGGATTTTTCTGGAGGATGGCTCGATCTGCAATACATTGTGGCCGGTGTAGTCGGCGACGTACATCAGGCCATCGTGGAAGCGGATACTGTTGCCGGTGCTACCGTCCGGCAATTGCAGCCAGACCTCACCCTTGCCTTTTCCGGTCACCCGGCCAATGGTGCCCTCGCGGGCGAAATTCACCGCATACAGGTTGCCATCCGGGCCAACCACGGGGCCCTCCACGCCATTGGTGAAGCTGCCCTCCGGCATCCAGTCGGTTGTCTGTACATTGGCCGCCGTAGCTGGGCCGCCGGTAATGGCCAGGGCCAGGAGAGAAGCGCCGAAAATATTAGCCATGTTGTTTTTCCTTGTTGTTCTGGCGGTCGCCGGCATATTGCAGACGATCCATCAAACATTCCAGTACGTCGACTGCGGGTAATACGACTTCGTGGTGCATCCCCTTTAGCGACGCGATCTGCTCGCGGATGGTGGTCTCCTCAGCAGTGGCAAAGGGTTTTCCATCCGCAAAGCGGGAGGCAACCAGGAAGCCGAGTTCCATCTGCTGCTGGACCAGTTCCGCGAGTTTCTGGATGTCTGTCGGAATCCGCTCCCGCTGTTGCAGTATGGCTTCCGCGGCAACACCGGCACGCCACAGATGCAGCAGGCCGTTTTGCAGTGCATCCTTGTCAACCCACGTTTCGATATCTACCGGGGCATCCGGCAGGTTTTCCGAGAAAGTACGCAATTCCTGTAGTGCCATACTTTCCGCCGGCAGACTGTCGGCCAAACGGTTCAGCGGGTCGCGTCTGGAATAGGTTTCATGCGCGGATTTTTGGTGGTGGCGGTGATAGTAGTGGGCGGGTTCCAGTACCGCCGTGAAATCCCTGGCCTGGGTCTGCAGGTTTTCCGGGAAAAGCGCCTGCAAGGCTGCCAGATGTTGGGCTTTGTGCCGCAGGCCGACCGCGGTTTCCGCCCAGTGGTTTATTGCGTTTAGCCGCTTGTAGAGAAAGGTTTCATCCTGCAAGGCTTCGTCGGACCACAGCCGTTCCGCCACCGCAAAAGCGCGCGGCCACAGGCGAAGGTCAATGTTGTCTTCATCGACCATCTCCGCCCACAGCGCGACCTCACCACCGAGGATATTGTTTTTCTGGGCATCCGTAAGAGGCGTACCGATATTGGCCAATGCCGGTGAGACACTTTCCATTTGGCGGCTGTCGATCAGCGCACCGACGGGGTGATAGGGCGCATTGCCCACCACAAATTCGCCGCTGAGTTTTTTACCCCGTAACTGCAATCGCGCGTGCAGCGGGCCCATCCAGGTATCCAGGTTGAATCGGGTATTGGGGCCGCTGCGCTCGATATTGTGCAGCACCTGCGGAGCCTTGCCGGAAAAATTCATTACCCCGCGCAGCGCGCCCTCGGCGGATTCAATCAGGGTAAACGTTCCGGAAACCGGACTGCCGCGTTTTCGCGGTGCGCTGAATTGCCAGGTCTGCCACTGCTCACCGGGTTGCAGATCCCCGAACTCCAGCGGCTCAGGAATAATGGCGTTGCGGTAGTGGTAGTCGGTGTACTGGGGCTGATCCAGATAAAAGCCGGTGGAAAGGATACCGAAATGCCCCGCGCGCGCGATTTCGCCGAGGGCATCCGGTCCGCGCCATGACTGTACGGCGGCACTTGGGGCAAGGCCTGGATGCAGGATTTCGTCCCAGCCGATCAATTTGCGTTCGAGCCTCGCGAGAATCTCTGCCAGCCGGCTGTTGAAATAATTGTGCAGCGCGTCGCTGTCTGCCAGCGCATGTTCCTGCATGAATTTCTGTATGTCCGGGTTGGCTTCCCAGTGTTCCGGATCCACTTCGTCGCCACCGATATGCACATATTCAAACGGAAACAGCTCGGCCACTTCCGCGAGAATGCTTTCCGCAAAGTGGTACACCGCCGGGTTGGCCGGGTTCAGCAGCGGCTTGTGCACACCCCAGCGGTCTTCCGGTTTATACGGGCCGGGCGCCGACAGGAGTTCCGGGTAGGCAACGGCAATGGCGCTGGCATGGCCGGGCATATCGATTTCCGGCACCACGACAATACCGCGCTCACCGGCGTATCGGACGATATCGCGCACCTGTTCGCGGGTATAAAAATTTCCGCCCGGTGCCGTCTGGTGCAACTTCGGGTAGGTTCGACTTTCCAACCGCCAGCCCTGGTCGTCGGTGAGGTGCCAGTGGAATACATTCAGCTTGGCGGCCGCCATGCCATCCAGCTGGCGTTTAATGGTATCCACCGACAGGAAATGGCGGGAGGAATCCAGCAACAGGCCGCGCCAGCGAAAGCGCGGTTGGTCGATGATGGTCAGCGGCGGCAGGGCAAGGTAGTCGTTTTTCTCGGTACCGATCAGTTGCGAGAGCGTCTGCAGACCGCGGAGTACTCCTTCGTCAAATTCTGCGCTCAGCGTGATTTTTTGTGGATTGATGTCAAGCCGGTAGGCTTCCCGCTCACTGGTTAATTCCGCCAGTCTGACTGGCGCGGCTTGTGATTTTTCGGAAACGAGTTTGATTACGGAAGTATTGCTGGCGATCGCGGGATCATCGCAGCGTGTAGTGGCCTCCAGGGCAATACCGACCTGGCGCTCGGTGCGCAGGCGAAAGCGGGTTGCCGCCGCCCCCAGCCTTTCTCCCGGTGCGCGCGGGAAGCAGAGTGCGCTGCGCTCGCTGAGGGTGAATTCACCGGCGGCGTCGTGCCGTATGAGTTGCTGTGGATACGGCATGGGTGCGGGCAAGGCATGCCCGTTGTGTGTGAGGGCGGTCAGTGGCAGCAGGGCGCACAGACCGAAGCCGAGAAGATGATGTGTTTTTGCCATGTGGGGTTCTTATTGGTATTCAGCCGCGGTGCGCCGGACTCTCAGAAAAAGGTTTCCACCACTTCCTGCACATTGAATGCGTCGTCGATCACCAGAATCCGCCGCCATTTGTCAAAGGTCAGGCATGGATGTGAGGTGGACAGGGCGAGAATGTCGCCCACCTGAAGATCGGCATCCTCGGGAATCTGCATCATCGCGTGCTGGTCCATGATATTGGTGAGCCGCCAATTGCTGCCCACCCCACGCGGCGCTGAATCCCTGCCGGGGCGGAAATGCCGTTCCGGCTTCGGCAGGCCGGCGTCATAGGCCGCGTCCCGTTTGCCCAGATTCAGGATTGCCATGCCGGGTTCCGGCAGTGACTGCACATACGCCCAGACTTCCAGCGCGGATTGCAGATCCCCCTGCGGGCAGCAGTGCCCGTCGAGTCGTTCGATCTTTTCGAGTCTGTGCATGACCGCCGCCTGCGCCTGCTGATAGATGCCGCGATCGTGGGTGAGGTAGCAGCCAGGGCGGAGTACCGGCAGGATGCGAGCTTCATCGTGATCGGTAAATATCTCGGCGACCAGATCGTACCAGGCGGAACCGGCGCCGCTCAGAATGACCGATTGGGTAGCGAATTTCTCCCGCGCCAGTAGTTCCAGGCAGAGGTCGCGCACCTGCTGCAGGTGCTCGGTTACCCGCGCCTCGGCGCGCTCTCCGTGAATCAGTCCTTCGTAGGTTTCCACTCCCGCCAGTTGCAGTTGTGGCCAGCGTTCCATTTCTTCGCACAGTGCGTGGAGCTGTGCGCTGCTGCGGCAGCCGGTGCGGCCAGCGGGGATGCCAATCTCAATCAGCAGTTTGAGGGTTTGCTGCTGCTCCCCGAAAAATGCCCCCAGCTGGCGCGCGTTTTCTACCGAGTCGACCAGGCAGTAAAACGCCAGTTGCGGGAAGTCCGTCAGCAATTCGCTGGCCAGTCGCATGTTCGCACGGCCTACCAGCTGATTGGCCATGAGTACATTGGTTGCCCCGGCCTCCGCGGCCACCCGCGCCTGCTGCGGGTTGGCCACGGTCATACCCCAGGCGCCAGCGGCCAGTTGCAACCGGAAAAAAGCCGGAGTCATGGTGGTCTTGCCGTGGGGGGCAAGTTTTACCCTGTGGCGGTCCGCAAATGCCTGCATCCAGTGCAGGTTGTGTTGCAACCGGGAGAGGGAGACCACGGCCGCTGGCAGTGGAACCTCCTCACGCAGGAGGTTCGGCATTGAGCGTGGCGCTGGTGTGCTGCGGGAGAGGCTCATGGGACCGACTCCATCTCTTCACTTAGTTAAAAATATGGTAGAAAGTATCACATAAATAAATGCAGTATTGAAAGTAACAAACACGATACCTATACTGCACCGACTTGAGTAACATCCGTACCCGTGTCAGAGCCTGTGCCGGATCAGCTTTCCGCCGATCCGGCACAGGATTCGAAACTCCAGTAACACAGGAACACTGTTGTGAGTCACGAACCGGATATTGTCTCGAAGATTAATGCGCACTACGGCCAGCTGCGCGACGCAGAGCAGAAGATCGCCCGTCTGGTGACAGACGATATCAGCTTTGCCGCCCACGCCAGTATCAGCGAGCTGGCAGGTAAGGCCGGTGTCAGTGAAGCGACCATCACCCGTTTTGCCAAGGCGGTGGGCTGCAAAAATGTGCGGGACCTCAAGCTGCGCCTGGCTCAGGCGGTGGCGATCGGGCAGCGGTTCTATACCGAAGTCAAAGTGGAGCCGGGAGCCAATTACGGTGTATACGATGAAATCAAAGCGGCATTGGATCACAACGCGCGTCTGATTACCGAGGCGGTGATCGAGCCGGCGGTCGAGGCTCTGGTCAAGGCGCGGCAGATTTTGATTTTTGGCGTGGGTGGCGGTTCCACGGTGATGGCACAGGAATGTCAGCATCGGTTTTTCCGCCTCGGTTTTCCGGCCACATCTTACTCGGATCCGATGTTGATGCGCATGTCCGCCTCGACCATCGACGGCAATGATGTGGTGCTGTGCCTGTCCATGGGCGGTTACAGCCCGGATGTGCAGGAGGCCGCAGAAATCGCGCGGGAATACGGTGCAACCATCGTGGGCGTTACCGTAGCGGATTCACCTCTGGCCAGGGTGCTGCACCACCTGGTGCCGATGGAGCCGCTGGAGACGGATTACATTTTCAAACCCACCGCCGCCCGCTACGTCATGCTCGCCGCCATTGACGTGCTTGCCACGGAGCTGGCGGTAAAACAGAAACGCAAAAGTCGCGAGGCGTTGAGGCGTCTCAAGCACACTCTGGACAGTCACAAACACGGTGAGGATCGCCTGCCGTTGGGAGATTGAGCAGAGGAACGGAAGGATATGGGATGACATACGATACGGTGATTCGCGGAGGCTCGGTTGTCGACGGTAGCGGCGCCGCCATGTTTATCGCCGATATCGCGTTATCCAATGGCCGCATCCAGCGCATCGACGCCCCTGGCAGCATCACCGACCCGGCCAGGGAAATCATCGACGCCGAAGGTCTGTATCTCGCACCGGGATTTATCGACGTCCACACTCACGACGATCTCGAAGTCATTCACAAGCCACAGGTGCCCTCAAAAATCAGTCAGGGCGTGACTACCGTGATTGTCGGCAACTGCGGCATCAGTGCCACCCCAGTTACCCTGAAGACTGATCCTCCCGACCCACTGAATTTGCTCGGCGACCGCACAAGATTCACATACCCACAATTTTCCGACTACGCCCGCGCGGTACAGAATGCCCGCCCCAACGTCAACGTCGCCGCGTTGGTGGGTCACACGTCCCTGCGCAATAACCACATGGACGATCTGCAGCGTACTGCCACTGCAGGCGAACTCGCCGCGATGCGCGCGCAACTGCGCAGTGCGCTCAGCCAGGGCGCCATCGGTCTCAGTTCCGGCCTTGCCTATGGCAGCGCGAAATGTGCGGATACCGCCGAAGTGCTGGAAATGGTCGCGGAGCTCGCGGAGCAGGGCGGGGTTTATACCACGCACCTGCGTACGGAGTTTGATCGCATTCTCGAGGCCATCGATGAAGCGCTTCTGACCGCGCGTGAACACCGAGTACCGCTGATTGTTTCCCACCTGAAATGTGCCGGGCGCGGTAATTGGGGGCGCAGCGGTGAGGTGCTCGGTGCTCTGGAAAATGCCGCGCGACATCAGCAGGTTGCGTGCGATTGTTACCCCTACACGGCGAGTTCCAGCACGCTGGATCTGGCGCAGGTTACGGACGATATCGAAATTTTTGTCACCTGGTCCGAGCCGTTCCCCGAACAGGGGGGGCGACCGTTGGCAGACATTGCGCGGGAGTGGAATCTCTCCTGTTACGAGGCGGCCGAAAAATTGCAGCCGGCGGGGGCGGTTTATCACTGCATGAGTGACGAGGATGTAAAAAATATCCTCGGCCACCCGCTGACGATGGTCGGCTCCGATGGATTGCCCAATGACCCACATCCGCATCCGAGACTGTGGGGCGCCTTTCCCCGGGTGTTGGCGCATTACGGGCGTGATCTGGGTTTGTTTGATCTGCCGCAGGCGGTGCACAAGATGAGTGGCTTGTCTGCGACCAATTTCGGGTTGGCGAATCGCGGGTTTATCCGCGAGGGTTACTGCGCGGATCTGGTGTTGTTTGATTACGTGGGATTGGAATCGCTGGCGAGCTATTCGCAACCGCAAAGGGCGGCGCGGGGGATCTCCCGGGTCTGGGTGAACGGGGTGTGTGCTTATTCCGGCGGTGTCGTTTTGGATAGTCGAAGCGGAGCCTTTTTGTTTCGCGGCTAGGTTAGTCGTTCTGTTCGGGCTTGCTCGGTGCTCTGTTCGGGATTCGGGGCAGCAAAACACTGGGTGGGCGTTTTCAGAACCGCTGTGAATACATCCCTGTACGCTGCGTCGGCAACCTCCCTGTTGCCGACGCTTCTGAAAACGCCCACCCAGCGCTTTGCCTTACATTCGAATTTCTGCACTCCGTAAGTTTAAGAATACCCAATCGCTTACGAAGTGAATTTCTCAACGCGAAGGCGGAGTGCCGGTGAAAGCCTTTCGGGAGCGTCGCAAACAGGATGTTTGCGACGCAGCTCCCAGGGATGGGTTCACAGCGGTCCCGAAAGGCTTTCCCCGGTGCTCCGACGCCACAGGACCAAGAACAAAGCGGACCACAAAACTTTCAAACGAAGGTAGTAATCATGATTCAAAGATTCGGCGCAGAAGGTGGCACAGGCACAGGCGGTCAACACCTGCCATTTTCCAGTGCGGTAGAGGCCGGTGGTTTTCTCTATGTATCGGGTCAGACACCAATGCGCGATGGTGAGGTAGTGGAGGGAGGGATTGTGGAGCAGTCTCAGCTCGCCATCGACAACTGCTTCGCGATCATGGATAAGGCGGGTTACGGCGTGGAAGACGTGGTGCATGTAACCGTCATTTTGACCGATGCGCGATACTTTCAGTCTTTCAATAAAGTCTTTAAAGAAAATTTCGGAGCGCATCCACCTGCAAGAATCTGCTCCGTGTGCGACCTGGTAGTAGACTGCAAAGTAGAAGTTGGCGTAGTGTGCTACAAACAACCGAAAGGGCGCCTCTAAAAATCTACTGCGCGTCTGCCTGGCGGCGTTCGGCGGTGCTCGGCATGCTCATGTATGACCTATACACTCCGTTGCCTCCGCTCCGGCGGCCACCACCAGTCACCCGCTCGCTACGATTTTTAGAGCTGCCCTACCTCCTGAGTTATTCGTCAGGTGTTTCGGGATGTAAAAATAACCCAATGAATCGCGTTCAATAAAAATAAATTTCCAATGAATGCCAGTGTTTTTCTCGGGGCCTTCGGGCTCTATATCACGTTCCTGATCGCCATCGGCTGGTTCACCTCCCGGCGAACCTCTGGCGAGGATGACTTTCTGCTGGCCGGACGCAGCCTGCCTGTCTTTCTTACCATCGGCACCACCGTCGCCACCATGGTGGGGACAGGCTCGTCCATGGGTGCGGTTGGATTTGGTTATGCCAATGGCTGGGCGGGCGCCCTGTACGGGATTGGCGGCGCAGTGGGAATACTGTTATTGGGGTTGTTGTTTGCACCTGCGCGAGCGCAGGGTTTTGCCACCATGAGTGAAGAGCTCGCGTCCTACGTGAATGATCACCCGTTGGTAAAAAAAGTGGTTGCCGTATTGATTCTGATTGCCTGCCTCGGCTGGCTCGGGGCGCATATTCTTGGTGGCAGCCTGTATCTTGCGTGGATAGCCGGGATAGATCTGCAGGTGGCGAAACTGCTGGTGGCTGCGGGTTTTGGAATATTTGTGATCGTGGGTGGCTACCACGCGGTAGTGTGGACAGATACCTTGCAGGCACTGGTGCTGTTCTTCGGTTTTTTACTGATGGCGGCATTTGCCGTGCACGCCGTAGGTGGCTGGGAGGTGATCGTCGAAACTTCGCGATCGGCCGAGCGTGTGCAACCGATGGGTTTACTGCCCGCCATATCCCTCGCTGCGGTAATTGCCGTGGGCGTACTCGCCACACCGTCGTTCCGCCAGCGGATTTATTCCGCGCGTAGCGTCAAATCTGTGCGCAAGTCGTTTTATATTTCCGGTGGCCTCTATCTGCTTTTTTCGCTGGTGCCAGCGATCATCGGTATCTGTGCGTTTGCGCTGGATCCGCAGCTGGACAATCGCAACTACGCCTTTCCCTATCTTGCCCTCGAAGTTCTCCCGCTCGGTATCGGTGTGCTCGTGTTACTCGCCGGCCTTTCCGCCACCATGTCCAGTGCCAGCTCCGATGCCATTGCCGGTGTCTCCGTGCTGGTGCGGGATCTCAGCAATCCGCATCGGCGGGAAGGTCTTACCCAGTCGCGCATTGGATTGCTTGTGGTGATCAGTGTGGCGTTGGGAATGGCGCTGTTGTCCGATGATCTCATCGGCTATATCAGCAAAATGATTTCCACCGTGATGGCCGGGCTCTTTGCCTGTGGATTGCTCGGACGATTCTGGCCGCGCTACTGCTGGCAGGGGGCGCTGGCATCGCTGTTGGCCGGATCGGCGACGTCGCTTCTGGTGATGCTGACGACGGAGGGGCTTTTAAGTGAGAGTTACTGGGGAAATCCCATTATTCCCGCGGTATCAGCGGCGCTGTTGACGGGAATACTGGTCAGTCTCGTTTCTCCACAGCCCGCGACAGATTCCGCCCCGACATTCGACGCCGGATAGGGTCGCATCGCCGCAAATTCTGGCGCTCAATTGGCCATCCCTCTATTATCTCCCGATCATTTCGGGGAGCTGTGCTGCAGTTTCCGCTAATAAAAATCCAGATTGCGAGTGACTGCATGAAACGGAAACTGTTTTTCCTGCTGGGCTGCGCTTTTGCCAGCCATTCTTCTGCCGAACAACTGACTATCGACAGAATATTCTCCGATCCCGCCTTGAGCGGCACCAGCCCGCGTGCGCTGCAGTACTCTCCCGATGGTAGCCGGGTCACCTTTCTGAAAGGTCGCGACGAAGACTACAACCGCTACGACCTGTGGGAATACCGTCTGAAAGACGGCGAGACCCGCATGCTGGTGAACTCCGATAAGCTCCACTCCGGTGAGGAAAATCTTTCCGACGAGGAAAAGGCCCGCCGCGAACGCCAGCGTATTTTCGGCAGCGGCATCATGGAGTACAGCTGGTCCAAGGATGGTAAGTCCCTGCTGTTCCCTCTGGCCGGTGACGTGTTCTATTACGAGCTGCAAAACGGCAAGTCCAAGCGCCTGACCGAAACCGAAGCCTTCGAAACCGATGTACGGGTGTCTCCCAAGGGACATTTTGTTTCCTTTATCCGCGACCAGAATATTTTTGTGGTCGACCTGGCGACCGGCAAGGAGAGCCAGCTCACCACCGATGGAAAGGGCCCGATCAAGAACGGCATGGCGGAGTTTGTGGCTCAGGAAGAAATGGACCGCATGACCGGCTACTGGTGGTCGCCGGATGAGAAGCGCATCGCCTTCCTGCAGGTGGACGAAAGCCCGGTGGATGAAGTGACCCGCAGTGAGATCTACGCGGATCGCATCGACATGATCCAGCAGCGTTATCCCGCGGCGGGTCGCCCCAATGTAAAAATCAAACTGGGTGTACTCGATCTCGCCAGCGGCAAGACCCAGTGGCTGGATCTTGGCAAGGATCAGGATATTTACATTCCGCGGGTCCAGTGGGCGCGCGATAACCTGCTGTCTTACCAGTGGCAGAACCGCAGCCAGCAAAAGCTGGAACTGCGTTTTGTTGATATCCCCAGCGGCAAGACCCGTGTTGCGCTCACAGAAACCAGTGATACCTGGGTCAACCTGTTTCACGACCTGCGTTTCCTGAAAGACAGTGACCGCTTTGTGTGGGCCTCGGAAAAAGACGGCTTCAAACACCTCTACCTGTACGATTTCAGCGGCAAGCAGCTGGCGCAACTGACCCGTGGCGAGTGGGCCATCGACGAACTGGAGGCGCTGGACGAAAAGACCGGCAAGGTCTACTTCTCCGGTCGCAAAGACACGCCGCTGGAACGCCACCTGTACGTGACCGACCTGAACGGTAAGGGCGAGATCAGCAGGATTTCCTCCCGTGCAGGTATGCACAGCATTGAGTTCGCCGACGATGCTTCCGGCTACATCGATACCTATTCCAATCCCACCACTCCGGCGCAGGTGAGCCTGCACGGCGTGGACGGCAAGCGCGTGACCTGGCTGCAGGAAAACAAGGTAGAGAAGGGCCACCCGCTGTATCCCTATATGAGCGACTGGATCAAACCGGAATTTGGCGAGATCAAAGCACCGGAGGGTCACACCCTTTACTACCGTATGTACAAACCCGCCGGCTTCGACCCGAAGAAAACCTACCCGGTAATGGTGTTCCTGTACGGTGGCCCTCATGCGCAGCTGGTGACCAACAGCTGGGACAGACCCTTCAACCAGTTCATGGCCCAGCAGGGTTATGTCGTATTCACCCTCGACAACCGCGGTTCTGCCAATCGCGGCAAAAAATTCGAAGACCCGATCTTCAAGAAAATGGGCAGTGCGGAAGTGGATGATCAGGTGACCGGGGTGAAATTCCTGCGCAGCCTGCCGTTCATCGACCCGGAGCGTATCGGGGTCTATGGTCATAGCTACGGCGGTTACATGGCGCTGATGACCATGTTCAAGGCCGGCGATTACTTCAAGGCGGGTATCTCCGGCGCGCCGGTGACCGACTGGGGGCTGTATGACACCCACTACACCGAGCGCTACATGGGCAACCCCAATGAAGTGCCGGAGGCCTACGAGGCATCATCTGTATTCCCTTACGCCAAGGACCTGAAGGGCGAACTGCTGATCTACCACGGCATGGCGGACGACAACGTGCTGTTCACCAACACCACCAAACTGATCAAGCAGCTGCAGGACAATGACCAGCAGTTCGAGCTGATGACCTACCCGGGCAAAAAGCACAGTCTGCGCGGCAAGGAAACCGGCAAGCACTGGCATCAGATGATGAAGAACTTTTTTGACCGCACTTTGAAGGCCAACAACTGAAACGTGTGATGAATCCGTAAGGAAAAGGGGCTTCAATTGAAGCCCCTTTTTTTTGTTGTGCGTGCGGTGAAGCCTCAGTTCGCGCAGGCCGCTTCCAGTTTCAGCAGCGGCCCCTGTCCAGTTTCCTTGGACGTTATGTCCACGCCGTTACTGCCGTTTTGTGGCGCAATGACCAGGCCGGTATTGCCGCCGGAAATCCACGCTTCTACCAGCCCCGAGTCGAGCAGATCGATCTGGCGGGTTCCGGTGCTGGACGGAACAAATGTCGCAGCCAGATTCCCGAGTGCGTTGTCGCCGCCCACGGAATTCCAGCTCGCGCTACCTTCCTGCCAGTTGCCATTGGCCTGATATACGCCATAGGTGTTGCTGGATTTGTCGGTCACATTCAGCTCCAAAATCGCACGGGTGAAATTGCTGCAGTGTTCCACCCCTGACAGATCGAAGCGGATCAGGGTATACAATTTTCCGTAATAGCTGTCGCTGCCGTCTGCGAGAAGCCCGTCGTCGTGACCGTCGTAGTTGCTGCCGGCACGGCCGGAGGCGATAAATACGTCGTCACTCGCTGCCTGGGTAAACTGCTGCACACTGCTGCCGCCAGAAGAGCCGGACCCGGATGAACTGGAGCTCGAAGAGCTGGAGCCGCCAGAGCTTGACGAGCCGCTGCCGCAATCCGCATCCACCCGCAGTACCGGTGTAAGTCCGGTTTCCTTGGAGCTCATATCCACACCGTCGGTACCGCCTTTTGACGCGATCACCAGGCCCGTGTTTGTACCTGCGAGCCAGGACATGATCGTGACGGTATCTATTGCGATTTGACGTACACCCGTGGATGAGGGCGTGAAACTGGCGGCTTCGGCTCCGAGGTTGGCGGTACCGCCGACGTTGTTCCAGGTGGCTGAACTTTCCGTCCAGTTGTTGTTGGCGAGGTAAACACCATAGCTGTTGTTGGAAAGATTGGTGACATTGATCTCCAGTGTGGCGGCGTTGATGGCGCAGCCCTGAAGTTCATCCGGATTGAACTTGATCAGCGTCATCATCTGCCCGTACGTACTGTCGGCGCCATCGGCAAGCAGCCCCTCGCTGTCTCCATCAAAATTGGTGTTGGCCTGCGCGGAGGAAATGAATACGTCGTCGGTGGCGTTCATGGAAAACATCTCTCCGCTGCCGCCGGAGCCGCTGGATGAACTGCTTGAGGAGCCACCGGAAGACGAGCCGCCCGAGGAGCCGGCAATCACGCTGCGGTTGGCGCCGTTGCGGTTCAGTGTCAGCGTTTCACCGACACCATTGGCGGACCACCAGTTGACGTTTGCGGGTAACAGCAATGGATCGGCTTCCCGTTGCGCGTGCGAAAGTGTGGCAGCACTGCTGTCGAATTCCGCCGTGCGCACGGCCAACTGACCGGGACTGACCTGAATGACCTTGAACTGCTGGATGCTGGCGAGATCGATGGTCCAGGATTTGGGGTCGTTGGCGGAGCGCGCCGGGGCGCCCCAGCTGCCTTCACCTACGTACACGGTGCCGCCGTTGCTGGTTGCGGAAAAATTATTGCCGCTGGGAACCAGTGCCTGGGTCAGTTTGGTGAGATGGGTGTCGGATTCCACCACCAAATTCATGCTGTAGTCGTAAAACGCCTGCGCCCACCAGTTGAACAGGGTGGGGTTGTCCGACTTGCCGGTGTAGTGGGGGAATATCGGCTTGTGATATTGCGCGAAGCGCCAGTTGCTGTTGCTGCCATAGGCGGATAGGTCGCTCTGCAGCCAGTTGTTCATACTGGCGGCGTAGGAAGACCAGCCACTGTTCTGGAACTGGCTGTTGAGGGTGTACACCCGAAGCAGCGGAGAAACCTGCACCGCGCCGTAGGTATCGTTCGGGTTACAGTTACCGTCTTCATTGAAGTCGACACCGAACACCTGGCACAGGGTGGAGTAGTTATTGTCTTCGTGGTTGCCGTGGGTTGGGATCAGCGGATAGATACGTTTGTAGCTGATGCCGTCGATCTGGTCGCTGGAATAGGTCAGTGTCCAGTCGTCGAGAAAGGCACTCATCTGCGATGCGCTGTTGGCATCGGTAAAGTCACCGCCGTGCATGATTGCGAGTGGGCGGATTTTTGCCAGCAGCTGGTTGCCCTGACGACGGGTAGTGTGGCCGGTTCGGGTGTCACCACCGGCGATGAGTACGAACGGCTCGGCGGTGTCCGGCGCGGTCTTGAACCAGAAGCGCTCGCCGCAGCCATTCTGGTCGCACACGCGGAAATAGACGGAAGAATCCGGCGTGAGGTTTTCCAGGCGTACAAAGTGACTTGTGATGCTGCCACCGAAGGTGCGTGTGGCATCGACCGAGGCGTTACTCCAGCTGCTCTCGCTGGTGCTGTAGCCGTAACTGACATAGGGGTTGCTACTGCTGCCGTTGGGTGAGAAACCAATGACGGCGCTGTTACTGCCGTCTTTGTCCCACACCAGACGGTAGTGCTTGGTGGCCGCGTTGGCATCGGCGGCGGCGAATACGGACATCAGTCCCGCTACACCTGTTGCCAGCGCGAAACTGCCCAGAGAGGTTTTCATGGGGAATTCCTTGTGCGTGATTTTTATGAAAGGAAAAAGACCAGAGGAATCGTTACCGCAGGGGCAGTGTGAGAGCGGTTAATGACAGCTGTTTGAATCGGCGCTGACGAGGCGCACAAACGCCGCATTGCGATGTGGAATTGTGAACTGTTCCCCATCGACAAAACTGATCGCCTCGGCTCCGCGGTGCAGGTACCGGTATACATCCGGCAAGGCCTCGCCCTCATCGCCCGTCCAGTAGTCGCCGCGTTTGGTATGTGGGAAATAATCCGTATCAATTTTCGCCTGGCCGGCTTTGGCTTGGGGGTACACCAGTGTGGCGAGTTCTGCGGCGGTGGGTAGCCGCCAGTTGTTTTCGCCGCATAATTTTTGCTGGTTGGTGCGGCGGATCAGGTCTTCGGTATCGCAGCGTGTCTCCTCAAAATAGCAGTCGCCATTATCGGGAACACCAACCTCCGGCAGCGGTTCGGCCCGCTCTGTCCGTGCCGCGGTGTGGAATCCCGGCGGATTTGCGAGATACCAGGAGTAGGTCCAGAGACCGTCGTGGATGCCTTCATCGTCGGTTTTCACTTCCCACAACAGACCACTGCTGTTGTCGCACACACAGGACCAGGGGCCGCTCCAGGGAGCGATGACCTGCCCCGCGGCGTCGCGCTTGGTGAGGTGATAGGGAGCCGCTTCTGGCGGAGGTGGCTGGTGCAGGACGGCCGCGGTAACGACGGCGATCGGCAGGCCGGCGAAATACAGGGCGCGTTGCCAGATCTTCATGGCCGCAGCTCCAGTTGGATGGCGCGGGTGTGACGGGTGTGGGCGATCTGCGCGCGGTCGAAGGCGGAAACCCACAGACAGATACCATCACGGATCGGCACATCCAGTGAGGAGCCGGTGACCAGCTTGCGCGCCATTTCCAGCGTCCAGTACCCATCGTGCCACTGTGCCCGCGCGCGTACATCGGCGCGGTCGCCTTCGAAACGGTTGGAGTTGTAGATCACCGATGGCATGACGGTGCCTTCGGGATAGAGCTGATCCGTCTCCGCAGAGTAGGGCTGATAATCAAACCAGGAGGCAACCCAGTGTGGCGGTGTTTCCCGGTGCGTTTCCGCTTGCTGATAGGCCGCCAGTTGCCGCGGGTTTAGCGGCAGGCGCTTGGGGATGACGGTTCCCGGGCGATACCACTGCCAGTTCATCACATAGGCGCCGGACTCTTTTCCGTCCTGCTGGTAGCCTGCGGTGTAGCGGCGCGAGCCCGGGCGGGGGAGGTCCGGGCTGGCGATATAGTTGTCGTCTGCCAGATACATGTCGTTGGTGCGCACCGCCTTCCAGTGCCAGAGGTCGTGCAGCTGGCCATTGTCGCTGTAGTGATAGCCCTTGCCGTGCCAGTTTGCCGGCCCTTCCTTTAACGGATTTCTTCCCAGATGTGCGGTGCCGGCGGCGGCGAACTCGCAGTCGTGCGAGAGCAGTACCGCAAACTTGTCTTCGTAATGACGAGTCTCGTTGAACAGGTGAAACCCCTGCTGCTGCACTTCCCAGCCGTGTGCGGTTTTCAGCAATGGCAGGTGCGCCAGGCTTTCGTCGGGATCCCGCCAGCGTGCTTGCAGGTAAAACTCCTCGCCGTTGTGCAGCGCACGAAGCTCTACCTCGGTTGCGCCGTTCTCGAAGTTGGCACCGCCATCGGTAAACACGTAAAGCGGAGGGGCACTTTGCCATGGCGACTCCGCGGCATCGCCGTCGATCTCCAGCGGTATATTCAGTGGGATGGCGTTGGCGGTGAGAATGAAGTGGCTCTGGTGGCGGAGCGTTGCCCAGCCCAGTGATGCCAGCAACAGGCCCGTGACGATAATGGCGAGTCCGGACTTCGTGCCAACGCGCGTGTGTTGCGGCACCAGTATGGCGGCGGGCACCCGTCGCCCCCAGCGAATTCCGTAGAGACCGCCGTGAAGGAATAAATACAGCAGCACGCACAGGGCGCAGATCAGATGCACCTGCCGCAGGTCCGTGCCGATAAACAGCAGCCAGCCACTGGCGATGACCGTACCAAGCAGTGGGTAACCGACCCGAATGATGACCCGGTGCCAGCCCGGCCAGCGCCAGAGGCGCGGGGTGGTCGCAGATACACTGCGCAGACAGTGCAAGACAAAACCGGCCGCCGCCAGGGTAAATACCAGCGCACTGAGAAAGTGCAGCCGGTGTACCTCGCCCTGGGGCAGAAGCTCCTCGAGGTGCAGGAGTGCCGGTTGCGACAGCGTGGCGATACGCAGGCCGGTAAACAGACTCACCAGTACGGCAATGATGGCGGCGCAATGGGTAATAACCCAGAGGAGGCTCTTTTGCCGTGAGGTGTGTGTGGCGGGCACGGATGGATCCCCCAAAAAGTCCGTCTCGGATAAGCGGTTACCGCAAACAGCCCAACAGGGTAAGCGGCGCCGGTGGCAGTTTGATGACGGCAGCCTGCCGTGGCGCGGTAAAAATGATGGAGCAAATGCAATAAAATCTAAATGATAATCTGTTGCATTTAGGTTGTGTGTTCTTTAGACTCGCGTCCCAAATACATGGGGCTATCTCTGGGGGTACATAACGATGCAATCCAGCCAACAAATGTTCACGCGCGGTCTGTTGGCAGCCGCGCTGTTTGCTGCCAATACCGCCATTGCTGAGGAGGTCAGCAGTTCTGACAGAGTCGAAAGCGTAGAGGTCGTGGGCGAGCAGTTGGATTCCTATCTGGTTAGCGACATGGATACTGCCACAGGCCTGGGGCTCTCCATCATGGAGACACCGCAGTCCATTTCTGCGATTGGCCGCACGCAGATCGATGACTTCAACATGTACAACCTGAATGATGCGCTGCTGGCTGTTCCGGGTATCCAGGTTGAAAGTGTGGAAACCGACCGGACCTACTATTCTTCCCGCGGATTTGACGTGACCAACTTCCAGGTAGATGGCGTAGGTCTGCCATCTACCTACGGCAACCGCAGCGGCGAAACCGATACCTCTATTTACGAGCGTATTGAAGTTGTGCGCGGTGCGAATGGCCTGATGAGCGGCGCAGGGAATCCTTCGGCTACCGTAAACATGGTGCGCAAACGTCCAACCGACGATCTGCAGATGTCGTTCAACGCGACCGCCGGATCATGGGACAGTCTGCGTCTTGAGAGTGACGTTGCGGGTGTCCTCACAGATGGCCTGCGGGGCCGTGTGGTGATGACCAAGGAAGACCGGGAATCCTATCTGGACTTCTACGCCATGGACAAATCCGTGGTGTACGGTGCACTGGAAAAGGATCTGGGTAAATCCACGTTGTTAACCGTTGGCGCCAGCTACCAAAGCAGTCTCGCTGACAGTCCTCTGTGGGGCGCGCTACCACTGGTGTATTCCGACGGTACACCGACCGATTACGATGTGTCCGCGTCAACCTCGGCTGACTGGGCCTACTGGGACAATATCGAGAAAGAAGTCTTTGCGGAACTGAAACACGAATTTGCCAATGGCTGGGAACTCAAGGGTTACTACAGCACTACCGATATCGAAGGCGACAGCGAGCTGTTCTATATGTACAGCCTGCCGGATCGCGATACAGACGTGGGGCTGATCGGCTACGCCAGCGGTTATACCCTGGACGCAAAACAGGACGTGTTTGACCTGCGTGTGTCCGGTACCTATCAGTTTCTGGGGCACGAGCACGACCTGTTGTTTGGTTACAACTGGTCCGAGGGTGCCACCAGGGAAATATCTCTTTACGATTACACCAATGGTTTCCCGCCGGTGGGTGACTTTACCCAGTGGAACGGCCAGACTCCGGTAAAACCGGTATTTACCGACGGGCTGACTGGCAGTAATTTCGATGAAGAACAGAGTGCGTGGTACGCGGCGACCCGCTTGCGTATGACCGACAGCCTGAGCCTGGTGAGTGGTGCTCGCGTGGTGAATTGGACAGCTGATGGTGACGGTTATGGTACCAGCAAGGTCACCAAGGTTGACGGGAAGGTACTGCCCTACGCCGGCGTGGTGTACAGCATTGCCGACAATTACTCGCTGTACGCGAGTCATACCGAAACCTTCCGTGCCCAGGACGATATTGCCAAAGACCTGACCTTCATCGATCCAACCGAAGGCGTCAACGACGAGGTCGGAGTGAAAGGACAGTTCCTTGGTGGAAAGCTCATCGCCACCCTGGCGTACTACCAAACCCAGCAGAACAATGTGGCTGAATTCGCCGGTCAGATAGAAGATCCCAACAATGATCAGGTGATGATCGACTATTACGAAGGTCGCGACTACGACAGTAAGGGTTATGACCTGACAGTAAGTGGCGAAATCATTGACGGTCTGAATATGGAGTTCAGTTACGCCAAGGTGGATATCGAAAACAAGGCAGCCAATGGCTTGAACCGCGATTTTATCCCGGAGCAGACGGTGCGACTGTACGCGAGTTACCGGCCGCCGATGCTGGACCAACTCAAGGTGGGAGGTGGTCTCAACTGGCAGGATGATATTTCCCGAATGCACGCGGCAGGGCACAGGATCGAACAGGATGCCTATGCCATCCTGCAGCTATTTGCCAACTACAAGGTGAACGAGCAGTTGAGCTTTTCTGTTAATGGTGAAAACCTGACGGATGAGAAATACATCAGCAGTCTCTACTGGGATCAGGGCTTCTATGCTGCGCCGCGTAGCTTCAGTGCCTCGGTGAACTGGCGTTACTGATTCGCCGGTGTAAATCCGGGGTATCTCCGGGGGTGAAGACCATCGCTGTGGTCTTCACCCCGTTTGTATTTGCGACTTCAGATTCTTGGCCGGTGTTATTCAAACGAGAACAACATGAATAAAACCCTGTTCAAACTTCACAGCTGGATGGCTCTTGCCGCGTTCATCCCATTGCTGGTCATCTGCGTCACCGGCAGCATCCTGGTGTTCAAGCACGAGATCGACGCACTGCTGCTCGCCGACAAGGTGCGGGTGGAATCCGCCGGCCGTGCGCGTTTGAGTCTGGATACCCTGGAAGCGTCCATGCACCGCAACTTCCCGGGCTACGAAGTCACCGGCTGGGCGCTGTTTCAGGACCGCGATCGCGCGGATGTGGTGTACACCATGCAGCACGGTACCGACGAATGGACCTACGCGCTGATGGACCAGTACACCGGCGAGCCGTTGCGTCCGCCCATGGGGTTGACCCACCACTTCACCGACTGGCTGCTGGACCTGCATTACACCCTGTTGATGGGCGACTGGGGCATGCTGATTACCAGTATTTTTTCCATCCTGCTGTGCGGGCTTGGGATCAGCGGCTTTATCCTGTACCGCAAGTTCTGGAAGAGCTTTTTCACGCTGCGCTGGAACGCGCGCATGATCGTCTACTTCTCCGACCTGCACAAAATGACCGGCATCATCGGTGCGCCGGTTCTGTTGATTCTCGGTTTCACCGGTGCCTGGTGGAACATCACCCATTTTGCCCACGAGCTGGAAGAACACGCTGGCGGTGCCGAGCACTACAAAATGGCAGAGCGTCTGTACAACGATGATCTGTCGCTGCAGTCGCTTATGGATGACACCGGCAACCGTATCCAGAACTTCGAGACCACCTATATCTCCTTTCCCTGGGAGCCGGGTGCGAACTTCACCTTCTGGGGGGATGTGCACACCGGCAACCCGCTTAACAGCGAGTACGCCAGTAACATCACCTACAACGCCCAGAGCGGCGAGCACATGCTCAGCTACGACATTCGCGACGCGACTCTGGGCGCTGTGATCATCGACAGCTACCGCCGTCTTCACTACGGCAACTTCGCCGGCCTGGTGAGCAAGGTGCTGTGGTGCGTGATTGGTCTGTCACCGCTGCTACTGTCCATTACCGGCATCTACATCTGGTACCAGCGCCGCGAGAAGCGCCGCAATGCCAGGGAAAAGCGTCGGGCCAAGGCCGAGGCGCTGACGGGCGTTACTGCCTGACGGCATCTCGGACAGTTTCCTCGCAGGAGGGCTTTTGCTACCATCGTTTGGCCTTACCAAATAATGAATTTCTGCCTGACAGAAAACTGTAGCGAGCCCTTGTATGAACTTCCTCCGAGTGATCACTGCCGGCGGGCTGATCTGTGGCGCAGTGCTGCTGGCCGCCGCTGGCTGCGGTGCCAAAAATGCCCCCCCGGAATCCTCCCGTCCCGTCCCGGCTGTGCTGGAGACCCTCCAGCCCGCGAGGGATATGACCAGCTACCGCGCCATTTCCGATCAGCTCTACCAGCTGGACCGGGAGGCGATCGCGCGGGAACTCGCGGCCGCCGGGCTGGAAAAGAGCACCAAGCCGGCGAAGCACAAGCTGTTTGGGTTCGATGTCAAAAAAGCCGTATACGATCGCGATTTCATGGCCAGTGCGGAAGGCAAGGCCCTGGCCGACAGCCTGCTCACTTTCCAGACCCCCTCTGGGGGCTGGTCCAAACGCACGGACATGCGCGCGCCGCGCCAGCCAGGACAGCAGTTCGGCACGGAAAAAGATTACATCCCGACGTTCGATAACTACGCCACCAGCACCCAGTTCTGGGTGATGGTCAACGCCTGTAACGTGCACGGGGAGCCCCGTTACTGCGACTCCGCCAGTCGCGCACTGAACTACATTCTACTCGCCCAATACCCCAATGGCGGCTGGCCGCAGAACTTCCCGCTGCGCGGTAAATATCATGACGACATCACCTTTAACGACGACGCCATTGCCAACCTGCTGAAAGTGGTCGCTGCCGCCGCGGAAGGCGATGCGCGTCTGCAGTTTATTTCCGCCGAACTGAAAACGCGGGCCAAAGAGAGCCTGCGCCGCGCGCTGGATATGCTGGTGGCCACTCAGGTCGCGGTCAATGGCGTGCCCACCATATGGGGCGCACAGCACCAGGCCGAGACCCTGGAGCCCACGTCCGCACGTGCCTTTGAGCCGGTGGCACTGGCCACCAGTGAAAGCGCCGATCTGGTACTGTTTCTGATGACCCTGAAAAATCCGCCGGAAGCCATTCGCAACGCGATCGACAGCGCCAACCGCTGGTTTGAACAGCATCAGATTCGAGGGCTGCGCTACCGGCGCGGAGATGAACTGCCGGCGCTGGTTCCCGCGGAAGATGCAGGTCCGTTGTGGGCGCGCTTTTACGATATCGACAGCGACCGCCCGGTATTCGGAGATCGTGACGGCAAGGTATATTACGCGCTGGATCAGATCTCAGCGGAGCGACGCGCCGGCTATGGCTGGTACACCGAGCGCCCCGAAAAGGCGCTCAAGGAATACCGCGAGTGGAAGCGGTGACCTGTCGTTAAGAGCCTGCCTGCAGGCAAAAAAGCCCTGGTTTCCAGGGCTTTTGTTTTTCGGGCGGTCGCAATCAGTGGTAATGCAACTCCGTTGCCTTACCGTGAAATACCCGGTAGGAAAATGCGGTGTACATCAGGATTACCGGGATCACCACCACCGCGCCCGCAAGAATAAACCGCAGTGACTCCCGCGCACTTGCGGCTTCCCAGATGTTCAGTTTTCCCGGCACGATGTCGGGGAAAAAACTGAACCCGATTCCGCTGAAACACAGCACGAAGATGCCCATCACAATGAAAAAGGGCTGGCCGCTGTGGCGATCGTGCTCTTTTGGCAGGCGGCGCAGCAGAATGTCGTTGGCCACAAATCCAAGAAAGCACAGCGCCGGAATCAGCAATACAAACATCACCAGCGGAAAGGTAAACCAGCGGTCGAATACTCCGGGGTTGACCAGCGGGTTGATTGCGCACACCGCGATCACGCCCACCAGGGTGGCGCGGCCGGCGCGCCGGGTCCAGCGTACCGCTCTGGCCTGCAACTGGTGTTCGGTTTTCAATACCAGCCAGGCAGCGCCGATATAGCTGTAGGCCGCGGTGACGCCGAGGGCGGATATCGCACTGAACAGTTGCGACGGCAGGCTCTTGTCAAATCCCATCACATACTGGCCGAGCATATAACCCTGGGTGAGCGTGGTGAGCAGAGAGCCGATCTTGAAGGTGCGGTCCCAGGCGAGTTTGTGATCCACCGCCGCCTTGGCGCGGAAGTCAAAGGCGACGCCGCGCATGATCAGGCCCACCAGCATGATGGCTACGGGGATATACAGGTTCATCAGGATCAGGCTGTGCGCCGAAGGGAAGGCGATCAGCAGCAGACCGATGGCCAATACCAGCCAGGTCTCGTTGGCATCCCAGAATGGGCCGATGGACGCAATCATGGTGTCTCTCTGCAATTCGTCCTCTTCCCGCATGGGTAGCAGGATGCCAACGCCGAGGTCGTAGCCATCGAGAATGGCATAGGCCAGCACCGCAAGCCCCATCAGCGCAATAAACATCACCGGCAACCAGTCGCCGCTGTGGTTCAGTACCTCGTTCACGCGTTACCTCCGGCAGTGTGTGGTTTGGTGTGTGGCTGGGTATGTGACTGGGGCAGATTGGTCAGGCTGCCGTCGGCAGCGGGTTCCGCGGTCTCGAATTCCTCCACATAAACAGACTTTGTGGCCATGCGTTTCAGGGTGTGGATATAGGCCCACATCAATACGGCGTAGACCAGCAGGTAGAGTGCGAGGGAAAGCCCTACGTTGGCCGGCGCCACCGGGGTTACCGCGTCCGCGGTTTTCAGAATGCCGGTAACGAGCCAGGGCTGGCGGCCGACTTCGGTCACGTACCAGCCAGCCAGTGTGGCGACCCAGCCGGAAAACGTCATCGCCACCAGAACTCTCAGAAATACCCGAGGCATTGCCGGGCGGCGCAATAAATAGCAACCGAGCCAGGCGGTAGCGAGCATCAGCAGCCCCATGCCCACCATGATGCGGAAGCCGAAAAACAGCGGTTTAACCGGCGGGTGGTCGCCGTCGAAGCTGTTCAGGCCGCGAATTTCCCCGTCGGTTTCGTGGGTGAGAATCAGGCTCGCCATATTGGGAATCCCGATGGCGAAATGGTTACTGCGTGTTTCCTCATCGGGGATGGCGAACAACAGCAGTGGTGCCCCCCGTTCCGTTTCCCACACGCCTTCCATCGCGGCAATCTTTTGCGGCTGGTGTTCAAAGGTATTGAGGCCGTGCAGGTCGCCCACGAATGCCTGTATCGGCGCGAGGATCGCGGCCAATACCAGGCCGGTTTTCAGTGCCAGCCGCGGTGCCTGTTTTTCGTCGCCTTTGAGAATGCGGTAGGCGGAGAGGCCGGCGACAAAAAAGGACGCGGTCAACCCCGAGGCCAGCAGCATATGCAGAAGCCGGTAGGGGAAGGAGGGGTTGAAAATGACTTCCAGCCAGTTGGTTGCGTGTACTACGCCTTCGCGGATTTCGTAGCCCGCCGGTGTCTGCATCCACGAGTTGAGCGCGAGAATCCAGAACGCAGAGAGTGTGGTGCCGATGGCCACCATCAGCGCGGAAAAGGTGTGTACCTTACTGGGTACCCGTTTGATACCGAACAACATAATGCCGAGAAAGGTGGCCTCGAGAAAAAAGGCCGTCAGTACCTCGTAACCCAGAAGTGGTCCCGCAATATTCCCGACCTTTTCCATGTAGCCCGGCCAGTTGGTGCCGAACTGGAAGGACATGGTGATACCACTTACCACACCAAGGGCAAAGGTCAGCGCAAAAATTTTTACCCAGAAGCGGTAGGCGCGCATCCACACCGGATTCCCGGTGAGGTCGAAACGCAATTTGAAGAAAAAAAGAATCCAGCAGAGCGCAATGGTGATGGTGGGAAAGAGAATGTGAAAGCTGATATTGGTGGCGAACTGGATTCGCGACAGCATCAGGGTGTCCAGCGCAGTGTCCACAGGGGTACCTCATGTAAAGGTTGCGGCCCGGAGAGGCCGCGGGTTACGGCATTTACTTCGCTTTGTTTCCGGTCGGATTCTGGGCGGTTGATTTCCCGGTTGCTTTGGCTTTGACGCCGGCTTTCAGATCCAGCAGTTTGTTGAGCCCGGAGCCCAGTTTCATCAGCTTCTGCAGGTCTTTATGGTCCAGCTTGCTCAGCGTGTTGGCGAACTGGTCGAGCATTTCCAGCAGACTGTAGACCTCCTGGATTTTTTCCTGGGCCTGGGCCTCTTGCTCGTCGCGGGGATCATTGAGCAGGAGTTGCCTCAGCAGTGTCAGCGTGGGGTCCAGCTCACGCTTGCGCCGCTCCTCGAACACGGTGCGCGCCAGATCCCAGATGGAACCGGCCGCGGTGAAGTAGTCCTTGCGGTCACCGGGCTGATGGTGCAGCTCGATCAGTCGCCACGCCTGCAGCTCTTTCAGTCCCATGCTTACATTGCCGCGGCTGATCTTCAGTGCCTCGGCCAGCTGATCGGCATTCAGCGGCTCGGAATGAATGGTCAACAGGGCGAACATCTGTCCAACGGTGCGGTTGAATCCCCAGCGGCTGCCCATCTCGCCGAAGTGCAGTACAAACGCCTGCGCCTGATTGGAAAGTTTCATTTTGTTTTTAAGTTTCAGAAATTTCTGAAAATTGTAAACATAGTTTGAAGCAAGTCAAGGCTCAGTACGGAGTTACTGCCGGATAGGGCTGTTGAGGTCAATCAACCGCCGTGTGCTGGCGGGGGAATACAGACCTCGCGCGCGCGCTCGTACCAGCCATCGGGGACAATGAATCCCCGGCTGACCTCGCTATGTTGGTCGAATCCCGCTACACAGATTGGGCCTCGCGTCGTCAGCTGGGAGAGTTCGCTCCCGGTGTATTGCCGCTCATTCGCCGCCGGATGGGTTGGCTCACCGCTGGCGAGCCACGTCTGTTTCGGCAGCAGCCGCCAATGTAAGGCTGTGGGTGCAATTCCGTCCAAGAAGCTGGCGGTATCCGTCCACCAGTATGTGCCGGTGGTGTGGCTGGGCAGCTTGTCGTGGGAGGAAAACAGCCGCCCGGGCATTACCGCCCACTGCCGGTCGAAGTGCAGTTTCTGCTGTTCCAGTGTCGCGACTGCCGGGTGGGAGCGAGCCACTGGCAACTGGTGATCCCGCATGCGCGCGAGCTTGATGTCCAGGCGATCCCGCAACCCGGGGCCGACCCAGAAATGATCCACCTGCAGGTAAAACTTTACCGCTACCTCCCAGTGCTCGACGGTATCGTCAGGTAGATATCGCACCACGAAGTCCAGTTCTCCCAGCGTTTTTTGCCCTGTGCGGATGGGCAGGTTGCGTGCGAGCAATGTGTAATCCGGGTGATGGGTAAAGGCGAAAGCCCACAGCTGCTCAAAGTAGATACCGAGCCGCTGGCTTTTCAGATCATGCAGGCTGAGTTCCAGTTCGGACCGCAGGCGGGAGGTGACTTCGGGGGCGGCGAAAAATCGATACAGCTGTTGATGTCGCGCCGGCGGTAACCACGGCAGAGGAAAATCTGGCGCAATTTCCAGGCTGGAAAGAGCCCACAGCAGATTGCTCCAGTGCTCGGGGACGGCGTGGGTAAAGGGCAATGTCATGGCGCGAGTATAGGGAATCCTCGCGCTCAGCCGCTACCACTTGAAGCGAAAGCCGAAAGTCAGGCTCGCTTCGTAGCTGTCGCCGGCATTATCGAAACTGGTGGCGTAGTCCACTTCACCGTAGACGGAACAGCGATCGCCGCACTGGTCGTAGGTAAAGCCCAGACCCAGTTGTCCCCACCACTCGTCGCGGGCCTGATACAGGGAAGTTCCGGAGACCTTTATTTCCGTTTCGTCCTCGAAATAGTAAAAGGCATTGGCAATCGCGTAGAGACCTATGCGCTCCAACAGCAGGTTGCCATACATGTTCCGGTTCAGCCGTTGGCTGAGCCGCTGCTCGAAGGCGAGGCCCAAACGTGCCGAGCCGCCATTGTTTTCTGTATCCTTGAAGTGCACGTTGTATTGGTCCAGATGATCGTCGATCTGCTCGGCGTTGTAGATCAGCTGAACCTGGGGCGTGAGCGAGTAGAAGTCACACAGTTTGAAGCTGTGCCCGACTTCCGCGGAAAAGGCGAAGCCGACCGCATCATTGCCTCTGCCGAGATAATAGAGTTCGTAGGAATAGAAGTCCGAATCAAACCAGTTGAACTGAGCCTGCAGATCCGCGTAGCTGCCCTGGCTGCCGTACCAGGTGAACGTTGTGCCGACACCGAAGTGATCCGTTTCGATACGGCCGTGACCGAAATAACTGTCCAGATCCGTTCTTCCGTATCCGTACTGGGCAAAAATACCCAGCATCAGACGTCCGTAGTACACCGCCGGATCAAAGGAAAAGTCGGAGCCGATCTGTACCTGCCCGTAATCCTGTTGCCACTCGGCATGGGTGGTGGATTGGTCGGGGAAATGTTCGTTGTACCTCGAGGCCACACGCATCCACAGGCCGCCACCGTCGATGGTCTGCTCCACCGCATTGCCGTAGCAGCAGATGCCGCGGTCACGAAAACTGGTACCCGCCCAGAAACGGTTGCCGACCCGTTTGCGCAACGTAGTGGGCTGGTTCATCTGGCGGATCGACTGGGCGTAGGTTTCGTACAGTACGGCGCCCGGCTGCCAGCGCGGAATCCGTCGCCCAGTGCCATCAAACGGATCTACCAGAGTCGAGCGCAGATACCAGTTGCCGTCATCGGGATCATCCAGACCGCCGTGGTGCAGGGTGTAACCGTAGGCGCCACCCACGGTGACCGGCTGGCCATCCAGTCCAATATATTCACCATCAAGGACAAAGGCATCGGCGGGAGACTGGCCGGTAATCTCGATGATTTCGATCCCGTCGCCCGTGGTGGGTGCGCCGTCACCATCGCGATTGTAGACCCGCACGGAGGTCAGGCCGCGAGCATCTCCGGCAATGCGGAGTAAGTCTGTTGGGGCGTTGTCGGCGGCAAGTTCGGTGTCGAGCCACAGGCGCCCATCGCGCCCGGTGTAATCGCCAAAGCGTCCGTTGTCGTGGGGAGCGATATTCAGCTGGTTGTAGCGATCATCTACCAGCCAGAGTGTGCCGGCGTTCACCACGTCGCCGCGAATGGTGTAATTGGCCGGAATGAAGTCGACGACCCCACCGTAGCGGATATCGAGCCCGAGTCGTTCGCCTTCGTAGGTACCGCCACCTACCGTCAGGGAACCCGTCAGCGTGATCTTGGAGCTGCCGTTGACGATAATCCGCTCCCAGTTCTGTAACAGCTGTCCGTCGATCCTGTGGTCGAGAATGAAGCGCAGAGTGTCCACATAGCCGTCATCGGCAGTAAGATCGTCACCGCCGTCCAGAATCGCTTCCGCTTCATAGGCGAAGGCGTCGATACGCACCGTGTCGGAGCCGTTTCCGCCTCTGAAAACTTCGAGAACGCCTTCATCCCAGTGCAGGTAATCGTCACCGTCGCCGGCGTCGATAAAATTGAAAATGTAGCCGCCATCCAGCAGTACTTCGTCGTCACCGCTGCCCATGTTCAGGTCAAACACTACGCCATCATAGATTTCGACCCGGTCATTACCGGCACCGGTGTCGATCCCCCCACCGAAATAATCTCCGACGGACGTGCCGCGCTCGCGCATGGTGACGAGGTCTTCGCCATCACCGGTGGATATGTGCAGGATGTCGGCATCGCTGATATCGACACGATCACGGCCGACACCGGTATCCACCGTGCCGACGGAGACCTCGTTCAGTGTCAGTGTGTCATCTCCACCGAGGGAACTGACGTCGGCGCCGGCGGGATCGTTGTCCGGATCGCAGAGGATCTGGTCCGGGCCTTCGGTACCGATATTCGACGGCGTGCAATCCGCCTGCGCGCCGAGCGGCAGAGCCAGTACGCAGGCGATCAGCCCGATCCGGAGGGGCGTGAATACCGCGGTCTCAGAATTCATAGGTAACGCCCAGATTCAGCGTCCACGGGTTGGTTTCAAAGTCGGAATAAAGACGCTCGTACCCCGGGCTGGTGGGATAGGTCACCACGGCATCGGTATTGGCATCGGTATAGATGACCGCCGCGTTGATCAGCCAGGAGTTCAGCATGCCGGTGCGACCCAGCCGCCAGTCCAATCCCAGCTGCGCGCTCGCTCCCCAGGAGTGGCCGACCCCGAATTTACCCGGCCCGGTGGCCATGCCACTGTTCACCAGGTACCGCTGGAAATCCGGGTTCAGTTCGTCGTCGTAAAAATCGGAATAGTTGACGCCGATACCGAGGTAGGGCTGGCCCAGGCAAATCGGATCGGTCATATACCAGTTGATAAACAGATTGGCGGACGAGGCCGTGAAACGGCCGAAATAAATACTGTCGCGCCCGGGAAAGCCGCGGAAATTTTCCAGCGTCAGCGAGTGATCGGCACCGCCAACATAGAGCAGTTCAATGCCGAGGTGGGGCAGAGGGCGCCACACACCGGAGGCATTCCAGGTGGTGCCTTCCTCGATGTCCCAGTTTGTCCGGTAAAGTTGCCAGTCCTGCAACACGTAGTATTTCAGGGATGTGTTGTCGTCATCGGGATAAACAAAGCTGGCTCCCAACCGCACATAGAAACGGGTCAGGTCGAGGTCCGAAACAGAAATCTGCGCTTGCGCCATAAATGGGAATAAAAATGCAAAAGTAACGGCCAGCCTGAGCTTTTTCATTATGAACTCCGTTGAACACCGGTGGACCTCCGCGACCCTGCTTATGCTTGGATGGTCATCGAACTGGTAGGTAGCTATGTCTTGGCGCGGCATTTATTGAAATGGCACTGCCGGAGGAAACGCTAAAAACAACAGTAAAAGTAGCATGGGGTGGAGAAATTGCCGGGCGATTCCTGAATGGACAGTGTGTGTAGGTCACGCAAGAAATACGGGGACGTCAATCATCGGGAGATGTAAAATGCCGCCCCGGTGCGCGGCTTGTTGCCCGCGAATTCAGCCCCCCTCGGCACCTGTACTTTATCTATCCCGGCCCATGCAGCATCGCGCACGTTTCTTATCTCTGACGAACCAATTGTGTCACCTGAGCGTCTTCTGGCAGGGCTCAGCATTCTGTGACCCCGATCTCCCGTGGCGCCGTCGCTGCGGTTCGCTCAGTGAGGCCTGCCTGCAGTTGACGGACGACGCGCTGGAAGAACTGGAGCGGGATCCCGATACGCTGCACGGTTTTCTCTCGGACTTTATTCCCGGCTACCCGGATCTCCTGGCGCTGCTGCCGCTGGAAGAGTGTACCCACACATCAGAACTTCCGGAGCGCCTGGGGACCGGAGTTCCCGGGCGCAAATGGACCCAGATGACCGCCTTTGTCGGTACGCTACCCGGTACCATGCCGACGCCGGCGCAAACGGTTGTGGACTGGTGCTCCGGAAAATCCCATCTGGGGCGAGCGCTGGCCCATCATTGGCAGTGTGCACTGCACGGGATAGAGCGCCAGCCGACGCTTTGCGCCCAGGGCGCGACAATGGCCGCTCCCTGGGTGAAGGCGGTGACATTTTCCTGCAAGGATGTGCTCAGGCAGCCCCAGGAATTTTTTGCAGAGGACTTCGTCATCGCCCTGCACGCCTGTGGCGATCTCCACCGCGAGTTGTTGCGGCAGTGGCGCGATAGCGACTCGCCCTATCTGACTCTGGTGCCCTGTTGTTATCAGCTTTGGCTGGATGATGTGTTCGTGCCGCTGTCGCAGGTAGCGCAAAGCAATGATCTGGTGCTGAACAAAAACCAGGTGCGACTTGCAGTGCAGGAAATGGTTACCTCGTCCGAACGCGAGCGCAGACAGTCGCGAACCATAGCCCAGTGGCGCATGGCATTTGACCTGATCCAGCAGGCGCTGCGCGGTGTCGATGAATATCTGCCGACCCCCTCGCTCAGCTATCACATGGCGGCACAGGGGCCGGAGAATGTGATTCGGACTCTGGCCGGGAAAAAGAACATCCATATTCCTGCGGAGTTTGATCTCTGCCCCTATCTCGAGCGCGCCGAGCGGCGCTTTGCTGCGTTTCGCCGATTGCAGCTGGTTGCCCACGGGTTTCGCCGCGCGCTGGAACTTTGGTTGGTACTGGATCTGGCGTTGTATCTGGAAGAGGGCGATTGTCAGGTTGAGCTGACAACGTTTTGTTCGCGCGACATTACCCCGCGCAATATCCGAATTTTTGCCCGGCGCAACCACGTCGGCGCATAACACCGCAACAGGTTGTACATGCACGTCACCAATTTCACCCGCCTGCGAGACCAGGAGCTTGCCAAATCCACCAGGCCATTCATGGCCAAAGGCAAAAGTGTCATCCGCTGCACCGATTGCCAGATGGCCGAGTACGCCTGTATCTGTTCCTGGCGGCCGACGGTCACAAGTGGCATCGACTTCGCCCTGCTCGTGCATCGCAAGGAACTGTTCAAACCCACCAATACAGGTCGCCTGATTGCGGATGTGTTCGCCGACACTCCGGTTTTTTTATGGAGCCGGCTCGACGCACCGCCAGGTCTGCAGGATCTGCTGCAAGACCCGGCGCGCGAATGTTACATCGTGTTTCCGGCCAGCGAATCCGACGCGATAGAGAGAAAAGTTGTCCAGTCACTGCCGGCGAGCGCACGCGGCTCAAGGAAAGTTACGCTGATCCTGCTGGACGGCTCCTGGAAGCAATGCAGCCGGATGATCGCCCTGAGTCGCTGGCTGGATGGCGTTCCCTGCCTGAAACTGCCGGATGCGTTTGTAAAGTCGTATCTGATGAGGGATTCGGGGAGGGACGACCGCTTTTCTACCGCAGAAGCGGCGATCAGTTGTCTGCTGCTGGCGGGGGAAAGCTCCCCCGCACAGACGCTGCAGCACTATTTCAATGTGTTTAACCTGCACTACCTGGCCACCCGTGGCTGCTATATCCCGGAGCCGGGTGAGAGTCACCGCGCGCTGGCGTTACCCCATTCCTGACCTCGACTTCCATGGCCGGGTTTAGATCACTCGGCCGGCACCCACACAATATCGTTCCCTTTGCGCTGGAAGCGCCCGAGGCCCGGAAACGGGAAGTGGGGCGAGTAAATTTGCAGTGCGGCATCGTCCGCTGCGCGTGCCAGTAGCGCTGCCCGGCTGGCTTCTGCAACGGGGGCATCGCCGTCGAAGGCAATTGTCCAGCGTGGACGCTGTACCGAAACCACAAAGTGGTGGGCCGTGTCGCCGATATACAGCAGTCGCGCGTTGCCGTTGCTAACTTCATATGCGCTGTGCCCGGGGGTATGGCCTTCCACTTGTACGGCGGTAACACCGGGCGCAAGTGTGCTGCCGGGAGCAAAGGGTTTTACCGCGGACTTGATCGCGGCCGCCAGCACCGCATTGTTGGCGTCACCCTGCAGCGCCTGCCATTCTGGCGCGGCCATATGCACCTTGGCATTGGTGAAGCGTGCTGATCCGTTATCATCCAGCAGCCCGCCTACGTGGTCCGGGTGGGCGTGGCTGATGAAAATATCGGTAATCTGTGCCGGTGCAATACCGGCCTCAGCCAGTGCCTCTGGCAGCCGACCGGCATCGGCGAACTTGGCATCACCCGCGCCCGTGTCGAACAGATAGATACGGTCTCCCGCGCGTACCAGTAGTCCCTGGATGCTGAGTTGCAGTTTATCGGTCGGAAGATGGTTGGTTTTCAGCAGCGCCGCAATTTCACTCTGGGTCTGGTTGACGCCTATTACACTGGCGTCATTTAGCAGCTGAATATCGCCGTCGTGCAGTGCAGTCGCCTGATAATTTCCAATGGAAAAATGATGAATGTTGGAGGGCTGTGCTGATTTCTGGTCTTCCGCGATAGCCGGCAGGGCCAGCGCCAACAGCATAATGCACCGAGTGAAGGCGCGAACTTGAGGTGTTACACCGCGGAAAAAATCCCCGGAAAATAAGCATAGATTTGGCATGGGAAACTCCTTTGCATTGGGGCGCCATTATCACCACCGAATAGGCGTGGGGGCTAGTGGCGCCGGAGCAATGAGTCGCCTCTTTCATTTACTCTACGAGCTCAACCTCGCTTGGCCGCCACTGTTTGCTGAAGAATGGTTCCAGCGGGCTGTACAGGCGCAGGATGGGAAAGAAACTCTTGCCTGGAATGGTCTGAATCCAGTTGCCTCGCGCGACCCCATCCGGCTGTTCGGGTGAGAAGTACACGGTGATGGATCCATCTCGCGCCGCTTCCGCCGCCGGTGATGGATAGCTCTGGCTACCGGCGCGAGGATAGCGCTGGGGTGTATCGAGCATGGAACGGGTCATGGTGTCGTACAGAGTCCAGGACCAGAATTTTTCGGCAGGAACATTTTTGGGCAGTGTGACCTTGTAGGTTTTGGAACCATCGAAGTAATTGTTATCGGCATCCATCATGGTCCACAAATAGGTAGAGCCGATGCCGGTCAATCGCATGGCCATCGCCGGGGTAATACCGGTAACGCCGTAAAAGAACGCCTGGCGCGCATCGAGCTGTCGGTAGCCGGTGTCTGGAAATGGTTTTACCCCTTCCTTGGTGATCATCGGAATCGGTGTTTGGAATTCGTAGCCGGTCACAAACAGCATGTTCTGCCAGTTGGCGTCGTCGTAGTAAAACCAGGAGCGATCCCGCGGATTCATAAGCAGCGTTCTGGAGGTGGCATTGGCGATTTTCATCGCTTCTTCGAGAATCTTCGTCATACGCGCATCCGGCGCAAACGGTTTGCCTTTCACAATACCGATGGCGGCGACGGGGCCCATGAGTTCAGGGTCGAGCGACGTCGCTGGTTCCTGCTGCACCACCTCGTTCAACATTTCGTAATACGATATGTCGTTCGGTGGAATGGTGTTCATTACCTTGCCACTGCCCTCGTGAAATACAGTTGGCGCGGGCTGGGTTATTTTTCCGAGTTTCGCTTTGCCGGCGAGAAATTCTGCAACGGAAGTACCGACGCCACCGGCGTTGTAGGGGTAGACCTTGGTGAACTTGCGGATCCGCTCCGCCACCGGCTTGGGATCGTTGTTGTTTTCCAGGAATGCCCGTGCAAACCAGACCGCATTATTGGTGCGGGCATGTGCCACATTGAAGCCGCCCTGGGGTAGGGGCCCCTCGTAATCCGGTGGGACGATCAAATATTTCCCACCTTCACCGCGGTCTGGCCCCGGCAGACCCACATCAATCACCCAGCGGAACCACGCGTCCTGAACCGTGCCGAGTACCTGCGGCGGTACTTCGAGAACCATTGGGCCTTTGGTGAGGTCGAGGCTGCCCATGACATATACCGTATCCGCGTTGGCCGTCAGGAACAGCGAGTTGGCATCCATCAACTCGGAAAATACGATGACCTCGTTATCTTTCACGCCGACATCGCGCAAACCCTTGCGCAGCATATGAATACTGACCCCACGCAGGTTGTCGGCAAAGGCGCGCACCGCGTGTGTCAGGTCCAGGTTCTCGTAGACTTTATCCAGCGTTTCTTTACTGGGCATGCCGTCCTGGAACTCAAGCGTGCCAATCCGCGACTCCACTTTGTCCGAAGTTACGATAGAAGGTGGGACGGAAGCGTTCGATTGGGAATGTGCCTGTCCGGGGGTGATAAGTGTGATAAAAACCGAAAGGGAAACCAGAAGTTTGTTTGCGTCCTGCATCTCTTCACCACCATCGCATCGGGATAATTAAGTTGAGTACTAATGCAACTCTAGCCCCACCAATAATGCTCCACAGTAACTTGGCGGAATTGAGAAATAGAGGATCGTCGCAGTTTCCTTCCAGTGCCTACCTTTGATACAGACTTTACAGTCAGTCAATTTTTTCCAATGGGTGGTTGGTTACAGGAGAATTGTTTGAAAGAGGCTCTTAGGAAGTAGCTTGCCCAAGCATCCGCCATACGCTATTGTCCCGCCAACTGAAGGAGGACGACCTCCCCCAATTTGGGTAGAAATTCCCAGGACGACCTGGCCCTGTTTGAGAACGGAGCAGTCAATGTCCTGGTTTTACCTTCTCCTCGCCGGCGCTCTTGAAGTCATTTGGGCTTTTTCCATGAAGCAGTCCCACGGCTTCACCCGGCTCACCCCGTCCATTATCACCCTCGTCACAATGATCGGCAGTTTCTGGCTGTTGGCTGTGGCCATGCGAACTATTCCTCTTGGTACCGCGTACACCATCTGGACGGGTATTGGCGCTATTGGTGCGTTTCTCGTCGGGATTATGGTGTTTGCGGAGCCGGTAAATGCGATGAGGATTGGTGCTGCGATTCTGATTGTTTCGGGGCTGGTGTTGATGAAGCTTTCCAGTGGCTGAGTTCAGTCGCCTTGTTATCTTGAAATAAATCCGGGTGTCTTATCCTGAAGCACCCGGATTACTTCATCGCGGCGCGTCGTCTTATAAGTGCCGTTCGAAGAATGGCAGGACCTCAGCCATGGCCAGCGCCACAGGCTCGGGTTTGTCGTAGAGGTCGTAATGCGAGAAGCCCTCAGCCACGAAGATCTGCTTGTCTTTCGACGCGGCGCGCCCGTAGATTTCCCAGCTATCCCGATAGGCACCGAAGGCGCCCGGCATATCACCGGTGACTACAAGCAGCGGCTGTGTCAGCAGGCTTTCCGCGTTGAGGAATGCATCCCACCCCATGGCGGCGCTGTTAAACGAAAACAGGCCACTGGTTGCACCGTTCGGCGTTTGACCGCGCGCGGTCTTGTAGTAATCCGTCGCTTCCAGCACATCCCTGTCGGTGATGCCATTGGCCCGGCCTTCTTCCACCGAAGGTGGCAGATAGTCAATCACGTGGCGTTCTGCACCCTGTGCTTCGGCGGTGCGCTGTTTGCCCATGGCCTGCAGGGCAGAAACGGGGTCGAATTCACTAAACCCTTCCCGAATCAGACGCCCGAAGTTCACGCCGGTAATGGAGACCAGTGCCTTGATGCGGTGATCGGTAATCGCCGCGTGAATGGTGTATCCGCCACCACCACATACACCGATGGCCCCGATACGGTCCTGGTCCACATAGGGCAGTGTTACCAAGTAATCGATAGCAAAGCGGATGTCGGATGTGCGAATCGACGGGTCTTCGATAAATCTCGGGGAACCACCACTTTCGCCCTGAAAGCTTGCATCAAACGCGAGGGTGACAAATCCGGCTTCTGCCAGTGCCTTCGCATAGATATTGCCGGAGGTTTGTTCCTTGCAGCTTCCGATCGGATGCGTGCTGACGATGGCCGGATATTTTTTGGTGTCATCAAAACCCGGCGGCAGGTAGAGGTCAGCGGCAGACTGCCAACCCAGGTTCTGATAGCTCACGTGCTGGATGCTTACGTTACTCATTTACATCACCTCGAATTTTAAATCGGGGCACACACAGAATGTGCCCCAGCATTACGCGTATAGAACTCAGTTACTTCAGCGTGCGCGCGAAGAACGGGGTCAGTACCGATACCGCTTCGTCCACATACTCGGGTACGTCGTACAGCGACATGTGGTTCGCACCTTTCACGACATGCATGGTCTTGTCGCTGCTGGCGGCGCGGGCGATCAGGTCATCACTCATCCACTTGCTTCCCGCCTGGTCTCCGGCAACGGTGAGTACCGGTTGCGTCAGGAAGGCCTCCGCCAGGTTGTAGGCGTCATAGGTGATGATCTGGTTCAGGCTGCGAGCGGTCATAAAACCGGGCGCATTCGGGTGCTGGCAGCGATCGGTGTGGTAGTACTCCCAGGCCTGGCGCAGCTCTTCGTTGGGCGCATCCTCCTCCTTCATTGGGGCGAGGGGCAGGGTGCCCAGTTCATCGCTGTTGGCATCGCTGGTGCGCGCGTCGGAGCCCGCCACGACATACGGCAGTGCGTCGACATCCTTGACGTTGTTCTCCCAGCCGTTGCGGAACATCTGGCCGATGTTCACGGCACTGACGGTGGCGAGGGATTTGATACGGCGGTCGGTGATCGCGGCATTGGCGGAGTAGCCGCCGCCAGCACAGACACCCATGGCGCCGATGCGGTTGTTGTCGACGTATGGCAGCGTGGTCAGGTAGTCGATCACCGCGCTGACATCCTCGGTGCGGATGTAGGGGTTCTCCAGCTGACGCGGGGTACCGGTGCTCGCTCCCTGGTAAGAGGCGTCGTAAGCAACCGTGACCAGGCCGCTGCCTGCCAGTCGCTCGGCATAGAGGCCTGCGGTCTGCTCCTTCACACCACCACCGGGGTGGGATACCACGACTGCGGCGTACTGCTGGCTTTCATCAAAGTCGGCAGGGAAGTACACGTTGGCGGCGATGGTGACGCCCTGGCCGTTGAGGTTCTTGATGCTGATGCTTTTCATGCTGGTGCTTTTCATGACAGTTCCCTTCATGTTGGTAGCTTCGGTTTCAGTGTTTTTCTGAGCCGTTGTGCTCTGACAGGGGAAATACTAATCGCGGGCCTTATTTTGAAAAACGTGCTAAAACTTAAATCAGTGTTAAGTACAGGTTAACAATATGGCCATCGATCCCTCGCTGTATCCATCTCTAGTGTGGTTTGTGCGTATCGCGCGTCACAGCAGCATTACCAAGGCGGCAGAGGAGGGGGAGGTATCCCGCGCAGCCCTGTCGCAGCACCTGAAATCGCTGGAACAGCAGCTGAATGTGCGGCTGCTGAATCGCAGTACGCGCAGCATGTCGCTGACCGAAGATGGGCAGCGCCTGTTTGATGTTCTTGCCCCGGCCATTGAATCGGTTGACCGGGCAGTCTCTGGGGTGGGGGAATCGCAGGCAGAGCCGTCCGGGGTAATACGGATCAATACATCGAGAGTGGCAGCCAGGGTATTGCTGGAGCCAAAGATGGAAACCTTCCTGGCGCGCTACCCGAAATTAAAGTTGGAATTGGTTATGGATGATGGCCTTTCCAATATCATTTCCAGTGGCATGGACGTCGGCATTCGCCTGGGGGAAAGTCTGGCTGAACATATGGTGGCTGTACCGGTGACACCGCCGATGTCGATGGCGATCGTCGGCTCCCCGGAATATTTCGCCAAGCACGGCACGCCGGAAACACCCGATGACCTGCTGCAGCACAACTGCCTCGCCTTTCGGTTTACCTCCAGTGGCATCATCGACCGCTGGTCCTTCACATCGCCGGATGCTGACAGGCGCACCCTGGTATTCGAGCCGAAGGGCAACGGGGTATTCAATGATGACGAAAGTATGCTGCGCGCTGCGCTTAATGGTGTGGGTGTGATAAAGCACCTGGATCTGTGCGTACAGCAGTATCTTGATGATGGCTCGCTGGTGAGGGTGTTGCAGAGCTGGTGCCAGCCTTTTCCGGGGTTCTTTTTGTATGTGCCTTCGCGAGCGCAGATGCCGACAAAGATACGAGCGTTGATTGATTTTTTGGTCGAGCAGCGCGAGGAATGGGCGTAGGTAGCGGCGTAATTAGATGAGAACAGTACGCGCTAGATGTACCCGTGTTTGCACTACCCCAATATTAGAGGTGGCAGCTCAACTCACGTCGTCTCAGTCTTCCCTCTGGTCTTACCTGAACGCTCACATGTTCAATAGATTTGCCTGCGATGAAATGCGCGGCGAATTTCGCTAGAGGATTCAGATGGCCTCGGTTGAATTTACAATACTTGATGTCTGCCATGGGAATAGCACAATTATTCACTCTGCGAACAATGTCGTTATTGTAGGTGCTGCGCCTGGCAGTACAGTCCAGGGCGCGTTGGAGTCTCTGCAAATAGAAAAGATCGATAGTATTATCATCTCAAATGCTGATGCAGATCATGTCGCTGGTGTAGTGGCGCTTTTGATGGACGATGAGATTGAAGTTTCTAAGGTATATGTTAATAGTGACAGCGCTAAAAAAACTAAAATATGAGATGATTTTAGAAGTGCTCTAAAATATGCAAGGCAAGCCAAGGGAACTAGAATCCAAGTTTCTATTAATGCTGATTTAGATAATTTTGTTTACCAGGATTTTGAGCTTTCTGTCTTGTCACCATGCCCGGTTGATTGCGTAACCTGGCCGGGAACCGAGAGCATTTTAGGAAAAAATTTAGACGCTAACGAAATGTCAGTCGTTCTTAAGTTAATGCAAGATGGCGATAGTATCGCGTTGATTCCTGGAGATATGAGTTCCAGCTCTCTGGATTTTATAAAATCAGAAGGAAGCTGTATAAAATCAAAGATACTAGTCTTTCCGCATCATGGGGGCCTTCCTCATGCTGGAGATGCAGTGAATTTCGCGAAAGAACTTTGTGATCTTGTTGAACCGGAAATTGTACTTTTTTCAAATGGTAGGAATCGTCATTCAAATCCCAGAGTTGAAGTTTTAAATGGTATCAAAGCGTCAGTATGTACTGCTGGAGTAGCGTGTACGCAGCTATCGGAAGCTTGCTGTGTTGGAGAGGAATCACTAAGTGATCAGCATTTATCGGAATTATTGCCTAGTAAAGGCGGATCAAGGAAGCATAGCTGCTCTGGGTCGATAAGTATCAAATTAAAGGGTGCAGATACAGACGTATTATCTCCTTTCGAAAAGCAAGGAGAATATGTTAAAAATTTTCCTAAAAGGAAATGCCTTGTCTTAGAGAGTGAGGGATAGAATAAAAAATGTTGAGTAAATAACGGTGGCTTAGGAATCTTGGGACTGCTTGATTGGGAGTGTCAGAATGACAGATGTTTTGTCTGCCGAGCAGCGA